>CAZDLW010000034.1:0-28686 GCA_964505975.1 uncultured Bifidobacteriaceae bacterium | reverse complement strand
GCCCGACTCCAGGCGCCGCCGCAACTCGAGTGCCGTGGTCGGGTCGTCGCCCGCCGAGAGCACGGTCGTGAACCCCGCGTCGAGAAACTCCTGCATGCGGACGCGCGCATCGCCGTCGAGCCAGTCAGCACCGCCGCCAATGGGGTGGCGATGCGCGTCGATGAAGCCCGGCATGACCGTCATGCCCGCGGCGTCAACCACGCGCGCGCCCGGCACGTTGGCGGCCTCCCGAGACACCGACACGATCGTGCCGTCACGCACCACGACCGTGCCGTGCTCGATGACCTCGCCGCGGCCGTCGACAATGCGGCCGTTCGCGATGACCAGTGTCTGGGCGAATGCACCAGGGATCCAGGAGGGGTGGAACAGCGCAGTCAGCAGGAGTGCAGCAGTGAATGGCTTCATCATGGTCAGTGCGTCAACGCATGGAGCAGTATATTGATGCCGAGGGCGTAGCCGGTGGGCGAGAAGCGAGCGAAGTATTCGGGGTCGTCCCCTTCGCGCTCGAAGGCGTCGGCAATGTCGGTGTTGTGCGTCATGGCAATCATAATCCGCCCATGGGAGTCACGGATGGCTCGAAACACCGGAACCGCGCTGTCGGCACCCTGCTCCGAGGTGTCTCCTCCGCTGCCACGCCAGTAGCCGATATTTGGAATCTGCGGCATCTCCTTCACGATGTACTGCGACCGGAAGACGGGGTCGTCCAGGGGGACGTCTTCGATGGGAAACTCGTGTGGCGGGAAGACCTTCGAGATCTCGTGCGTCCAGGCCGCCCACTGCGTAGACCCCCACATGTCGTCCACCCAGAGGAACCCGCCCTTGAGGAGGTACTCCCGCAGGCGCTCGGCGTCCAAGGGGCTGATCCCGATGGAGCCGATGTCGCCGGCCATGAGGAACGGACACTGGAAGAGCTGGTCGTCGGTGATGCGTACGAGGTAATGGTTGGGCGAACCGTCCGGTGCGCGGCTCACACGCGCGCGGGTCAGTTCCGAAAACCGGATGCTCAGATTCCGCTCTCCAAGCGGGTAGTCGGTGCGCCAGCCGTTGGTGAACCGGCGGGCCTCGGTGTACATCAGCCGGCAGATGGCGAAGTCGCGATCTGGAAATTCCTCCGGAGCCAGACCCGACCGGACGCCCAGCATGCTCAGCCCCCTTGCCCCCCCGAACTGCGCGAGCACCTGGGCTGCCGAGGCGATCACGAGGCCCACTGCGACGAGCGCGATCGCGCGACGCACGGGAGGCCGGCGCACTGGCATGGGCATCAGTGTAGCGCGGGAGACGGCGGAGATGGGAGGGACAGTGAAAGGACGGTTCCTTGACCGCTCCCGAGACGGCATAGTACCGTTTCCGAACCGACCAACGACGGGGCGCCGCTTCTCGATATCCCCGCCGAGCCCCGCAGACGGTTGACGGTTTCTGTTGCCGCGTTTCGCGGGTTAGGATTGCTGATGCGGTCGGATGCAGCGAGTACGAAATTCGCGTCTGGGGCCGCATAGCGGTCCAACGATCCCCACGTCGTCTCCATGACCGACACGGCTGGCGCCGCGCTCCGAAAAACCCCTCTCAACGATCGCCACCGGGCGTCGAACGCACGGATGGCTCCCTATGCCGGCTGGGACATGCCGCTCGAGTACTCCGGCATCTCCAACGAGCACCTGGCCGTTCGCACGCGAGCGGGCGTGTTCGACGTGAGCCATATGGGGGAAATCGAGATTGCCGGAGCGCATGCGCTGGCGGCGGTCCAGCGGATCTCCTGCAACGACGCCAGCAGGCTGAAGGTAGGGCAGGCTCAGTATTCCGGACTGCTCACCCTGGAAGGCACGTTCCTGGATGACGTGCTCGTGTACCGCATGGCGCCGCAGCATTTCATGCTCGTGGTGAACGCCGCGAACGTGGCGAAGGACTATGCGGGGATCGCGGAGGTCATCAGAGAGACAGGAGACGCGGCCGTTGTCGACACGAGCAGCCGCTACGCGCTGATTTCCATTCAAGGACCTGCGGCGCTCGACGTGTTGCAACCGCTCACGGGAGTCGATCTGGCGGCGCTGGGCTATTACTGGTTCGCGCACGGCGAGGTGGCCAACGCCCGCGCCACGATCTCGCGTACGGGTTATACCGGCGAAGACGGCTACGAGATTTTCGTTCCGCCGAACATGGCGGATCGCGTGTGGCAGGCGCTGCTCGAATCGGGTCGTCAGGCCGACGTGGTTGCGTGCGGCCTTGGCGCCAGGGACACGCTGCGGCTCGAAGCCGCCATGCGGCTGTACGGGCAGGACATCGACGAATCGACCAGTGTGCTCGAGGCGGATCTCGGCTGGATCGTCGGGTGGCACAAGGACGCCTTCGTCGGGCGCGAACGACTGCTGGAGCAGAAGACACAGGGCGTCACGCGCAGGCTGGTTGGCTTCGAGATGGTCGATCGGGCCATTGCGCGACATGGGTACCCGATCGTCAGCGATGGCAGTTCGATTGGTGTGGTGACGAGCGGAACACAGACGCCATTCCTGAAGAAGGCCATTGGCATGGCTTATGTTCCCGGGGCGTTGGTTGCCGCGGGCACGGAGCTGGACATCGACGTCCGGGGCCGAATCGCCCGGGCGCGTGTCGTGCCGCTGCCGTTCTATCGGCGCCCGCGCCGCTGACGATTCTTGTTGAACCGTCCTGAGACGACAGGCGGGTAACCAGCCAAGGCCTCGGCCGGGGATGTCGAGGGGCGAAGCCCCGTGGCCGCGTATCGCATGCGACGCATCTCGCGCGTGTGCAGGGGAATGGAGAGGCGATGCCATACCCGACTGACTTGAAGTTCACGAAGGATCACGAGTGGGTTCGCATCTCTGGTGACACCGCGGAGATCGGGATCACGGACTTCGCCCAGCAGCAGCTCGGCGACATCGTCTTTGTCGACCTGCCACAGGAGGGAACCACCCTGACGGCGGGCACTGCATTCGGCTCGATTGAGTCCGTGAAGGCCGTCTCGGAGCTGTTCGCTCCCGTAGACGGGGAGGTCATCGCCATCAATTCCGACCTGAAGGAACATCCTGAGACGGTCAATCGCGATCCGCATGCGACGTGGATGGTGAAAGTGCGGCTCACCGATCCAGGCGCGGGGGCCTCGTTGCTCGACAGCACGCAGTACGAAGCGCTCACGCGATAGTCCATGGATCTGCCCGACACGACCGACTGGTTTTCCCGCCGGCATATCGGCCCGTCTCCCGCCGAGCGCGATGCGATGCTTCGAGCCGTCGGCGCCGCGTCGCTCGACGACCTGATCGACCAGGCCATCCCTGCGTCAATCCGCCTCCAGCAACCGCTGGATGTTCCGCCGCCCACCAGCGAGCATGGTTACCTGCAACGGCTTGCGGGGATTGCCGAGAGAAATTGCGTGTACCGTTCGTACATCGGCCTCGGCTATCACGACACGGTTACGCCCAGCGTGATCCAGCGCATGGTCCTCGAGAACCCTGCTTGGTACACGCCGTACACACCGTATCAGGCGGAGATTGCGCAGGGCCGGCTCGAGTCCCTTCTCAACTTTCAGACAATGGTGGCGGACCTGACGGGGATGGGCGTTGCCAACGCCTCGCTGCTGGACGAGGCCACCGCAGCCGCCGAGGCGATGACCTTTTTGCACCGCCTGCAGACGCGCGATCGCGACGGCGCCGACCGGCGTGTCTTTCTCGTCAGCAACCGCTGTCTGCCGCAGACCGTCGAGGTGGTTCGTGCGCGTGCGGAACCGCTGGGGCTGGAGCTGCGCGTTGGCGAGATGGAGACCATGGAGCTCGGGCCCGAGGTGTTCGGGACGCTACTGCAGTACCCGGACGAGCGCGGTGAGCTTCGGGACCTGGAACCCTTCATCACCCGTGCGCACGAGACCGGTGCGCTCGTGGCAGTGGGAGCCGACCTTTTGGCGCTCGCGCTTGTCGTGCCGCCGGGAGAGATGGGCGCGGACGTCGTGTTCGGCAACTCGCAGCGTTTCGGAGTACCCCTCGGGTACGGAGGGCCCCACGCCGCGTTCTTCGCCACACGAACGCAGTTCGTCCGGCAGATGCCCGGGCGCATCATCGGCGTGTCCGTGGACGCACACGGACAAACGGCGTATCGGATGGCGCTGGCAACCCGCGAGCAGCACATCCGCCGGGAGAAGGCGACGTCGAACATCTGCACCGCGCAGGCGCTGCTGGCGAACATGGCGGCCATGTACGCGGTGTACCACGGGCCGGATGGGCTCCAGGCCATTGCCGCCCGCGTGCATCTTCTCGCACGAGCGCTGGACCAGACGCTGCAGAACGTCCTTGGACTGACGCAGAGGAATCGCCAGTACTTCGACACGCTCTGTGTGGACGTGCCGTCGGGTCTCGACCAGGTGCAGCAGCAGGCGCTCGAAAAGCGCATCAACTTTCGCTACATCGACGATCGGACGGTCGGCATCGCGCTGAACGAAACGGTGACTCCCGCGGACCTGACCGATATCGTGAACGTGTTTGCCGCTGCCCTTGGCAAGCCGACCACGAGCGGGGCGGTCATCGACCTGCCTGCCGGACGTCTCGAGATCCCGGACGGGCACCCACGGGTGGACGTGGCGAGCCTGGAGGTGCCGTTGCGCCGGACGAGCCGGTTCCTGACCCACCCGGTGTTCAACGAGCACCGGTCCGAGACGCAGATGATGCGGTACATCCGTCGTCTCGAGCGCAAGGACGTGGGTCTGGATACGTCCATGATGCCGCTCGGATCCTGCACGATGAAGCTCAACGCGGCCACCGAGATGCGACCCGTGACCTGGGAGCCGTTCGGCCGGCTGCATCCGTTCGTCCCCGCGGATCAGGCCGAGGGGTACGCGCAGGTGATCCGGGAGCTCGAACGAGACCTGTGCGCGATTACCGGGTTTGCCGCAGTGTCGCTCCAGCCGAACTCGGGTGCTCAGGGTGAGTTCACCGGTCTGACGGTCATCCGCGCGTATCATCGCGACCGTGGTGACGGGCACCGGGACGTGGTGCTCATCCCAGCGTCGGCGCACGGCACGAACCCGGCCAGCGCCGCCATGGCCGGTATGCGCGTCGTGGTGATCGCCACCGCGCCGAACGGCAACGTCGATCTTCGGGACCTGCGGCTGCGCACCCAGGAGCATCGTGACCGGCTGTCGTGCCTGATGATTACCTACCCTTCGACACACGGCGTGTTCGAGGACGAGATCGTCGAGATCTGTGCCGTCGTGCACGAGCACGGGGGCCAGGTCTACATGGACGGCGCGAATATGAACGCGCAGGTGGGATTGACGAGCCCGGCATCCATTGGTGCCGACGTCTGCCACCTGAACCTGCACAAGACGTTTGCCATCCCGCACGGAGGCGGCGGGCCGGGAATGGGCCCGATTGGCGTGGCCGCGCATCTGGCGCCCTACCTTCCCGGACATCCGCTCGTTCGAACCGGCGGCAATCGGGCCATTCACGCCGTCTCGGCGGCGCCCTGGGGCAGTGCGAGCATCCTGCTGATCTCACATGCCTACATCCGTCTGCTCGGTGCCGACGGGCTCACGAGCGCGACGCGGCATGCGATTCTGAGCGCGAACTACATCAAGGCACGATTGGAGCGCCATTATCCGGTGCTGTTCACACGGGCCAACGGCCGTGTCGCACACGAGCTCATCTTCGATCTCCGCGGCTTCAGGGCGCACGGGATTGACGAGATGGACGTGGCCAAGCGGCTGATCGACTACGGCTTTCACGCCCCCACTGTGTCGTTTCCCGTAGCCGGCACGATGATGGTGGAGCCGACCGAGAGCGAAGACCAGGGCGAGCTGGACCGGTTCTGTGACGCGATGGTTCAGATTCGACGGGAGATCGAGGACGTGATTGGGGGCAGGGCAGACCCGAAAGACAACGTGCTCAAGAACGCCCCTCACACCGCGGCGGCCCTAGCCGTGTCCGACTGGACCCATCCCTACTCACGCGAGCAGGCGGCGTTTCCTGCCCCGTTCGTCCGGAGGAACAAGTACTGGCCAAGCGTTGGACGCATCGACAATGCGTACGGGGACCGTCATCTGTTCTGTTCGTGCCCCCTGGTGGACCCATCCACGTGAGCTAACCGCTAACGCGGACCCCATCGTCGCATGTGGCTCGAGCGCACCGACGCCAGCCAAGGGCCGAGTCGCGCCGTTCGATCCTTCGTCTTGGGGCGGTTGCCAGTGGTACCGCTCGAGGTCTACACTCCAGCCAACACAACATGTGGTATCTTCCACGCCATGGATCGTAGTAAAGGCGAAAGTCTTAGTGTCATAGGCTTGTTCGCCGGCATTGGCGACACCGACAATCGTCTTCGTGCGGCGGGGTGGGTTGTGATGCGTTTCTGGGCTCACGAGGACATGAAGGCAGCCGCGAGGGAAGTGGCTCGGGTAGTCTCGCGGCGAGTACGGGAAGCGGGGCCGACGGTGCGACGCCGGCGTCGATAAGAGGCGGTGCTCACAGAAGAGACTACCGAGTTTCTCGTCGGGCGGGCTCACGACAGCTTCCGCCACATGCGGATGGCGGACACGGCGAGGACGGCGGCGAGGATTGCTTTCAGCACCCGCGCATCGACCCACCAGACGAGTCTGGAGCCCAGCGTTGCGCCGGCGATGGAGCCGAGGGCCATCGGCAGACCGATGCGACGGACGGAATGGTGCGATGAATATCCCCCGACAGTTCGGTAGCGGAGGACTCCGACGGCCACGGTTGGCAGGCTGACGAGGAGACTCGCGGTGCCCGCCGTCCCGATGTCGGCGCCGAAGACGAAGACGAACGTCGGGATCAGCAGTTCCCCACCTGCAACGCCCAGCAGGCTGCTGACGACTCCTATCGCAAGTCCCAGCGTAAGCCCAGTGTGACCCCAGCCCAGTCGCCCGTCGCCAACGGACCGATGAGCGTGTCTCCGGCGGCCGCTTCGGTGCCGAGCAGCACGGCGATGCCGATGAGCAGTCCCGCGATCAGGCGCTCGAGCGTGGCGTCGTGCAGCCGGCCCGCCACGCGGACACCCAGCCGGGCGCCGACAATTCCGCCGACGGTCAACGCGACGATGGGCACGCGCCAGTCCCAGACGGGCACTATGCCTCCGTGCAGGACTCTGGTCGTGAGTGCGGTTGCCACCGTGACGAGGCTGATGAGCAGATTCAGGGGCACCGCGCGCCGGGCAGCGATGCCGAAGAGACCGATCAGTACGGCAAGCGAAACTCGGCGCCGCCGAGCCCGATCAATCCGCCAAGGACAGCAATAGCAGCGCCGGCAAGGGTCGCCAGGAGCCAGTCGCGCCGATGTGTGGACACACTCTCCAACGTCTCTACGGATTGGGTCATTCGGGCGTCGTCCTCGCACCATCTCGGCGCGTGCCCAGCACCTCCAAAAAATGCAGCCATCCGATGAGCGCATGCGACGGCGCACTTTCCGCGATGCCTACGTGCGCGACCCCACTCTCGTCATTCCGGCACGCACATCCCCACAGCCGACCCCGCCGAGCACGAATCGCAGGACGCCCGGCCCGCTCAGGCACGGCGCCCTACTCGCCGACCCAGCATGGTCGTGACGGCGAGCGCGGCCACGGCGATGGCCAGGAGCGTGGCCGCCATGAGGCCGGCGCCGCGATCGTCGAACGCCTGCATGCGGTCGTAGATAGCGATGCTGAGGGTCCGCGTCTCGCCGGGCAGGTTCCCGCCTACCATCAGCACGACGCCGAACTCCCCGAGGGTGTGCGCAAACGCCAGGATGGCCGCCGTCAGGATGCCCGGCCACGCGAGCGGCAGCTCGATGCGCAGGAATCGTTGCCACGGCGTCAAGCCACAACAGGCGGCGGCCTCTCGCACGTCGAGGGGAACGGACTCGAACGCCCGCTGAATGGGCTGGACGACGAAAGGAATATTCGCGATGACCGAGGCCAGGACCAGACCGGGAAACGAGAACGCGAGTGTCTGGCCCATCACCCGCTCGAACGCGGCACCGAGCGGCGAGCGGACACTGAAGGTGACGAGCAGGTAGAACCCGAGAACCGTCGGGGGCAGGATGAGTGGAACCGCGACGAGCGCTTCGACGAGCGCCTTCGCGCGAAACACGCGGGTGGCCAGACGGTGGCCGGCCCATACGCCAGCCGGCAGCAACACGATGATGGTGGCCAGCCCGAGGAGCAGCGAGACACGGAGCGCGGACCAGTCCATGCTACCGGGGGAGCGTAAACCCGTAGCGCTCCAGGATCGCGCGCGCCGCCGGCTCCTGCAGGTGGCGGTAGAACCGCTCGGCAACCGGTCCAGCCCGATCGAGCAGCACCATGCGTTGCCGGAGTGGTGGGTGCTCGGTGTCGGGAATGAGCGCAAACGATCCGCGGCGCTGGACGTTCGGTGCGAGCGCGAGCGAATACGCAATGATGCCGCCGAGGGCATTCCCCGTCGTGGCGAATTGAGCAGCCTGCGAGACGTTGTCGCCGAGCACGAGTCGCGACTGCAGGTCGTTCCACAGGCCGCGCTTCCGCAGCGCCGCCTCGGCGGCCCGGCCGTACGGCGCATGCTCCGGATTGGCAATGGCGAACCGCGTGACGCGACCGGTCGCGAGCAGTCGTGCCAGCCCGTCGAAACCCTCACTGGGGACGAGCGGCGACCCTGTCGGCGCGAAGAGGACAATCCGACCGATTCCGTAGAGGGTGCCCCGATCGCGGGTGAGGCCGGCCGTGGCCAGGTCGTCAACGAACTCCTCGTCGGCCGACATGAACAGCTCGAAGGGTGCGCCGTCGCGCATCTGGCGCGTGAGCATTCCGGAGGAGCCGAACACGAGCTCCACGCGATCGCCCTGCTCGCGCGCGAACTGATTGGCAATCTCCGTAAGGGCAAAGTTCAAGTCCGAGGCGGCCGCGACGATCGGCGCTCGCTGCGCGAGCGCCGAGGATGCCCATCCAATCAAGATCACGCTTATCAAAGCGCACTTGAGAGCGTACGTGCTACTATCCTGTCGCATTCTAGACAGGATCATGTCTCAATTTTCTTACCTGACGCAACTGCGCCAACGCCACGGATGGACCCAGGCTGACCTGGCCGGCCGCTCCGGGGCGTCGCGCGCCGAAATCAGCGCCATCGAGACCGGCCGCCTCGTGCCGTCGGTCGCTGTCGCGTTGCAGGTGGCGGCGGCGCTTGGAGAACCCGTGGAAGTCGTCTTCAGTGGTGCCGGCGAGCAGACCCATCCGGACTGGGCCTGGCCTCCGGCGGGCGCCGATCCCCGAGTCTGGCAGGCGTCCGTCGGCGGCCGACGCCTGCTGTTTCCAGTGGAACCTACGGCGGCCGGGGCCATTCCGCACGACGGCCGCGCGGACCACCGCACGCTGCAGCTGCTCGAATCCCAGCCAGCGGCTCCGGAGCGGACGCTCGTCGTCGCCGGATGCGATCCGCTCGTAGGACTCCTCGTCCGCGAACTCGCGGCGTCGCACGGGATCCGTGTTCTGCCGTTGCTCCGTTCCAGCGCCCGCGCGCTCGAGCTCTTGCGACGAGGCGTGGTGCATGTGGCGGGAGTGCACTACACCGATACCGACGGTCACAACACCAATGCAGACGTCGTGCGGACGACACTGGGGTCTGGATACCGCTTGGTCCATCAGCTTCGATGGGACGCCGGCATTGCCGTGTGGCCGCAGCGACGTGAACGGACACCACGCGCGCTGTTGCGCGCTGGCGTGCGCTGGGTCAACCGGGAAGAGGGATCGGCGGCCCGGCGCGTGTTCGACTCCCTGCTTGCCGCGCGACGCCGACCGCACGGATACGACCACGTCGTCGGCGACCATCGCGCCGTCGCTGCCACGGTGTCGAGCGGTTGGGCGGAAGCCGGCCTGTGCGTCCGGCCTGCCGCCGCGGACGCGCAACTCGGGTTCATCCCGCTGCAGCAGGAAGCGTACGAGCTCTGCGTCGCCGAGGCACAACTCGACGATCTGCGTGTGCGGGCACTGCTGGCCGTCCTGCAATCGTCAACCTACCGGCAGTGGCTCGCCGATGTGCCCGGGTGCGACTCTGCTCACACCGGCGACGTGCGGAAGGTCGCATGACCGCCGTGGATGCCGCGCTTCGCGCCCGCGTCGTTGTTCGCGGACTTGCCACGTACGGCGTTCTCTGTGCTGCCGCGCCTGCGCCACTCGCGGCCCAGGACGCCACGACCGGTGCTGCACAGACACCAGCGCCTCCGGCGCAGACGCCGTCTACCGACGATGGCGTGTTTCGCCTGGGAGAGATCGTGTACGTGCTGGGCCAGGAGCCCGGCAGTCCCGGCATCGGTGGCACCGTCATCAGGCAGGACGCGGTCCGCACGTTCGAGAAGAACAGCCTCGACCAGGCAGTCAATCTCGCACCAGGCGTGGTCAGTACGTTCGATACGTTCGACGCGAACGGGCGGCGGAACGAGTCCGACATCTTCGTCCGCGGGTTCGGACGGTGGCAGGTGCCGCTGATGATCGATGGCGTGCGGATCTATCTGCCTGCCGACAACCGCCTCGACTTCAGCCGGTTCCTGACGGCCGACATCGCCGCGATCCAGATCCAGAAGGGCTACGCGTCGGTCCTCGACGGTCCTGGCGCCATGGGTGGCGCCATCAACCTCGTCACGATGAAGCCGAGTGCGCCCTTCGAGGCGGAGGGTGGGCTCTCGGCCGGCGGCCGGGGCATCGAGGGCTGGAACGCGTACGCCATGGTCGGATCGCGACGGCCGCGCTACTACGTCCAGGGCGGCCTTGCGCTGTCGGACCGCGAGTCGTGGTCGCTCTCCAGCCGTTATCAGCCGTCGTCGGACTCGCTCCAGGGCGCCGGGAAACGCGTCGGCTCCGATACCCGGGACTGGCGCGTCAACGTGAAGGTCGGTTACACGCCGAACGCCACGAACGAGTACGCGCTGAACTACACGACACAGTCGGGCGAGAAGGGCGCGCCGCTGAACGTGTACAACAACCCACCGGTGCCCCCCAACAGCTACTGGCGCTGGCCGTGGTGGAACGTGCAAACCACCGCGCTCGTGACGAGCACGCAATTGAGCCCCACGTCGTACCTGAAGAGGCCAGGGCGTATTACAACACCTTCTCGAACGCGCTCGACGCCTTCGACGACGGGACGTACTCGACGCAGTCGGCTGCAGGGTCGCCGCCTGCCAATTGAACGCGTCCGATCCGCCTCTGGGATACTCGAAGAGCCCGCGTGCGGCGTTGAACTCCTCCGCCCGGGTGATCTGGTACCGGTCGTAACTGATGCCCCCGACGACATCCACCGCCGGCGTGAGGCGAACGGTGTCCTCGATGGCCACGGACCACGAGTACTGCGCCTGCTCCTGCAGGGGATCGGTACTGCTCAACGTGGGATGCGTGGGGCGGCTGAACTGCTGCTCGGTGTGCACGTCCGCTCGATAGTGAAAGGCCGCCTTGAGCGTGTTTACGGCGACGGGCGTCGTGCCAAATTCCACCGAGGTCCCGTAGGCGTGATCGTCGTACGGACTGTGGAAGCGCCCGCACCGAGATCCGGATTCGGCGTGGCCGTGCCGAATCGCGTGGTGCGCGGTCGGACACGCTCGCGTGCCACTCGCCGCTCGGGGCGTGCCGCCCCACCAACGTCGAGCTGGGATGGAAGCTCGATACCGCCGGGGATGTCCGGGTGGCGGCAGCCGTCTTTTACGGCCGTGTGCGGGACCGATCCAGACAGTCGTCCTGCCGGATACGACCACGCAGACCCAGAACGTCGGCGACGGGAACTTTGCGGGCATCGAGCTATCGGTCGAGTCACCCGTCTCCCATGCGCTGCGCGTGGGCGGGAACTATACGTACATGCATCGCACGATCACAGATGCATTGCAGCCGAACCTTCGTTCCACCGGTGTCCCCTCGAACAGGGTCTTTCTCTACGCCACCTGGCACCGGCGTCATCACTGCGTCTGACGCCGAACCTGGAGCTCGCGGACGATCGCTGGAGCGACGTGAACACGGTGCCGTGAACACGGTGCCGCTGCCGGCATGTCCGTACGTCAGGACGGGCGCTCACGCATTGCTGAATCTCGACACGACCTACGCGGTGGCACGCAACCTCGAGCTGAGCCTCGGCTTCAAGAACCTGTTCGACGACCACTACGAGCTCGCCTGGGGCTATCCGCAACCCGGACGCACGTTCTACATGAAGACGCGCGTGCTGTTCTGAGGACATGTCGGACGTGAGCGCCGCGAGAGAGCGCACGGGCTCAACTGACGCCGCCGATCGGATCGACCTGCTGGACGCTGACCGCGTGAAAGGTGGTGGATTCAGACCTCGCACGCGGGACTGACACGCCGAGACGTGCACGGGATTACGGCGATCGGAATCGCCGGCGGTCGATACTCAGTTTGCGCATCCGCGCGCGGAGCGTGTGCGGATTGATTTGGAGCAGTCGCGCGGCACCATGCGGGCCTTCCACGCGACCGTACGTCACGCGGAGCGCCGCCTCGATGTGCCGCCGCATGGCCACCTCGAGGGGTTCGATCGTCGCTGACTGGGCAATTCCGGCGGCGGCGGGTGCCACGGGAGCCGCGGGGCGCGTGCGCTGACCGAGTGCCGCCTTGACGCTCAACTCGCGTCCTTGTCCGATCAGGACGGCACGGTCCATCACGGCCGCCATCTCACGCACGTTGCCGGGCCAGCGGTATTCCGCCAGCACGGCCACGTCTTCGTCGGAGACCGGCACGACGCGCAACCCGAATCGGTTCGCCGCACGCTCGGCGAAGTACTCCGCGAAGGCGCGGATATCAGCGGGTCGATCGCGAAGCGGCGGAATCACGATTGGAAACACCGACAAACGGTAATAAAGGTCTTCGCGGAAGGTCTGGGATTCGACCATCGCCGGGAGATCCCGATGGGTCGCGGCCACGATTCGGACATCGACACGGATCGGCCGCTCGCCGCCGACACGAACCACTTCGCCGTCCTGCACCACGCGCAGCAGCCGCACTTGCGCGGCCGGCGCCAGCTCACCGATTTCATCGAGAAAGAGGGTGCCGTCGTTGGCCTGTTCGAACCACCCCTTGCGGCGCGTCACGGCGCCGGTGAACGCGCCCGCCTCGTGACCGAAGAGCTCGGAGTCGATCAACTCGGACGGGATGGCGCCACAGTTCACGCGTCGAAAAGGCCCGGTCCGATACGGGGAATGCTCGTGGATTGCGCGGGCCACGATCTCCTTGCCGGTTCCGGTCTCTCCGAACAGCAGGACGGGTGCCGCGCTCCTGGACACCAGTTGCGCCCGGGCCATGACCGCCGCCAGACCAGTGTCGGCGCCGATGAGCCGCTCCTCGCCGCTGCGCGGCTCGCCTGAGATCAGGTGTTCGGGAACGGCCGTGGTGGACCGTCCTGTGCGATTCCGTGACATTATCTTGAATAACAGCGTTTTAGAGACTGTGAAACAGGAATATATCACGGTACGGTGAGTCGCTGTCACGGACCCGCCGGGAACGCCGGCCATCCTCGCCGAACGGTCGGTGCGCAGCACCGACACGAGCAACAGGAATCTGGACGGGCCTGCCCGCGAGCACGGCACTTCGACGCCCGGTCGCTCCGCGTCGAGGCGGGGATCGACGGCGGAGTTCGTGGTCGGCACGGCGCGACCGTTTCACATGCAGACGAAGTGCTGTCGTCGAGGAGTACCGCGCAGATCAGTGACGGAACCCGCCGGCGGTCTCGGCTGGTGACGCACTTACGACGCGTGCGCCCGTCCGCGGAACGCGGCGAGAAGGCTCATCGTCACCGGCCCTGGCGTGCCCGAGCCGACCGTGCGGTCGTCCACGCGCACGATCGGCACCAGTTCCCGGGTGGTGGCACTGAGAAACGCCTCGTCCGACTCGAAGAGATCGTCATCCCGAAGCGTCGCTTCACGCACCGGCACGCCGAGATCCCGTCCGAGATCGAAGAGGAATTCGCGTCTGGTCCCAGGAAGCAGCCCTGCCGCGAGCGGCGGCGTCAACACCGTGCCGTCCCTGACCACGAACAGATTGGCCGTCGTGCACTCGGAGAGTTCACCGCGGAAGTTTCGCATCACGCCCTCGAAGGCGCCGCGGCGCAGGGCCTCCTGCATGGCCAGCGCGCTGTTCATGAGATTGTTGCTCTTGATCATGGGATTCACGGATCCGGGGTGATTGCGGATGACGTCGACGATCACGACGCGGACTCCGCGCTCGTAGACCGCCTGCGGCAGGTCGACGTGCGTCTTGACGATGATGACGATAGATGGAGAGGGCGTCGCGAAAAGGTCGTACGTGAGGTCCCCGACGCCTCGGGTGACGAGGAGCCGGATATACGCTTCTGCGCCTCCGAGATTCGCTGCTGCGATCGTGGAATGAATCCGTTCGGCCAGTTCTTCGCTCGAGAGCGGCACGTCGAGCGCGATGAGACGCGCGGAGTTGCGGAGCCGCCGCATGTGACGGTCGTAGAGGAAGATGCGCCCATTGTAGGTGCGCATCGTCTCGTAGATCCCTTCGCCGTACAGGAATCCGTGATCGAAGACCGAGATGACTGCGTCCTGTTCGCCCGTGACGCGACCGTTGACGTTGACAGTGGCTGGCATGGATCGGGCCGACAGGAGAGTGCTGGCTCGAGCTGTGTCGCTGACCCAGCGTAGCCCCTGTAGTACACTCGGCGCAAGCGAGCCAGCCCGCCGCTGGGCCTTGTGTAACCCGGATCTCGTGTTCCGGCGTTGCGCGGGACCGCGCACGCGTGTCACGCGCGTGCAGTCCGACCGATGCGAATCCTCAATGCCGCGCAGATGCGCGAGGCCGACCGTTTCACCATCGAAGAGATTGGGATCCCCTCGCTCGTACTGATGGAGAACGCCGGGCGGCAGGTCGTCGCGGCCATCGAGACGGCCTTCGAGGATCGCCTCCCTGGCGGCATCGCCGTGCTGTGCGGCCGCGGCAACAATGGCGGCGACGGCTTCGTCGTGGCTCGAACGTTGCGGCACCACGGGTTCGACGCGTCCGTGTTCGTGATCGGGCCTCTGGACGAAGTGCGCGGAGACGCCCGCATCAATCTCGATATTCTCGGCCGCCTTGGTATTGCCGTCGTGGAGGTGAACGACGAGCAGGAGTGGGAGCTCCATTTCTCGGAGATCTCGAAGTGCGCGCTCATGGTGGACGCCATCTTCGGCACGGGGTTGCGCGCCGGCCTTCGCGGCATGATGGAGACGGTGGTTGCCGATGTCAATCAGTCGGGTATTCCGGTCGTGGCCATCGATCTGCCCAGCGGGCTGTCTGCGGATACGCCGCAGCGTCTCGGCGACTGCATCGATGCGTCGATGACGGTCGCGATTGCGGCGCCGAAGCTGTCGCTCGTGCTCCCGCCGGGAGAGGGATTTGCCGGGGACGTGGTGGTCGCGGATATCGGCATCCCACCCCAGGTGATTGATGGGCTCGACGGCCCCCGAATCGAGTTGGTGACGGAGGAACAGGTCGAACGACTGGTTACCGTCCGCGCCGCGGACGCACACAAGGGGGACTTCGGCCGTGTCACGGTCGTAGCCGGGTCCCGCGGCAAGACCGGCGCCGCGCACCTGGCCGCGATGGCGGCACTTCGGTCCGGTGCGGGTTTGGTGACAGTGGCGACGCCGGCATCGTGCCTGCCGATCGTCGCTGGGCTGGCACCTGAGTTCATGACCGAACCGCTGCCCGAGACGCCCGAGGGAACGCTCGCGGGGGCCGGTGTCCAGCACGTGCTGGCGCTGACCCACGACGTGATTGCCTGCGGTCCCGGGATTGGACGATCAGCGGAGACGAAGGAGTTCGTCGGCGCATTGCTCGACGATGCCACCGTCCCGCTGGTCCTCGACGCCGATGCGATTACGGTGCTCGCCGACGACCCGGGTCGCCTGACAGGCCGTGAGGGCCGCGAGGTGATCATCACGCCGCACCCTGGTGAAATGGCTCGTCTGACCGGCATGTCGATTCAGGAGGTTCAAGCCAATCGGATAGAGATCGCCAGGGACTTCGCGGTCACTCATCGTGTTCATGTCGTGCTCAAGGGACACAAGACCGTTATCGCCGCGCCCAGCGGCCGGGTCTCCATCAACACCACTGGAAACCCGGGCATGGCGACCGGCGGGACGGGCGACGTGCTCACGGGCATGATTGCCGCCTGGGTCGGGCAGTCGCTCGACGCTGAGGCGGCGTGCCGATTGGCTGTGTTCCTGCACGGATCCGCCGGCGACCTGGCAGAAACTAGCAAGGGGCAAGTGGCCATGACGGCAACGGATTTGCTCGATCAGCTTGGCGAGGCGGTGACTCGTCTTGCTGGTCGATCGAGCGAAACGAGCTCGACGCGCGCTCTGCCTTTGCTTTCCAACTGACGCCGCATGCCGGAGGCGCGGGGCACTGGTGTCGAACACGCGCGACCAATGAGCCTGCAGTAACGTGTCCTCTCACACCACCCACTCGGAAGACGAGACTATGGCCATCGCACGTCATCTCGCGGCTCGATTGCAGCCGGGGGACGCACTGCTCCTGACCGGTGGGCTGGGGGCGGGCAAGACGACGTTCGTGCGCGGACTGGCCGAAGGCCTGGGCGTCGATCCCGAGGAGGTGAGCAGCCCGACGTTCACGCTGATTCACGAATACCGTGGTGGTCGGCTGACGCTCTATCACGCAGATCTCTACCGACTGGCCCGTGCGGGGGCTGGCGAGCTCGGGCTGGAAGAGCTGGGAGCGTCCGACGGCGTCCTCGCCATCGAATGGCCGGACCGGCTGACATACGCGTTGCCTGGGGCGCACCGCGTGACCATGGAAATCGTGGACGAGACGACACGGCGCATCACGGTGGCATCGTGACGCGGACAACGCCGGAGGTCACCTTCGGTGAGGCCCTCCGCGTCTGGATACGCGTGGCTTCACTCAGCTTCGGTGGACCGGCCGGCCAGATTGCCGTGATGCACCGCATTCTGGTCGAGGAGAAGCGCTGGATCGGCGAACGGCGCTTCCTCCATGCGCTGAACTACTGCATGCTCCTGCCCGGCCCGGAGGCACAGCAGCTCGCCACTTACATCGGCTGGCTCCTCCATCGGACGACCGGCGGCCTCGTGGCCGGCACCCTGTTCGTCCTTCCCGGCTTTCTGAGCATCCTCGGCCTCAGCCTTCTGTACGTGGCGTTTCGGCACGTGCTGGCTGTGCAGGCGATCTTCTTCGGGGTCAAAGCAGCCGTGCTCGCCATCGTCGCCGAAGCGGTGATCCGCATCGGCCGGCGCGCGTTGGCGGGACGGCTGCACTACGCGCTGGCCGGAGGCGCTTTCGTTGCGCTGTTCGTGTTCCAGGTGCCGTTCCCACTGGTCATCGTGTCTGCCGCGCTGCTCGGGCTGCTGCGAAGTAGATGGAGAACGCCTGCTGGTCGTGCGGACGAGTTGCAACGGGACGACGAGGGCATTGCAGACGACGTGGCGCAGCGGGGATCGCGGCACACGCGTCCGTCACTGTGGAAGGCCCTGCGAGTGTTGGGCATCGGCCTGAGCCTGTGGCTCGCACCCACGTTCGTGCTCATCGTCGCTCTCGGCCGCGAGCACGTGTTCAGCCAGGTGGCCACCTTCTTCAGCACGATGGCAGTGGTGACATTCGGAGGCGCGTACGCCGTGCTGTCGTACGTGGCCCAGCAGGGTGTGGAACGATACGGCTGGTTACAGCCGGGAGAGATGCTCGATGGTCTCGGCATGGCCGAGACGACGCCGGGTCCGCTGATCCAGGTCGTCCAGTTCGTGGCCTTCCTGGCGGCATTTCGCGACCCTGGTGCCATGGGTCCGTATCAGGCGGCACTGCTCGCGTCGGTCCTCGCAACCTGGGTCACATTCGTCCCGTGCTTCGTCTGGATCTTCCTCGGCGCGCCGTACGTTGAGTCGCTGCGCGGCAATCGCTGGGCGCAGGGCGCCCTGGCATCGATTACTGCCGCAATTGTTGGCGTCGTCATGAACCTGGCGGTCTGGTTCGGTCTCCACGTCGTGTTCGCGGAGGTAGGGCGCCTCGACGTGCTCGGCGGCGCCATACCGATGCCGGTCTGGCACTCACTGGACGTCGGCGCGGCCCTGCTGACCGCCGGTGCTTTCCTCTGCCTGTTTGGCCTGCGCCTCGGCATGCTGCAGACATTGGCGGCAACTACGGCCGCCGGCACCCTCCTGCATCTCCTAATGCGGTCCTGACTCCATCCTGAACGACTACCGCCGGAGAGGCCGCAGGCTCCGGTGCCCCTCCCCGGGCTGAAGAACGCGCGGCGGGGTCTTGGCTGCACGTCGCCCCGCGTGCCGAAACACTGCCGATCGCGGTGGTCGCTCGGACGCGTACACCACGGCCGCGCACACGCGCTCGTCTCACTGCGCACGATCGGTTGCCGCCACGTTCCCCGGCGATCAGCGCTCGAGGGTCTCGGCCAGTGGCGCGGCAGGTCATGTTCAGTGACATATCATTGAAATAGCCATATATATAAACTGGAAAACTAGAATATAAGACTGTTATCGGATCGACCCACGCACGCTGGTTGTGTCCGGCCCCCGTTTCACGTGTGGAGCGAACCTTGCTCCGCCGGTTGGAGATGTCCTTTCTGCCGCGGCGGTGTCGGGCCTGTACACGCGCATCGTGTCGCTGCGCGTGTCCGTAGCCGACGGCCGGCAGATGAGGGAATTCGGTCTCAACGCCCCTCCTTCTTTCGAGCCGTTCGGCTGACCGTTCACTCAACGAAGGTCCGATTGCCCTGTGCCGGTCAGCGGCACGTTTGGGCAGGCCAGCGGCAACTTCGGCCCGCCCGCGGAGGAGTCCCGATGTCTTACGGTGTACGCGTCAGTCTTCTGTCCTTGGTCATCACTCTGCTGCCCACCCTGGTAGGGGCGCAGAACGGCACCGCGGATCTCGTCCTGGTTGTCAGGGATTCGTCAGGTGCCGCCGTACCGGGTGCCACGATTCGCATCGTCCGTGAAGGTACGAACGCCGCTGTCGAGGCCGTGAGCGACGGGCAGGGCACGTTTCGGACGAGTGCGCTCGAGCCGGGGCGTTATCTCATCGAGGTCCAATTGGATGGATTCGATCCGGTTGTACGTCAGACCGATCTCGGTGACGGTCACTCGGTCTCAATCGATGTCACGCTGAGTCTCTCCCGCTTGTCTGAGTCGGTCGTGGTGACCGCGCGGCGCGTCGAGGAGATTGCGCAGGAGGTGCCGATCCCGCTGGCCGTGCTGAGTGGTCGCCAGATCGAGAACGCGGGTGCCTTCAACGTGAACCGCCTGCAGCAGATGGCGCCCACCGTCCAGTTCTACACGACGAACCCCCGCAACTCCTTTCTGAACATCCGAGGGTTGGGCCTGCCGTTCGGCCTTGCCAACGACGGCATCGAAATAGGCGTCGGCATGTACGTGGATGGTGTCTTCCATTCGCGTCCCGCAGCCGCGACGTTCGACTTCGTCGACGTGGAGCGACTCGAGGTGCTGCGGGGGCCGCAGGGCACGCTGTTCGGAAAGAACACGACCGCGGGCGCCCTCAACGTCACGACCCGCGCGCCGAACTTCTCCACGAGAGAAGGCGACTTCGAGCTCAGTTACGGCAATCTCAATTTCCTTCAGTTCAAGGGCTCGGTCTCGGGGCCACTTGGCGAGAAGGTCGCCGGGCGGCTCTCGTTCTCGCTGACCGGGCGTGACGGGACGCTGTACAACGTCCGGACCGAGGAGGATGTGAACACGCTCGACAACAAGGGGGTTCGAGGGCAGGTGCGGTTCCTGCCGTCGGAGACGGTCGTGATCACGGTGGCCGGAGACTACACACGACAGCGCCCGAACGGCTACGCGCCGGTCGTCGCTGGCGTCGCGCCGACGCTGCGTGCCCCGGATCGGCAGTTCCCGCAGATTGCCGCCGATCTCGGCTATGCGCTCCCGAGCACGAACCCCTTCGATCGGCTGATCGACACCGATACACCCTGGAGGTCCGATCAGGACTATGGCGGTGCGTCGCTGTCAGCCGACTGGAAGCTTGGGCAGGGCCAGCTGACCGCGATTGCCTCCTGGCGTTCCTGGTTGTGGGGCCCCTCGAACGATCGGGATTTCACAGGCCTCTCCGTGACCACCCTCTCCCAGGCGCCTTCGCTCCAGCAGCAGTGGACGCAGGAGGTTCGCTATGCGGGAGAGGTCTCTCCCCGGTTGGACTACGTGGTTGGCGTCTTCGGGTTCCAGCAGACACTCGAAACCACCATCACACTCGAAAGCGGTCCGGCGGCGGCACGCTGGAACCTCGCGCCGAGCGCCAACGCGTCAACGCCTGGGCTGCTCGAAGGCTATGGACAAGTGGCGTACGTCGACTTCAAGAATACCAGCGCGGCAGTCTTCGGCCAGGCTCAATGGGCGGTCACCGATCGCCTGCGACTCCTCCCAGGGCTTCGGCTCAACTACGACAGGAAGGAGGGGCTCTACGACCAGCAGATCTATGGTGGCCTCCAGACGGACAATCCCGCGCTCGTGGCCGTCCAACGCAGCGTCTACAGCCCTGCTGCCTACACCGCGGATATCGATGATACCAACGTGTCGGGCCAGTTGACGACCAGCTATCGCGTCACGAGCGGCGTCAATGCCTACGCGACCTACGCCACAGCCTTCAAGTCCGTCGGCCTCAACATTGGCGGTGGCCTGCCCATCGTTCCCGCCACCGGCCTGCCCGACCCATCCGCCGCGGTGATCCGCCCCGAAGACGAACGTCACGTCGAGATCGGAGTGAAGACCTCGCCGCGCCCTGGTATGACGGTCAATTTCAGTGCCTACAACACCGACGTGAAAGACTACCAGACGACGGTTTTCGGCGGCGATCCGAGCGCGCTCCGTGGGTACCTCGCGAATGCCGAGAAGGTGCGGGTGCGGGGCGTGGAGGTGGACGGGAGCGCACGGGTGAACGACAGGCTGTCGTTGTACGGAACGGCGACATACGCAGACGGCAGGAACGTCATCTTCACCAAGGCGCCGGCCGCGCTCGAGGACGCTGGCGGCCAGGCATTCGTGGACATCTCGGGCTCCAACCTGGCCGGGCTCCCCAAGTGGGCGTTCTCGCTCGGCGGCGACTATGGCCACCCAATCGGTCAGGGGAGGGAGATCTTTGGCGGATTCGACACGAGCTATCGCTCATCCTTCTCGTCCAATCCGACTCCGTCGCGATATCTGCTGATCGACGGGTACAGCCTCGTGAACGCCAGGGTCGGTTTCCGGAGAGCGAACGGATGGTCCGTGTCGGTGTGGGCTCGCAACCTGCTCGACAAGGACTATTACGAGATGCTGAATCCAGTGGGAGGCAACACCGGAATCTATGTCGGGTTCCTTGGTGAGCCCCGCACGTTCGGCGTAACCGTTCGTACGTCGTTTGGTTCGGCGAAGTAGATCCGAGAGCAGGTGCCGTTCCTGAAGGCAGGGCGCGCCTCCAAGGGCCTTCCGAGGTCACTGACATGCAACACCACATCATCGGCATCGTGCTCGCAGCGGGCGTGGCCGGCTGCGGCGGTATCGCCACGGGCGACGGATCGGCCGGCCGCAGTGCCCTCGAGATGCTCAACGTCTCGTATGACCCCACGCGCGAGTTGTATCAGGAGGTCGACGCCGCGTTCGCCAGAACGTGGCGTGAAGAAACCGGCGAGGCTGTCTCGGTCCGGCAGTCGCACGGCGGGTCCGGATCGCAGGCACGGTCGGTCATCGACGGCCTCCAGGCGGACGTGGTGACGCTGGCACTGGCGTACGACATCGACGCCATCGCGCGAGCCGGGCTGATCGACGCGGACTGGCAGGAGCGGCTTCCCGAGAACAGCGCACCGTACACCTCGACGATCGTCTTCCTGGTCCGCGAAGGCAATCCAAAAGGCATACGGGATTGGGAGGACCTGGTGAAGCCCGGTGTCTCCGTCATCACGCCCAACCCCAAGACGTCCGGCGGCGCCCGCTGGAACTACCTGGCGGCCTGGGGGTACGCGCGCCGACAGCCAGGCAACAGCGACGAGTCGGCCCGCGAGTTCGTGGCGCAGCTCTTCGCGCAGGTCCCGGTACTCGACTCGGGCGCGCGCGGTTCGACCAACACGTTCGTCCAGCGCGGCATCGGCGACGTCCTGTTGGCCTGGGAGAACGAGGCGTACCTGGCACTGGCTGAGACGGGCGGCGGCGTCGAGATCGTAGTCCCATCGGTGAGCATTCTGGCTGAGCCGCCTGTCGCCATCGTGGACCAGGTCGTCGACAAACGGGGCACGCGCGCCGTCGCAGCGGCGTATCTCCAGTTCCTCTACTCGCCGGAAGGGCAGGAACTGGCCGCGAAACATTACTATCGCCCACGGGACGAGCGGGTTGCGGCCATGTACGCGGAGAGGTTCGCACAGGTACAGTTGTTCACGATCGACGACGCCTTCGGCGGGTGGCAGACGGCTCAGGCCACGCACTTCGCTGACGGCGGGACGTTCGACCAGATGTACAGGCCGGGTCGATAGTGTGGCAGCCCTTCGTTCGACGCCCTGCCGGAACCCGCACGTGCTGCCTGGCTTTCGCGTGACGCTCGGCTTCACGCTGTGCTACCTGCTGCTCGTCGTCCTCGTCCCGCTGGCGGGCCTCCCGCTCCGGACGGCGTCCATGGGTTGGGAGGCCTTCTGGCAGGCCATCATCGATCCCCGAGTGATGGCGTCGTACCGCGTGACGTTCACGGCGTCGTTCTGGGCGGCGTGCGTCAACGGCGTGTTCGGGCTCGTCGTGGCGTGGGTGCTCGTGCGGTACGAGTTCCCCGGGCGTCGATTCCTGGACGCCATCGTCGATCTCCCGTTCGCGCTGCCCACGGCTGTTGCCGGAATCACCCTGACGACGCTCTATGCGCCAAACGGATGGCTCGGGCGGCCGCTCGCGGCCCACGGCATTCTCGTTGCGTTTACGCCGACCGGCATCACCATCGCCCTGATCTTCGTCGGACTGCCGTTCGTCATCCGGACCCTTCAGCCGGTCATCCAGGAGCTCGACGTCGAGCTCGAGGAAGCGGCGGCCAGCCTGGGTGCGAGGCGGTGGCAGGTCCTCCAGCGGATCATCGTGCCGTACTTGTTGCCGGCCTGGCTCACGGGCGTGGCGCTCGGCTTTGCGCGAGCGATTGGTGAGTACGGGTCGGTCGTGTTCATCTCCGGCAACATGCCGATGCGCACCGAGATTGCCCCGCTGCTGATCGTGACGAAGCTCGAGCAGTTCGACTATGCAGGCGCGACGGCGGTTGCCTTCGTCATGCTCGTGATCTCGTTTGCCCTCCTGCTGACCATCAATCTCCTGCAGGGCTGGACGGCTCGACGGGTGTCGTCATGATGCCAGCGGTGTCGGCCGAACACGCGATGACGGGCATCACCTGGAGGCGACGGCAGCTCGGCGAACCGCGCGTCGTCCGCTGGATGCTGATTGGTCTGGCGCTCGCGTTCCTGACGCTGTTTCTGGCCGTTCCGCTGATCGCAGTGTTCGTCGAAGCGCTGGTCAACGGGTTCGGCACGTACTTTTCGGCCATCGTCGAGCCGGACGCCGTGGCAGCGCTGCGGTTGACGTTGCTGACAGCCGCGATCGCAGTGCCCGCCAATCTGGCGTTCGGGTTGTGCGCCGGGTGGGCAATTGCGAAGTTCCGGTTCCGCGGCCGCTCCTTCCTGATTACGCTCATCGACCTGCCGTTTGCCGTGTCGCCGGTCATTGCAGGGTTGGTCTTCGTGCTCCTGGCAGGCAGACAGGGGTCTCTCGGGCCTTGGCTGGCAGAGCAGGAGATCCAGATCATCTTCGCCGTGCCAGGCATCGTTCTGGCCAGCGTCTTCGTCTCGTTCCCGTTCATCGCGCGCGAGGTCATCCCGATCATGGAGGCGAGCGGCACGCACGAAGAGGAGGCCGCCCGGGTCCTCGGTGCCAACGGCTGGCAGACGTTCTTTCGTGTGACGCTGCCGAACATCAAGTGGGGTGTGGTCTACGGCGTGATCCTGTGCACGGCGCGGGTATTCGGAGAGTTCGGCGCCGTCTCGGTGGTCTCCGGTCGCATCCGTGGCGTGACCAACACACTGCCGCTCCACGTGGAGATTCTGTACAACGAGTACCGGTTCCAGGCCGCCTTTGCCGTTGCGTCCATCCTGACATGTCTGGCGCTCGTGACGCTGGTCATCGAGACGGTTGCCGAGCGTCATGTCCGGTAAGGCCGCACAGGTGCGCACGTGAGCATTGAAGTTCGAAACCTTTCGAAGATGTTCGGACGACATCCTGCGCTCCGGGACGTCAGTCTGACGGTGCACTCGGGAGAACTGCTGGCCCTGCTCGGGCCCTCGGGCTCGGGAAAGACCACACTGCTGCGCGTCATCGCCGGCCTGGAAGCGCCGGACACGGGACGCGTGCACTTCGACGGCGAGGACGCCACCGCCCGCAACGCCACGGACCGGCGCGTCGGATTCGTGTTCCAGCATTACGCGCTCTTCCGCCACATGTCCGTGTTCGAGAACGTTGCCTTCGGCCTGCGCGTGAAACACCGCGCGGTACGCCCGGCCGACGCCGAAATCCGGCGCACCGTAAACGAACTGCTGACGCTCGTGCAACTCGACTACCTGGGGGACCGCTACCCGTCCCAGTTGTCGGGAGGCCAGCGCCAGCGCGTGGCGTTGGCGCGGGCGCTGGCCGTCGAGCCGAAAGTCTTACTGCTCGACGAGCCGTTCGGCGCGCTGGACGCCAAGGTTCGCCAGGAGCTCCGCCGCTGGCTCAGGCGCCTGCACAGCCAGATCCACGTAACGACCGTGTTCGTCACCCACGATCAGGAAGAGGCCCTCGAACTGGCGGATCGCGTCGTCGTGATGAATGAGGGAAAGGTCGAGCAGGACGGGACGCCCCTGGCGGTCGTGGAGCATCCCGCCACGCCGTTCGTCATGACGTTTGTCGGTGAAGTGAACATCTTCCACGGTCGCGTGCAGGACGGCAAGGCAGTCCTCGGCTCGTTGGCCGTCGACTATCCCGGCCATGCGTCTTCCGAGGCCAAGAAGGCGATCGGGTACGCACGGCCCTATGAGTTGGAACTGAGTCGCAACGGCAGGGTGGATGGCCTCCCGGCGACGGTGCGCGACGTGCGGATTTCCGGTGCCCTCGTCAAGGTCGAATTGCTCGAGGCGAGCGGCAACGTGATTCACGTGGACCTGGGGCGGGACCAGTACGAGGGGCTCCACATCCAGACGGGCGAGATGGTGTTCGTGAAGCCGAAGCGGCTGCGCGTCTTCACGTCTGATTGAAACGCCTCGTGCGCGGAGCCTAACGATGGCCCGACCGCGTTCCATCCGGACGGTGGTCCCGTCCGTCTGGAAGAATCGTCGCCGACATGCTGGCGGGTCCGAGGCGGCGCTTCGCTGGCTCACTCCATCCGGTAGTTCGGGGCTTCCTGCGTGATCGTGACGTCGTGTACGTGGCTCTCCCGCACGCCGGCCGGCGTGACACGGATCACCCTGGCCTTGCGGTGGAGCTCCGGGATGGTGGCGCTGCCGCAATAGCCCATCCCTGCCCGCAGACCGCCGACGAGCTGATGGATGACCGCCGCCGCACTCCCCTTGTGGGCGACCCGTCCTTCGATGCCTTCCGGGACCAGCTTGTCGGTGCGCCGGCCCCCTTCCAGATCGAACTCGTCCTGAAAGTATCGATCCCGGCTGCCGCGTCGCATCGCACCGATGGAGCCCATGCCGCGATATTCCTTGTAGCTGCGGCCCTGAAAGAGGATCAATTCGCCGGGGCTCTCGTCGGTCCCCGCGAACAGGTTCCCGATCATGGTGCTGCTGGCGCCCACGGCCAGTGCCTTGACGATGTCGCCGGAATAGCGGATGCCGCCGTCGGCGATGACCGGGACATTCCGGGCCAATGCCGCGCGCGCACATTCCATGATCGAGGTGATCATCGGCACCCCGATGCCCGCAACCACGCGCGTCGTGCAGATGGAGCCGGCTCCAATCCCCACCTTCACCGCATCCACGCCGGCATCCATCAGCGCCTCTGTGCCCTCGGCGGTGGCCACGTTGCCCGCCACGAGATCCGTATTCGGGAACGCACGCCGGACGCGCGCCACCATGTCGAGCACCCCCTGAGAGTGGCCGTGGGCCGTATCGACGACCAGGACGTCCACGCCGGCGGCAACGAGCGCCTCGGCCCGCTCGATCGAGTCGCGCGCCACACCAATCGCCGCGCCGCACCGGAGGCGGCCCAGGGCGTCCTTGCACGCGTTGGGATACTTGATGGCCTTCTGGATGTCCTTGACCGTAATGAGCCCCTTGAGCTTGAAGTCCTTGTCGACGACGAGCAGCTTCTCGACCTTGCGCGTGTGCAGAATCTCCCGCGCTTCGTCGAGCGTCGTACCCACCGGCACGGTGAAGAGCGGCTCTTTCGTCATCACCTCCGCAATCGGCCGGTCCACGTTCGTTTCGAACCGCAGGTCGCGGTTGGTCAGGATGCCGGCCAGGCGTCCCTCCTTGCTGCCGTCCTCCGTGATCGGCACACCCGAGATCCGGTACCGCTTCATGAGGTCGAGCGCCTCGTGGATGCGGTTGACGGGCGACAGCGTGATTGGATTGACGATCATCCCGCTCTCGGATCGCTTGACGCGATCGACCTCCGACGCCTGCTCCTCAATCGACAGATTCTTGTGGATGACGCCCATGCCGCCGAGCTGCGCCATGGCAATCGCGAGGCTCGACTCGGTCACCGTGTCCATGGCGGCGCTGACGATCGGAACGTTCAAGCGGATGTTGCGGGTGAGCCGGGTGGACACATCCACATGGGTCGGCAGTACCGTGGAATGCTGCGGGACGAGCAGCACGTCGTCGAACGTCAACGCGGTCGTCAGAGCTGTCTCGGTGGGAGTGAGGGTCAACGAGCCGGTCTTCAAGTCCATGACATCCTCGCGGGCGTGAACGCGTGACGACGGCGCTGTGCTGCCGTCCAACACGCCGGCGGAGCGGCAGCACTCAGGCGGCGGCGCCGTGGCACTTCTTGTACTTCTTCCCGCTTCCGCAGGGGCACGGTTCGTTGCGCCCGACCTTCGGCTCTTCGCGCCGGACGGTCTTGACAACGTCGTCGCCCCCCGTGCGGGCGGGCCGGCTACCGGGGCCGGGCTCACCCGCGGCGGCAATCGATGGTGCCGATCGTGCTGCGGCAAACGCCGGGACCGCCTCGGCCGCGGGGTTGTTCAAGCTCATGGGCCCCTGCCGCCGCGCCCTGACCGGGGTGGAGAGACCGGCTGCACCGCCGCCCTCGGCGCCCGCTGCAGCCCGCTCGTTCACCACCGGGCGCAGCCAGAAGAGATACCGGACGATCTCCTCCTCGATACGAGCCTTCATGTCCTGGAAGAGCGCAAAGCTCTCCTTCTTGTACTCGACGAGCGGATCCCGCTGGCCGTAGCCCCTGAGCCCGATGCCCTCCTTCAGGTGGTCGAGCGAGTAGAGGTGGTCCTTCCACTGCACATCCACGATTTGGAGCATGATGTCGCGTTCGACACGGCGAAGGAGGTCCGCTCCGACGATCGCCTCCTTCTCGTCGTAACTCGCCTTGGCGATCTCCCAGATGGCGTCGTAGATCTCGTCCGTGTCCTTCTCGTCGAGGCCGAGCCCCTCGAGCTGCTGCGGGGCGATGCCGAGCACCCGGGACGCCTCGCGGATGAGGGCGGGGATGTCCCACTCCTCGACGTCCAGCTCCTTGCCGGCGTACCGATCGGTCAGGTTGTTGAGAATTTCCTCCGCCAGCGCGAGCGTGTACTCCCCTGTGTGGACGACTTCGTCTTCCGTGAGATGAACCCGGCCTTCGAGCACCTCACGGCGTAACGTGTAGACGCTCTCGCGCTGCTTGTTCATCACGTCGTCGTACTCGAGCAGGTGCTTGCGGACGGAGAAATTCTGAGACTCCACTTGTTTCTGCGCTCGCTCGATCGCCTTGCTGACCATGCCGTGCTCGATCGGCACACCCTCTTCCATGCCGAGCTTCTGCATGAGCCCGGAAATGCGATCGGACCCGAAGATGCGCATCAGGTCGTCCTGCAGGGACAAATAGAAGCGTGAGGAGCCGGGGTCGCCCTGTCGGCCGGCGCGGCCGCGGAGCTGATTGTCGATGCGGCGAGCTTCGTGGCGTTCCGTACCCAGGATGTGCAGGCCGCCGAGGTTCACCACTTCGTCGTGCTCGGCGTCGGCCTGCCCCTTGAAGTGCGTGTAGATACGCTCCCAGTCCAGCCGTGGCACTCGGAAGAATCCATCGACGTGGTAGAAGTACACGAACTCTTCGTCGTCGACGAACTTCTCTTCTCCCTTCGGCAGGCGTTCTGCAATTTCTTCGGCGAGGCATTGCTGCCGAGCCATGTGTTCGGGGCTTCCGCCGAGCAGGATGTCGGTGCCCCGGCCTGCCATGTTGGTGGCGATGGTGACGGTGCCCTTCCGGCCCGCCTGCGCGACGATCTCGGCCTCCTTCGCGTGGTATTTCGCGTTCAACACCACGTGCTTGATACCGCGCTTGTGCAGCAGCGCGGACAGGCGCTCGGACTTCTGGATGGAGACGGTTCCCACCAGTGTCGGTTGTCCGCTGTGCTGCTTCTCGATGATGTCGTTGACGATGGACTCGAACTTCTCGGGCTCGGTGCGGTACACGAGGTCCGGTTCCTCGACGCGGAGCAGCGGCCGGTTCGTCGGAATGGACACGACATCGAGCTTGTAGATCTTGGCGAACTCGG
>CAZDLW010000033.1:0-28937 GCA_964505975.1 uncultured Bifidobacteriaceae bacterium | reverse complement strand
GCAACGGTCGGCCGGCTGACCAGCGGCCCGGCGCAGCGGGAGCGCTGGCGGCACGTCGGGATTCGAGCGGACCTGCGCGCGATCGAGCGCGAGGCCGCTCCCTCGAATCACTCCCGATCGTCGGGAAGCGGCAGCGGTTTCTCGAACTGCAGCGCCGTGCGGAACAGGAGTCGGGGCGAGAGCGCATGAACGAAACTGCGGACGACTCTGGCGCGGATCACCTGCCGGATGCCGTTGAAGCGCACGAACAGATCCGCCGTCCGGCCAGGGCACAAACGCTGCGTCGTCTCGGTCAGTACACCCGATGCCGACACATCGATGGGTCGTGCTTCCGCCGCTCCAGCGATCGTCAGGCGCAGGTCCTGTGCAAGCTCGTCCGGTGCACGACGTTGAGCCCCGCGCCGTTCGCGGTCGATCTCCTCGTCGCGCGGATGTCTGGAGGCAGGAGGTGGAGTGCAGATCGATGAGGCGCTCATGTTCCGCATCGGCCTGCAAGAGGCTCGCCGTGCGGCAGCATGTCGATCATGTCGGGGCGACGCGTGTCCGTGCACCCTGCCGCACGAAACTGCAGCACGCGAGCGGTCGATCGGTCTGGTGTTTCTGTCCGAGTAATTACGGAAATCCTCTCGGTACCGGACCCGCTCGCGTTGCACGACGAGTCTCGTCACTCCCCGCGGGGACGGATCACGGCAACGTCCTGCGTCGGCAGATCGTGGGCGAGATCGATCACCCTGGCGCCCGCGACGCGTCGTTCGATGACCAGCTCCATCTGGCCCACGCAGGCGGACGAAGGGCCGACGTCTGTGCAGAGGATGATGGGGATCTGGGCGGAACGGGGCATCGCCTTCAGGACTTCGGCTGCGCAGCCTGCACGAATCCTTCGAAAATCGGCCGGAACTCACCGGTGCGGTAGAAGTTCTCCGGGTGCCACTGCACGCCCAGACAGAAGGGGCGCCTGGGATCTTCCACCGCCTCGATGACGCCGTCCGGCGCCGTGGCACTGATCACGAGCCCTTCGCCGAGCGTCTTGATGGACTGGTGGTGCCGGCTGTTGACCGCGCACGTGTCGTCGTCCAGATGCTCTCGCATCAGTCGCTCGAGCAGGCTTCCGGGGTTGATCCAGATGTCGTGGGCGATGGCACTCGGCGGCTCACGCACGGCGTGATTGAGTGCGCTCTGGAGTTGAGTGGCGACGTCCTGGACGAGCGTGCCGCCCAACGCGACGTTCAACACCTGGATGCCACGGCAGATGGCAAACACGGGCGTGCCGGCCGTGAACGCCAGACGGAGCAGCTCGAGCTCGTATCGATCACGCCCGGGCTCGGCTGCCGCATAGGTGACGTGGGGCGGCTCGCCATACAGCGCGGGATCGACGTCCCTTCCTCCGGTCAACAGCAGTCCGTCGACCATCTGAATGACGTCCTCCGGCCGGTCTGCGTCCGCGATCAGGAGACGCACGTCCCCGCCCGCGCGCCGAACGGATTCTTCGTAGTCGTGCAGGGCGTTACACGGCGTGATCGCGATGAGAGGCATGCTGCTGCGTCACATCCGGCTGGGAATGCCGATCCCCATGAGATCCACCGCGCGTCCGAGCTGGTTCCGAAGATAGATGACGCCGGCGCCGCGCCATCGACGCGCATCGTCGCGCTCCTCGTTGAGGATCGGCCATCGATGATAGAACGCGTTGAACGCCTGGGCGAGCGAGAATGCGTACTTGGCCAACGCCGAGAACTCGAGCGAGCGGATGACCTGTTCGACCACTTCGTCCAGTCGCGACGCCTCGAGGACGAGGGCCCATAAGTCGTCGGTGCCGCCTTCGCCCGTCAATTCGCCAGGCGGCACATCCCGAAGCGTTCTCAACAACGACGCCTCGTCGAGGCCGTCGCGCTGCTGCAGCTTCTGGAAGATGTTGTTCGCCCGCACCACCGCATATTGGATGTACGGTCCGCTCTCGCCTTCGAAGCTCAACGCTTCATCGAGGTCGAAGGCGATGACCTTGCCTCGAGAGAACTTGATCATGAAGTAGCGAACCGCGGCGATGCCGATCGTGTGAGCAATCCGCTCTACTTCCCTCTGGTCGAACTCCGGATTACGCTTGGCAACTTCTCCTCCCGCTTTCCGGATGACGATGTCCAGGAGGTCGTCGGCTTTCACGCCCAGACCCTTCCGGCCCGAAACTTCCACGAACGGCCGCCGGGCGTCCTCCGAATCAGGAGGCAGGACGTAGCCGAGCTCACGTGCGGTTGCGTGAGACAGTGCCACCATTTCGTAGGAGAAGTGGTGCGAACGTTCTGCGCCCTCGGGGTGTCCGGCGGCAATCAGCGCCTGCTTCAGCAGCTTCTGCAGATAGGACTGTCGAACGTCGATCACGTTGTAGACATAAGCCCCACCCCCGAACAGCGGATGAACGCGCTCGCCGACGGCGCTGCACGTTGCCCACAGGAGCCCGTGCGGACGGGTCGAGAAGATCCGGTACTGGAAATCCTGCCCGAGCAGTCCAAGCTTCCAGAACTGGTACGCGATGTCCTTCCCGACGTAGGTGACCACGCCATTCGATCGGACGATGACCTTCTCGCGCTCCTCGAGATCCTCCAGCGACTCCGTCGGGGACACGCGCTCCTCGGCCCGCGCGACAGCAGAACTTTCCATTCCGGTCGCCGATGAGCCCGCCAGGACTCGTGAAGGATGCCCGGCCGGTGCCGGATCGTCTTGAATCGGCATCACCCAGCATCCTGCCAGTCGTCCTTCCGTCCGCAGGTACACGGCTCCCTTTGCGCGCAGCACATCGAAGGCCTGTGCCCAGAACTTCAGTCGCAGGATGTCCCCCTCCCAGGTCAGGAGGTCGTAATCGACGTTCATGCGACCCATCGTCTCGATGTGGCACCGGACGATCCGATCGGCGATGAAGGCGGCGGCCTCGGCGCTCTCGCCCGTGCCATGCTCGATATCGTGGAGGGTGGCCGTGCGAACGGCCAGGTGCTCGCCGTCCTGCTCGTACCAATCGGTGACACGTGCGTACAGATCCCAGCAGTAATGGTCGAACCGGGTGGAATCGGCCGTGGCGCGAATGGCCGCCAGATCCTTGTTCTCCAGCTCCCGGAATCCGACGACGACGTCGGCGACCTGCACGCCGGTGTCGTCGATGTAATTCTGGACCTCGACCGGGACACCTCGATAGCGAAGGACGCGCACCAGCGTGTCGCCGAGCGCGGCGTTTCGAAGATGCCCGATGTGCGCTGCCTTGTTCGGATTGATGGCGGTGTGTTCGACGATGGCCTTGCCGGAGATGGCGTGGTCCCCGGCGAGGCGCACCGGGCGCTCGGCGCTCAGGTGATCGAGCAGGAACTGCGGCCGTTCGAGGAAGAAATTGAGGTAACCATTCGGGGCCGCAGTGACCTGTCGGATCCCCTCGAGTGCGCCAAACGCGCCGGCAATCTCGTGGGCAATGGCCAGTGGCGCCTTCCGCAGACGCCGCGCGAGCTCGAACGCCACCGGGGTCCCGAGGTCGCCCAGCGCGCGGGAGGGCGGGTAATCGAGGACAATAGGGTCCGGCGGGACGTCCATGGCATACAGCGTGGTCAGCACTCGCGCGATGTGCGATCGAAGCAGATCTTGAACGGGAAGGATCATTGGCTGTAGGCTTCTACCTGTTTGAGCGCTCGAGAATCGAGCGGCCGCCGGGCGCAGAGGCGCTCGTATCTGTTCCGCCCACCTTCCGTGCCCAGCCGCCGGCCAGAATCGCTGCGGTAACGCCTGAGAAGGCTTCCAGGCGCCCCTAACGTTATCAGAAACCCGGCACGATGACTGAGACGAGCGTTGGTCGCCTTCTCGTCGCCAGCCTTCATCAGGCCATCGCAGACCTGTTGCCGGCGCGGCTGGATTTCTACGAGGACTGGCTGCATCCGGCCGGGCTTCGCGACAGCCGGATTGGTCTCGCGCCACTTGGTGCTGCACTCAGCTTCCTGCGCCGGGAATCGCTGGCATACGACCTGGTCACCGGCCGAGCCGGCCAGTACGCGGCTGAGTGGACGGTTGGGGACCTGGGGCCGATACAACGGGCGGTTCTGCGTTGGGCGCCGCCGGCGCTGCGTGTGCGGTTGGTGTTTCGGCTGGCACGACGCATGATTCGGCGCACGTACTCCGAGAGCCGCCCCTCGGTGCGGTGGCGGTGGGGACGTGCGACGATGGTGATTCCCCGGTCGGTATTCTGCGGCGTGCGGGAGCGGGTGGATGCACCGCTCTGCGAGTTCTACGTGGCCGCGGTTCGCAGGCTGCTTGCACTGTTTGGTCTGGAGGCGGATGTGAGAACGGAGCGATGCCGGGCCACTGGCGCCGGACACTGTGCCGTGAGCGTGCTGCTCAGGCGGGCGGAGGTCACGACGTGATGGACGACTCCAACGCCGCCGCGGCCTGCACAGCGGCTGTCTGCGGAGACCGAGGGCGTGAAGGCCGCTGCGACTGTTGGCGGCGACATCGCCCAACGTGCCTGTTGCTGTTCGCTGCTGTGTGGATGCTCTTCGCGACGTCGGCGGTCGCCCGGACGCCCTTTGCGGCCGCCACCGGGGCGGAGCCCTGGTGGCTCGTGGTTCCGTTCGAGAGCGTCAACCGCGACCCACGCGGCTCCTGGCTTGGCGAGGGATCCGCCGTCATGCTCACGGAGACGCTGGTGATGGTCGGGGCGCGCGCGATCTCGCGGGAGGATCGGATCCGTGCGTTCGAGCGGGTGCGGGTGCCTGCGGTTGCGGCGCTGAGCCATGCCACCGTCATTCGCCTGGGCCAGGTCGTAGGCGCCACGCACGTCGTGGTCGGGACGTTCGAGCTCCATGATGGCGCGTTGACGGTGCGAGCCCGGGCCATTCAGCTCCAAAGCGGCCGCATGTCGCCCGAGATCGTCGAAACTGGTCTTCTCGACGCGACGGTCGAACTGTATGCGCGCGTGGCCCGGCAACTAGTGCCGGACGCAGAGTTCGATCTCGAACGCCTCGAGGGGCGTGCGCCGCCGCCCACCGCGTTCGAGCAGTACATCAAGGGTGTGTTGGCCGAATCGCCTGCGACACAGATTGCTTTCTTGAATCAGGCGCTGCGATTGCACCCGGGATTTCAGCGCGTGCGGGTCGCGCTCTGGCGAGCGCACACGGATCTCGGTGAGCATCAGGTGGCGCTGAACGTGGTCCGGTTCGTGCCCCCGGAAGACCGTCTCGCGCGCCGCGCGGGATTCCTGGCGGGCGTGTCGCTCCTGCACCTCGGCCAGTATCAGCAGGCGTACGATACGTTCGCTGCCTTGCACCAGGATCTGCCAGACCCGGCGCTCGTGAACAACCTGGGCATCGTGCAGTTGCGCCGCTCTGCCGGCGCACCGGGTCGACCGGCGTCCGAGTATTTCCGCGACGCCGTGACGCTCGACGAGGGCGACCCGGATCTCCTGTTCAATCTGGGCTATGCCCTGTGGCGTGAGGGCCACGTGGATCGGGCCGTCGGGACGCTTCGCGAGGCCGTTCGACGCAGCCCGGCAGACGACGCCGCACATTACGTGCTGGGCGTCGCGCTGTACGCCTCGGGGCAGGCGGAAGAGGCATCGCGCGAAAAGGATCTTGCACGTCGGCTCTCGTCGGACTATGCGGAGTGGGAAGCGAAGCAACCGGCCGACGACGCGGCACCGGATGGCTTGGAGCGCGTCAAAGGGGACTTCGAGGTCCCGGCGTCGCTGCGCGCCGAGCAGATCATCGTGGCAGCGGGCGCCCGAGATCAGCGGGAGCTCGCGGCACGTCACCTCGATGCCGGACGGCGGCTCATCGAGGCGGAACGTGACGGCGAGGCCGTTGCGGAGCTCCGACGCGCCGTGTACCTCTCTCCGTACCTCAGCGAGGCGCATTTGCTCCTGGGACAGGTCTACCTCCGCCTCGGCCGGGTGCAGGACGCGGTGGATGCGCTGAAGATCTCCATCTGGAGCGAGGATACGGTGGCGGCCCGGCTCGCGCTGGCGGAGGCCTACGTGCAGGCGCGCGATATCAGCGCGGCCCGCACCGAGTTGGAGATCGTGGCCGGTCGCGATCCCGACCACGCCGACGTCCCCCGTCTGCTCGAGACGCTGCCGGACGGGCGGTGAGTCTCGGGCTATTGCGTTCGAGAGCGTCAAACATTCCCGTCCCCCACGTCACGGCAGCAACGGAGACGCACCTCGAGTCAACCTTGTTCGTACGTGGCGCCACCTTCCCCCTCCGCATGAAGCTCCGGGGGGGGACCCGCCGTAGCCTTGGCGAAGGCGGTCAGGTGGCCCCCACGGAGCCGCTGCGGACATGCTCGCGGGTCCGAGGCGTCTCGTGAGTACTGGGACCGCTCCAGAGCAATCGGGGTAGAATCGGCGCAGGTCATGTCGGATGACGCGCTTCGCGAGATCCAGCTCGGTGGGAAGCAGCTCGTGTTCCTCTTCATGGTTGTCACCGTGGCGGCCGTGGTGGTGTTCCTGTTGGGCGTGATGGTCGGCCGAGACCTGCGCCCGCCTCTCGCTGCGGGCGTGACGGGTGCGGCGCTCCTGGGTGATTCCGACCCGACGACGAGCCTCGTGCGACCGAGGGTGACTGGTTCGACGTCGACGTCGAGTGGCATGCCGCTGTCGGCGCGGGAAACGCTGACCTACGCGGGGCGTCTCGAGTCGCCAGGGGCTCCGCCCGAGGCTCTGACTGAGCCGATTCCGCTCATCGAGCATCCGCCGCTCTCCACGCCGCCGGAGCCGGTGCCCGAGCCGAATCCTTCGTCCGGAAGACTCATGGATCTTCGCGCTGCGAATCCAAACCCGGAGCCGGCGCGGCCGGCGCCACGTGCCGCTGCCGCTCTATCGTCCGAGCCGCCCGGCGAGGGGTTCGTTGTCCAGGTTGCTGCGTACCGTCAGCGGGCCGAGGCCGACAGCGTGGCCCGGCGGTTGGCTGCGCGTGGGTACCCCTCGTTCGTGACCACCGTGACATCTGGAGGCACGGGGTCGCAGGCCTTCTACCGCGTTCGTGTCGGGACGTACGGCAGCCTCCGGGAGGCGGAAGCTGTGGCACGGCGGCTGGAGAAAGAAGAACAGTTCAGGCCGTGGATCGATCGGTAGCGATTCGGTGCTCTGGATCATCCCCGGCTGATTCACGCCGCGCCGGCGACGGTGCCGTTGAGGCGCTGCAGCTTGTCGATGAACGTCGTCCGACTCAGATTGAGCAGCCGTGCCGCCCGACGCTTGTTGCCGCCGGTCTTCTCGAGGCACCGCAGGATCAACTCGCGCTCGAGCTGTGACACGACGGAGGTGAAATTTATGCCTTCGTCGGGAATGGAGACCGGGGACATCATGGGGACCGCACTGACCTCAGATATTTCGGGTGGCAGCGAGCTCGCGCCCACCTGGGTTGCCAACGCGCTCATGGCCACGGCGTGCTCGATGGCGTTTTCCAATTGGCGCACGTTCCCTGGCCATTCACAGGCCATCAGCATCCGCAAGGCCTCCTGGTCGAGCGTCTTCGGCGGCAGGCCGTTGCTCCGGCAGGACTTCTTCATGAACTCCTGAGCCAGCATGGGAATGTCCTCGCGGCGTTCCCGTAGCGGCGGCAGGGTCACCGGGATAACGTGCAGCCGATAGTAGAGGTCCTCGCGGAATGTTCCCTCCTTCACCAGCTTCTGGAGATCCATGTTGGTGGCGGCGATGAGGCGGATGTCGAGCTTGACGGCCCTAGAATCACCGACGCGCTCCACTTCCTTCTGCTGGAGCGCGCGCAGCAGCTTCGCCTGGAGCGGTAGCGACATGGACGCGACTTCGTCGATGAACAGCGTGCCGCGATGGGCGAGCTCGAAACGGCCGGCACGCGACGCGATTGCCCCGGTGAAGGCTCCTTTGACGTGGCCGAACAGCTCGGCTTCGGCGAGCGTCTCTGGGATGGCAGCGGCGTTGAAGGCGACGAACGGCTGCTCCCGCCGACGGCCATGCTCGTGTATGGTCCGCGCGATGAGTTCCTTGCCTGTGCCGGTCTCGCCCTGCAGCAGGATCGTGCTGGTCATCGGCGACACCAGCTCAATCATCCCGAAGAGGCGCTGCATGGTCACGTGCTGTCCGATGATGCCGCGGAAATGGCGGCGGGCGCCGGAGTCGGACCCGGGGGACGCGGCGCCTTCCTGCCGATCGTGCCGGGCACGAAGTACGCGCGAGAGGTCGGCGAGCGAGAACGGCTTGAGGAGGAAGTCAGCGGCACCACGCTTCATGGCCGAGACCGCCTCCGCAACGCCCCCATATCCCGTGACGACAACCGCGGCAACGCCGGGATAGCGGGCGACCGCTTCCTCGAGCACGTCCATGCCGCTCCCATCCGGAAGACCGAGGTCGATGACGAGTCCGTCGTAGGCGAATCCCTTGAGCCGGTCGATCGCGTCGGTCGCGCCCGCGGCCTCTGCGGCGATGAACCCGGATGCGCCGAGCGAGGTGACAAGTGCGTCGCGGAATGCGGGATCGTCTTCAACGACGAGGATGGTCGGCTGCCTGTGGTGTGTCATCGATGTCGCCTACTGCGGTCGTGGTCGATCCAATACGCCGGACTGAGCGGCTCCGGGCAGCGGGGCGAGGATGCGCACTCCACTCAAGAACCGTCGGCCTGGTGCCGATTATCGAGCCGGATGGAAACATGCCCGCGGCTGCAGCCTCAGCAATGGCAAGTCCACTGGTAGATTCGGTCGGAACGGGGTCGGACATTACGACTGTGTCGATCGTGGACGACGAAATCGACAGGTGCGAGCTGCCGGTCGAGTTCGCACGGACGCAGGGGCTGCGTGTCGCGACGGCACACGATGATCGTGCAGCCGGAAGCCATCCCGCCAAAGAGTTCGATAGCGTCATCACGGATCTGCACCTGCCTGGCGCGGACGGGTTCGACGTGCCGAAGACTGCACAGCAATGAACCCGTCCTGTGCAGGTGGTGGTGATCAGCGGGTATGCCACGATCGACAGCGAAGTGCGCGCGCCGTTCCAGAGAGGGCGTACGATTATCTGGTCAGGCCGTTCGCGCTCGGTCAGCTCGAGATCGTCCTTCGTCGCATCCGCGATCGGGTCGCTCTCGAAGAGGAGAACGCGAGCTCCCCGGCGGACCGTGGCGTATGACCGCGATCTGCCGGGGCGGGAGCTAATCCCCAGACGCGACAGCATCGAGATGCGTCTCTCGGTCATCGAGCGGCCGCTGCGCGACCGCGTCCGTGCCCGATGCGCGGCGCACGCCGCGACAGATTCGAATCCTCGATCACAAAAGGGGGATCGAACGCAGCCCGTGCCGTCGCGATCCCCGACGCGTTGTCCGGTTACCGGACGCTGCTGACGGCCGTCCGGCGTTCAGGGCCGGTTTCCTGCCGAGCGAGTCCAACCGACAACCTTCTTTCGTACACCCGCCCCTCCGGCCGTGCTCGACGAGCCACGGAGTAGGGTGCGGGGCCCGTGGCCGTCGCCCCCCTGTGTCGCCATCCTCGATTGGCAGCATGCGGAGCCCCTGTTGTTGCGCGCGACCCGGGCGCTTGCGGTGGTGCGCGCTGATCGGGTCGGAGCATCGCGAGCTGACGACCCGCTGCGGGCTCTACCGTCGTCGATGCGATCACGGCGCTCTGCATGCACTTGTCGGGAGGTCATTCGCCTCTCCCTGCCGAATCTGCTCACTCGCCAACCGGTGAAGAAGATGGTGGACCAGGTCGAACCGACGTCACCGAAGTTGGTCGAAGAGCTGGTGCCGGAGGCGGTATGTGAAGACGCAGCAGGGATCCATCCTGGCGCTCGAGCCGCAACAGGCACACGCATCACGTCGCGCAATGCACGCGCCATCGAGCAGGCGGTGGCACAACCTGTGCTCATCTGCTCGTCGGCGCCGGTCTGTGGCGGCTCTTCGCCAGAGCGTTGCCGCACCTGGACGTGTTGTCGCACAACGAAGTGCGGGCACGCGTTCCAGTCGCCGCGGTCGCGATGCTCGAGTGACATGCATTTGAGGCGATATCGCAAAGAAACGGTGATGGATGCCCGGCGTGCCGTGCGGGAAGCGCTCGATCCCGACGCATTCGTCCTCTCGGCCAGTCCGGTGCCGGATCGCGAACTCGGCGGGTGGTTCGGCGCGCGCGCGGTCGCGGTCATCGCCGCATCCGACGCGGCGCCGCCGGTGTCGGTCCAGCGACACGTACCGCCGGTCGTTTGTTCGGCTTCCGATCCGGTAGCTGCGATTGCGGCGCGCCTGCGCATGGCGGGCATGGACTAGGCGCCGGCGCGAGCGCAGGCTGCCGCATATCCAATGCGCGGCCGGCGGGGCGTGATGGCCAGCGTGCGCGTCGCGTTGCCGGTGCAGAGGGCGATGGAAACGGGAACTGGCGAGACCCGGACGTTCGAGGAGACCCTGCGGTGCGCGTAGCCGGCACCGAACTGTCTGCGCGGGATCGCCTGGTCATGCAGCACGTTTCGCTCGTGCGGACGCTTGCGCACCGGCTGGCGCGGCGGCTGCCCGCGCAAGTGGAAACGAGCGACCTCATCAGCGTTGGCGTGCTAGGGCTGATCGATGCCGCCGATCGGTACAAACCTTCGCTCGGGGTGCCGTTCGACGCGTTTGCCAGGCGTCGCGTGCAGGGTGCCATGCTCGATTCGCTGCGGGAGCTCGATTGGGCGCCCCGGTCGCTGCGGCGGCTGCGCCGGAAACTGGACTCCGCGATTGCGTCGCTTCGGCACGCGCTGGGCCGCGAGCCAGACGACGCGGAGATCGCACGGGCGATGACGATGTCCGAGTGCGAGTACGCGCGAGCACTGGAGCAACTGCGCACGCTGGAAATCGGGTCGTTACGACAGCTCGACGCTTCGGCCGGCGACGGCGCGGGCCTGCTCGAGCTGTGTGTGGATCCGGGCGACGGTGCGGCCGCGCACGTGGAGCGCAAGGAACTCGCTCAGCACCTGGCGAGGGCGCTCGCCCAGATCCCCGAGCGGGAACGTCAGGTGCTCGCACTCTATTACGAACAGGAGCTCACGCTGGCGGAGATCGGGCGGGTGATCGGTGTTGGCGAGTCGCGGGTGTGCCAGATCCGGTCGCAGGCCTTTGGCCGACTTCGAGTGATCTTGCGCGAGTCGCTGGGGCTCGGCGCAGATGAATCCGAACCTACCATACGAGCGGGATCGGCAACCGTCGAACCCAGACGCAGTCCGGGTGGAGGGATGCGATGAGCAGGTCCTCACTCGGCACGAGATTGACGCGCGGCTGACCCCGGCGGTCGGCGAGTCCCATCGGGCGTCGTCGTGTGTGGGCGCAACGGTGCCGATCACCGGATGCGCGACACGAGCGGTCCAGGGAGCAGCTTCGCCGACTGCTGTCGGCGCGCCTGCCGGCCCGATCGAACCCCCGAATCAAGACCTCTCGAACACCACTGAGGTCGGATCCACGCGGCACAGGTGCACGGTTGCGCCAGGGGTCGCTAAACCCCTATAGCCTGTTGCCGATTTGACACGTGGAAGCGACGACAGATCCAGGACACACCCGAAGATGAGTGTGAAAATCGAGGCTGCTCGGCAACCGAGCGGGGCCGATCCATCCACACGGGCGGAGGCCCCTCGTAAGTCGAAGCGCCCGGAGGGCGCCGACCTGGCGAAGCGGGCAACCGCGAATCGTCCCGCTTCGCGAGTCGATCGGGTCGAGGTGTCCAAGGATGCACAGGTGCTCACGGCTGCCCTGAAGGCGGCATCCGACGCTCCAGAAATTCGGACCGCTGCGGTCGAGCGGGCGCTGGAAGCGCTTCGATCCGGCCGCATCGGCCAGGATACCGCGCGACTCGCTGAGCGCATGATTGACGACCTGGTGAAGGGGGTGCGATGAGGGCGCGCGGGCGGGAGGCGCTCGCATCAATCGTTCGGCTGCGCGAGCTGTCGAGCGGCTGGCGGTCGCACTGGCCGGCGCTCGAGATGCTGGCCGTGCGTTTGCGCGGGCACGCGTGATGCTGGTCAGCGACTGGCGAGACCTCGACGCGACCACGATGTGCGCCCTTTACGAACGCGAGCGCGACGCGTGGCGCCGGGAGCTGTTCTGGGATGCGAGCGGCATCTGGGCCGCCGTCGAGCACGCACGGACGACCTGGGGGCTGCCTGGGCTCGTGGCCCGAACGGCCGGTCGGATCGTCGGCTGGGCGTTCTATCTGCACGAGGACGGATTTCTCAAGATTGGCGGCTTCGTGGCGGAGACGCGTGAGGCCACCGCGGCGCTGCTCGAGGCGCTCATCGATCGCGCCAGGCCCCGCCAGGACTGCGGAATCTCGCTGTTCGTGTACGACCGCGCCGTAGCGCTCGCGCACCTGCTGGACGCGCATGGCTTCACCGTCGAGCGCTACCAGTACCTCTCCGTGCCGCTGCCGCTTCCGGCGGGAGCGTATCAACGCAGCGCGTCAACGCGTCGCACCCTCCGTGCGGCGAGCGAGGCTCCGCCTCGGACCGCAGCGCATCTCGGCGGCGGCTTCGCCTCGCTCGCTGGTATCTCCTGCCCGCACTCCGTGCGGGCAGGACGTCTCGAACGGCCGCCCGAACAGTTGACTCGGGTACCTGAAGTCTGGTTCTTCAAGACGTCCAGGGCGGATGACGTCGCCGACGTGGAGCTCTGCCCCGTGCGGGCGTGTCGCGGCGGCGTTGGAGGCGTGCCCAACCGTGCGACGGTCCAGGGCCAGACGCGCGTCACCGGCCCATGGCGGGCGGGCGACGTTGCGTCGACAGCGGAGCTGCTGGCGGCGGCGTACGGAACCAACGGTACGTACTTCGCCCCGCACAACCGGCGGGAGGAGTGGCAGCGATACGTTCGGAATCTCGTCGAGCACGCGGGAGTCGGCGTGCTGATGCCGGAAGCAAGCCGTGTGGTGCGTGAAGGCGCACGCCTGCGGAGCGTGGTGTTGCTGACGCAGATCGCCGATCGGACGGCACACGTTGCGCAGGTGGCGGTGGATCCGGCGCTGCGACGACAAGGGCTGGCCGCGACGCTCGTGACAGAAGCATGCGCGCTGGCATCCGATGCGGGATGCACGGTCGCAACGCTGCTCGTCGGCACGGCCAACCGGGCCGCGCGCACCCTCTACGAGCGGCTGGGCTTCCGGGCCAACGCCGCCTTCATCGCTGCAACCCGTCAACCCCGTGTGCACGTGGTGCCGGAGGCGTGGGCTGCGGCGGTGGACGCCCACTCGCCCTATTGAGCCGGCGGCGGCTCGATACGCATGACGGCCCCGGCGGTCTCGTCGGTCAACACATAGATGTAGCCGTCCGGTCCGGGTTTGACTTCGCGGATGCGCTGCCTCAACTCGCCGAGCATGATCTCCCGACCGACGGGAAGCCCTCGCGGATTGAATTGAATGCGCTGAACGTGCTGCCCGGTGTTGTTGCGCATCCCCCCGACGAACGCATGGCCCTGCCAGGCAGGGAACTTGTCGCCGGTATAGAACGACAGACCCGAGACCGCGATTGCCGGCACCCAGAACACGACCGGGTCTTCGAATCCTCGAGCGGAGAATCCCTCCCCGACCGGTGTGCCATCGTAATGGCGTCCCAGTGACACCCGTGGCCAGCCGTGATTTCTCCCAGCCAGGATCAGGTTGAGTTCGTCACCGCCCTGCGGTCCCTGTTCAGTGGACCAGAGGTCGCCCGACAGCGGATTGAACGCCAGCCCCAGCGGGTTGCGATGCCCCAGCGTGTAAATCTCCGGCTTGTAGCCAGGCGTCTTGACGAAGGGGTTGTCAGGTGGCACGGTGCCGTCATCGCGTATCCGAAGGATCTTCCCAAGGTGAGAGGACGGATCCTGCGCTCCCTCCGGGTAGTTGCGTTCGCCCGACGTGACATAGAGCAGGCCCTCCGCGCCCCAGGCGAGCCGCGATCCGTAGCTCCCGCTCGCCGGACCGACCCCTTGAGGGCTGCCGGGGCCTCCATGCCACGCGTCCATGACGAGCACGTCCTCCACGGTGGTCAGCGAGGATCCACCGTCCCATCGTGCCCGCGCGACCGCCGTGGTTGCAGAGCATTGACGCGTATCGGGGCAGTGCGCCGGGTCGTCGGACGGCTTGGAATACGTGAAGTAGATGAGGCGGTTCTCGGCAAACTGCGGATGGAGCGCAATATCCAGCAGGCCGCCGAGTCCGGTCGCGAGCATCTTCGGGAGAGGTCCGAGCGGAGTCGGATCGAGGACGCCGTTGCGGATGACACGCAGCCTGCCCGGCCGTTCCGTGACCAGCATACTGCCGTCGGGGACGAACGCTATTCCCCAGGGACGATCGACACCACGAGTCACGACGGTGACACGAATACGGCCACGGCCGGGACCGAGGTCCCATGGGCCGGTTCCCAGTGTGTCGGTTGCGGCGGCGCCGCCGGCACGGCCTGGCCCTTGCGCCCGTCCCTCTGGTGCCCCTCCGCCGCGCGGTTCACCCTGGCCGGCAGCTCCAGCCACGCCGGGTGCCTGAGCCCGGCCGGAATCGACGGTGGCCACCGTCAGGTACAGGGCCACGGCCATGCACCATGTGGCAACGGACAGACGGAGTGGCGATGCCAGAACGTGCCTCACAGTCGTGCCTCCTGCTCGTAAACCGTCAGTATAGCTCCGTGCGCCCGTGTCATCCCGGAGCCGCTCGTATATGCTGCGGTGTGAGTGGGGGAGGACGGAGTGATGAGCCGCGTCGCAGTCATCCTGATAGTCTCGTTGTGCGCGTGTGCAGCGCCGGCCGTGGCACAGAGCTGGTCGATCGTTCTTGCGGCCGTCGGCGCCGACGACATCACGACGGCGCAGAGCGGCGCGCTCCTGAGGGTCGTGCGAGAACAGCTCGAACCGCACGGGCTCGTATCGGTGCGCGACACGATTCAGGATGTCCGCGTCGAGCTTCCCGTCACGGCAGTGTTCTCACGATCGATGAACCTTGGATCACATGCGGCGGCCGTGCTGCAGTTCCAGTCGGCGGAAGGGCCGACAGCCGGCTATGCCCACCTGTGGGTGTCGCGGATTGGCGGTGAACCGGAGTACCGTATCGCGCACGTCACGGATGTGCGGGGCGACCTCTCCGAGATCGGGAGGACATTCGCTGCGACAATCATCCGTACGGTGTCCGGCGGCGCATATCACCTCGTCGAGCTGCACGTGTTCAGCTGGCCCGATGCCGTGTCCGTTCGCGTCGGGGATGGTCATGCCGTCACGACCGACCGGCAAGGACGACGGCCCGGCGAAGGGTTCAACATCTGGGCCGGCGTGCGTCCGGCTGGCGTCACCGCGATCACACTGTCGAAGGACGGTTATGACCAGCGCGTGCTGCGAATCGAGCTCCCACCGGCCGGGAGCGATTCGTATCGCATCCCGATCGAGACGGAGCTGACACGGAGCGCCGGGTTCGACTGAACACTCCGATCGAACGCACGCCGTCATGCCGACTGTCCTCGACCGCTTCCTTCGATACGTCCGGTACGATACGCAGTCCGACGAGTCTTCGGACACCTATCCCAGCACGTCCAGACAGCTGACACTGCTGCGGGATCTCGCTGCCGAGCTCCAGGCGATGGGCCTGCCCGATGCCGCTGTTGACGAGCATGGGTACGTCATGGCCACTGTACCGGCCACGTCGTCCAAGCCCGGTGTGCCTGTTCTCGGGCTCATCGCGCACGTGGACACGTCGCCGGAGATGAGCGGTGCAGGCGTGAAACCTCTCGTGCACGAGGCCTACGAAGGCCGGGATCTCGTGCTGCCCGATGCCGACGGAGTGGTCCTCAGGGCCAGCGATTCACCCGAGTTGCAGGCGCGCATTGGCGACGACATCGTGACCGCCTCCGGGGCGACGCTGCTCGGGGCCGACAACAAGGCCGGAGTGGCCGAGATCATGACGGCCGTGGAGTATCTCCTCGCGCATCCGGAGATCCCACGTGGAACCCTGCGGATCGCGTTTACACCGGACGAAGAGGTAGGACGAGGGACGAAGTACTTCGACATCGACCGGTTCGGAGCAGCCGGCGCGTACACGCTCGACGGCGGCAGCCGCGGCGACCTCGAGTGCGAGAGCTTCTCGGCCGACGCGATGACGGTCACCTTCGCCGGCATCAACACACACCCTGGCTACGCCAAGGGACGGATGGTGAACAGCATCAAGGCGGCGGCCGAGCTCATCCATCTGCTGCCGCGCGATACGCTGTCGCCCGAGACAACCGATGGCTACGGAGGGTTCGTGCACCCGTACGCACTGCAGGCGTCGGTGGACCGCACGGCCGTCAGATTCATCGTCAGGGATTTCGACACCGGCGCGCTGAGAGACAAGGAGGAGCTCCTCGCGCGGCTCGCGTCCGATGCGGCGTCTCGCTATCCCGGTGTGACCCTCGAGACGAGGATCGAGGAACAATATCGCAACATGAGGGAAGTGCTCGACAGACACCCCCACGTCGTCGAATGCGCGCATGAGGCAATGCGTCGTGCCGGATTGACCGTCCGGGAGCGCCCGATCCGCGGTGGCACGGACGGGGCGCGGTTGTCGTTCATGGGGCTGCCGACTCCGAACATCTTCGCCGGGGAGCACAACATTCATTCGCGGCTGGAGTGGGTATCGGTGCAGGACATGGAGAAGGCCGTCCAGGTCGTTGTGCAGCTCGTGCAGGTCTGGGTGGAACGGACCGACGACTGAAACGACGCCATTGTGTCCTCCCCCTGTGAAAGTGGGGCCGCGTCCGCGCGGCGCCGCGGGCGGTCCAGCCGTGGGGAGGTCATCGGAGATACGGACGGCCTGTAGGAAGAACCGGGCCCTTGGGTGGCGACCTCCGGATCGGACCACCGGCCACTGGCGTCGGTGCGCCGTCACCCGCCTGCCACGCACCAGCGGCGCTCCTCGTTGAATTTCCCCGGCAAGTTCTGTCGATTCGTGACGGTGCCGGTCCTTCGTTCGTGCGGAATCATGGTTGCAAGATGACCGGGTGCACGTGTCTACGATGCTTGGTACTGCAATGCTGGTGGTGCCCTTTGCGTCCCCGGATCTCGGGTGCGCAGAGATGGCGGAGGAGCTCGCGACGCTCGAATCCGGTGGGCTGTCCACAAGCCGGGTGTCCGGTAGCTCGAGCAGGCGTTCTATCAGGACCGGTGTGGGTTTCAGCGTGGGTGTTCCCGCGGGCCGAGGCTGTGTCGGACACGATCTTGTTCCTGTCGCTTTGGTCCGCTCGGCCCCGACGTCGGATCGCGTCATCGAGGCTCTCCATGAGTGCCTGCGCTGATCTTCGCGTGCTCTTTCGTGCCCCCGCCGGCGCCCGTCGCGGATTCGGTCACCTTGTCCGGTGCCGCTCGCTGGCACGCGCGCTGGGTGTACGTCCCTTGATCGCGCTACGCGGACGGGAATCGGCGGTCGATGCGGCGCTTGGGTTGGGCTGCGACGTAGTGTTGGGAGATCCACACACCCTGCTGCGCGCATTGAAACCGCATGTCCTAATCGTGGACGACCCGGTGGCCGCGGAGGCGAAGCGCTGGATCCAGGCGGCGCGTGAGGCTGGAAGCCTGGTTGCGACGGTGCACGATCTCGGCATCGGTTGTCACGAGGGAGATCGGGCGATCGATGGCAGCATCGAGCCACTGGCACGGTCCGGGAACGGGCCACTTCCAGAGTCGGCGAGATCCAACCGCCTGGAACCTGTCGACGTGCGGAACACGGATGGGCGGTCGCCCCACGCCGAAGGGTACAGCCAGCCGCCTCCTACGAGAAGGAGGACACGAGACGGAGAGCATGTTCAGCACCTGCTGGCAGGAACCGACTTCGCGGTCGTCGATCCGGCAATTGCTGCCCGTCGCGCTCGTGTGGCACGGCGCACCCCTCGGGTGCTCATTGCCTTGGGCGGCGGGCCCAGAGTCGCGCTTGCACGCCAGATTGCGGAGGAGATCGCGGGGGCTCAGCCAGATGCCGACATCCGGATAGCGACCGGGTTTGTCGCCGAGCCGCCCCGAGTGCTCGGGGGGCCGCGTGTGTGGGGAGGCGCACGTCGGATCAGCTGGATTGGCGCACAGGGCGGACTGACGGGCGAGCTCCGACGATCGACGGTCGCGGTTGTCGGGGGCGGCCTGCTGCTGTACGAGGCGTGCGCACTTGGAGTGGCCTCTGTCGGTGTGCCTGTGGTGCCTTCGCAGCGGTTGACGGTAGCGGCGTTCGTGAATCACGGGGCGGCCCGCGGGCTCGCACAGCACCCGTCACCCGACGCCGTGGCCGCAGAAGCCGTGCGTCTCCTGCGAGACACCGCGTTGCGAGCGTACGTGGCCGAGAGGGGCCGGCGCCTCGTGGACGGGCGCGGCGCAAGACGGGCGGCATCCGCTGTCGCGGCGCTGGTCAAGGAGCACACGTAATGCGCGCAGTGGTGTCCGACCTCGACACCGGCTACGAATCGTCGTTGTTCCTCGAGGCGACGGGGTTGAGGCTGCCATCGCTCGAAGTCTGCTTCCCCGCTGCGCAGGAGGTCGCGTGATGCGGCCCAAGGCTGGAATCATCCTCCAGGCGCGTCACTCGTCGACTCGTCTTCCCGGAAAGGCACTCGAGCGCATCGGGCCGTACTCGATCCTCGAGCACTGTCTGCGTCGTCTCGTTGCAGCAGGCGTCGCACGTGTAGTGCTCGCCACCACGACGGGTCCCGAGGACGACCCGCTTGCCCATATCGCCAGGCAGTTGGGTGTTGGTGTCTTCCGAGGGAGCTCCGAGGACGTGTTCGGCCGGTACGTCGCCGCCGCCGAAGCATTTGGTTTCGAGCAGATCGTACGAGCGACAGGCGACAACCCGGCTGTGGATATCCAGGCCGCTGGCCGCGTTCTCTCCGTGCTCCGCTCGACGGCGGCAGACTATGTGTGTGAATCCGAGCTGCCGTGCGGAGCGGGCGTCGAGGTCGTGACCCGAGACGCGCTGTGCCGTGCGGCCACTGCCCCGGTTCCGCCCGGGGACCGCGAGCTCGTGACGGCGTACATTCGGCGCCATCCCCAGGTATTCCAGATCGTGGAGAGCCCCGCACCTGCGCCACTACGGCGCGCCGACCTCCGACTCACCGTCGGCACTGCGGGAGATCTCCAATACGTCCGGGGACTCTTTGCGCGGACGGGACGTGACGAACCGTCGCTCCGGATGCTGATCGAAGTGGCCGGCCGCCGCTCGCACAAGGAGGTTGCGTAGATGCCGTCGCTCTGGCTGGGTCGATGCCGCCGCACGCTGCGGGACGGCGCTTGGACTCCTGGGAGCCGCGATTGGTGTGTTGCCGATGCTCGAGCGCTGCGCCCATTGCGTCGGGATGGCAACGCCATCCTGTCGGCGTCGTGCGGATCAGGATCGCCACTCTGCGACCGGCGGCGGGGCGGATGCGTGCACAGGCCCAGCGCATTGCCGCGACCCGATCATCGAGGCATTGGTCGCGATGCAGCGCCGCGCCCATCCGAAGATACCGGCCCAGAGCTGCGGGCCTGTGCACGAACGATACTGGGAATCGACAGGATCGCTTGACGCATGCGCGGGTGTTCGTCGTTCGCGGACGTCGAGGCTGCGGCACGGCGAAAGGCGGAGATGCACTTCCTCATCGGTCCGTTGCTGGCTGGCGGACCAGTAGGGATGGCCTTGTGACGACAACGTTCCGGCTTGGCATCGACGTACAGCAGCGGCTGCTGGGGCGGCCGGTTCGCGCCGTCCTGACGGATGGCGATCGAGAAGCCTTCGCGGGACAGCGCGTGCTCGTGACCGGAGCTGGTGGCTCGGTCGGGGGCGAGTTGTCGCGTCAGATCGTGGCCTGCGAGCCTGCGGCGCTGGCGCTCATCGACCACGCCGAGTACAGCCTGTTTCGAATCGAGCAGGAACTCCGCGAGTGTGTGCCCGGTGCCCGCATCGAAGTGGCTCTGGGGGACGTGAGCCGGCGGCCGGACATCGAAGCGTTGTGCCGCCGTTTCCGTCCGCATGTCGTTTTTCACGCAGCGGCCTACAAGCACGTCACGATGGCAGAGCGCTCGATCGTGGCGGCTGCGCGCACGAACGTGCTGGGGACGATGGAAGTGCTGGCGGCCGCACGCGAGACCGGTGCTCGAGTGGTGCTCGTGTCGAGCGACAAGGCGGCGGAGCCCTGCAGCGTCATGGGCGCGACGAAGCGATGTGCAGAGCTGCTGGCCTTGTGCAGCGGGGGCCCACGCCAACCGCTGGCTGTTCGACTCGGGAACATCCTCGGCAGCAGCGGAAGCGTGTTGGAAGTCATGCTGCGAGCCGTCAGCAGCGGTCGGCCGATTCCCATTACGCACCCAGGCGCCACACGGTTCTTCATGACGGCTGGAGAAGCCGCCGCGTTGGTCCTGAAGGCGGACATCATCGGCCGCGGAGGAGAAGTGTTCTGGCTGGACGTGGGTGAGGTGCTGCGAGTCGGCGATCTGGCCGAACGCGTGATCGCGCTTGCCACTCCAGCGGGCGCTCCTGGGGTGGGCATCCAGATCATCGGGCTCCGTCCCGGGGAGAAGATGCGCGAGGAACTGACTACACAAGGCCTCCAGATGGAGAGAACGAGCCATCCCTCGATCTGGTTCGCTCGACAGCGCGACGTGACGCACGGCGCCCTCGACTGTGCGTTCCGACACTTGCGACGTGCTTGTGCAACGGGCGACGGGATGGCAGCACTCGATGCGATTTCGATGGCCGTCGACGACTATCTGCCGAGCGAGATGGCGACGCGCGCTGCGCATGCAACCACTCCGCTCCCCACGCCAGCCCCCGTCGTCGGTGTCAGGCCGGCCGTGCTTCCTTTCGTGCGGCAGGGGACACGAAAGCGAGGGCAACGGGCGGAGCTGTCCAAGGTATGAGTCCACCCGTTCGATTGTCCCGGGGAGTGAGACGTTCGTGCGGCCACCCTTCAGAGCGTCAGCCGCTCCGTGCGACTCCGTGAGCAGTACGATGCATTCCCCGCGCGAGGGCCGTTGTTGCGGCCGATAGGAGGCACACGTGTCGGACCTGTTTCCGGCGGGCCAGTCCCAGAACCGGGCGTCACGTTCACGATCGCCACGATATCCGTTGCGGCCGATGCCGCCAGTGCAGGTGGTCAACGACTTCCTGGTCGACGCGGCTGCGGCCATTGAAGAAATGGCGGACGATGTGGCGGTGCTTGCCACTGACTTCCGGCGGGACGAGATCACGTCGGCACAGGAAGGTTTGAGCCGATTGACGGCGAACCTGCGTGAGTTCGTGATGATAGTCGGAGTGCTCCGGGGCCCGCTCGAGATCGATGCGGGCCGATTGACCGTATCGGGTGTCAGTCTGGGTGATCAGATCGCCCGCCTGAGTGAATGCCTGCAGTCCATGATCGGCGCGCAGACCAGCCGGGACTGGGTTGCCATAGCGGATCTGCTCGAAGGGGAGCTGCAGCCTTTCCTGCGCGGATGGCCGGCGGCGCTATTGGCATGCCGCCGGCAGCTCCCGACGGACGGCTGCGACGCAGATGAGCCGTCTTGACGCCTCTGAACATCTCCTAACGCTGGAGATCGTGACGGATGAAGCACGTTGTCGCAGCGGCGTCAGGAGATGTTCAGCCCGCGGAGCGGGCCAAGCCAGCACTGCAGACGAGCGGGGCAGAGCCGGGGCCGGCTTCCCCCATGCTCGCCGGTCTGAAGTGTCCCGCATCGCGCACGTCGACCAGTAGGCACGAAACGGCAGTCGTAGGGGCCGCCTCGAAGCCGGCCCCCACGCGGAAGCGACAGCCCGCTCCTCACCCTGCGTGGAGGAGTCTGTCTCAGGCGAAGCCTCGCTGTCCTGTCCCAGGTGATTCGTCACCAAGTCGCGGGCGGGGCATTCCGGTCGGTGGCGCTGGCCCAGAGCTCGCGCTCCGTGCCTCAGAGCGACGCTCCTGCATGCTAGACTGGCCCAGGACTGTTGGACTTTCTGCTGGCCTTTGTCTCAGGTCTGTTTCTCGCTTCGAGCTTCCCGCGCTTTGGCCATCCAGCCTGTGCCTGGATCGCGCTGGTCCCACTCCTCGTCGCGTTGAGCGGTTGGCGTGGCCGACCCGGACACCTGCCGGGGCAGCCGCCCCTGCGTGCGTTCGCGCTCGGACTCGTCGCAGGGGCGACGAGCTTTGTCGGCACGATGTACTGGACGGGCGGGGTGGTGACGACGTACGGTGGACTCCCTCTTCCGTTGGCTCCGGTTGTCGTAGTCCTGCTCGCGGCGTACCTCGGGCTCTTTCCGGCGGTTACTGCGCTCGCTGTGAGCCTCCTGATTGGGCGTCTGGGTCAGATGGCGCTTCTGCTCACCCCGACCATCTGGGTGGCGACCGAATACCTGCGCGGCCAGCTCTTCGGCGGATTCCCGTGGGTGCCGCTCGGGAACAGCCAGGTCAGCGTGCTCTCGATTGCACAACTGGCAAGCGTGTTCGGAGTCTATGGACTGTCCGCGCTCGTGGCTCTCGTCAACGCGGCGCTTGCACTTGCGCTGCTGTCGGACTCGCGGCGCACCAGCATCCCGGTTGTGGCGGGAGCGTTCCTGTGTCTCGGCACGGCGGCGGTGTGGGGCACACTGCGAGTCGCGGACGGTTCCTTGATCAGAACGGGCACACCCATCCGGATCGGGCTGGTACAGGGCAACGTCCCGCAGGAGGAGAAGTGGGATCCCCGTCACGCGCGACGCATTCTCACGACACACATCGCCTTGACTCGACACGCCGTACGTCAGGGCGCCGAGTACGTGATCTGGCCGGAGTCCTCGACGCCGTTCGCATTCGAACAGGATGGCGAGGGAGCGCAGGCCGTGCGCGCGCTTGCCCGGGAGGTGGGACGGCCGATTCTGTTCGGCAGTGATCAGTACGAGTCCGGCGACCGGCCGGCGCTCTACAATGCGGCGTATCTCCTTGGGCCGGACGGGCGGACCGAGGCCGTCTATCGAAAGATGCGACTGGTCCCATTTGGCGAGTTCGTTCCGTTCGGGCGGCTGCTCTCCTTCGTCAGACCACTGGTGCCCGGTGCGTCGGAGTTCTCGCCGGGCACGTCGATGGTGATGTTGCCGGTGGGCGCCCACGTGAGCAGTACCGCGATCTGTTACGAAGTCGTCTATCCGTCGCTTGCCCGGTACGCCGTGCATCAAGGCAGCGAGCTGTTGACGACGATCACCAATGATGCGTGGTACGGCCGATCGTCTGCGCCGTACCAGCACTTCGAACTGGCGTCCATGCGGGCCATCGAGCAGGGTCGCTATCTCGCGCGGGCCGCCAACACCGGCATCAGTGGTTTCATCGACCCGTACGGTCGTGTGATGCGCAGGTCGAGTATCTTTGAAGAGGGCGTGCTGGTCGAGGACGTCCGATTCCTCACCGCGCGCACAATCTACTCGATCGTCGGAGACGTCGTCGCCTATGCGGCGATTGCGGTGACGCTGGTCGCGGTTGCGTGGCTTCCGCGAAGTGCGCGGGCGTCCGTCGCGCCCTCGCGCCGACGGCGACACAGTACGTAGGGCGAACGGAGAGGAACAATCGCAGGAGGTTCATCGTGGCAGTAGCGTTGGACGAGTTGGTGCGGCGATACGAAGACCTGAGCCGGCGGGCGGCAGAACTGCGGAGGCATCTTTGAAGGGGGCAACCTCGACGCGCAATTGGCCGAAACCGAACAGCGCATAGCCGATCCGGCATTCTGGACCCGTCAGGCAGATGCCCAGCAGGTGATGCAACGCCGGCGACGACTCGAAGAGGATATCGCCCTGCGCGATTCGCTGCGGCGCAGGGCCGATGACCTCGGCGTGCTCGTCGAGTGGGCGAACAGCGGGGAAGACGTCGGTCGAGATCTCGAAAGTGCTCTCGATGCCCTGCACCTGGAGGTCGAAGCCGCTGAGACGAAGAAGATGCTCGGGGGCGAGCACGATCGGGCCAACGCGATCGTGTCCATCCACCCCGGAGCTGGCGGTACGGAGTCGCAGGACTGGGCGGAGATGCTGCTGCGCATGTACCTGCGCTGGGGCGAGCGCCGCGGCCTCAAGCGGGAGATCATCGAGTATCAGCCCGGCGAGGAAGCCGGGTTGAAGAGCGTGACGTTCACGCTGGCCGGTGACTACGCGTTCGGTCTGATGGCGGCCGAGGCCGGCGTGCACCGCCTCGTGCGGATCTCGCCGTTCGATCAGGCCGCGCGCAGGCACACCTCCTTCGCCTCGGTGTTCGTCTGGCCCGAGCTGCCCGAGGACGTCGACGTGGAGATCGACGAGAAGGACCTGCGGATCGACACGTACCGTTCGAGCGGGGCAGGAGGGCAGCACGTCAATGTCACCGATTCCGCCGTGCGTATCACGCATCTCCCCACGGGCATCGTCGTGTCGTGCCAGAACGAACGATCGCAGCACAAGAACCGTGCCTCTGCGATGCGGGTGCTCAAGGCACGGCTGTACGACCGGAAACTCAAGGAACAGCAGGAGAAGCTGGAGCAGATCGCCGGCCCGAAGAAGGAGATCGGCTTCGGCAGCCAGATTCGAAGCTACGTGCTGCAACCGTATCAGATGATCAAGGATCACCGGACGAAGGTAGAAGTCGGGGACGTCAACCGTGTCCTCGATGGAGATCTGGATCCATTCATCAAGACGTACCTCATGAAGAAGGCGAGCGGAACGCTGGCCGCGGCGGCATCGGGCGACGAGGAATAGACGACCGGGGTATGGGATTTTCCAGCCTGGTCGCCGCCGTGTGCTTTTCACTTGCCTTCTCCCCGAGCGGGCGTATAGTGGCGCTGGACCCGTTCTCGCGTTGCGGTACGTCAAACCGGCGCGTCCTGATCTGCCAGCAGTGGCACCTCCGAACGAGCCGACCGGCCGCGGAGCGACGGAGGTGCATCGTGTTCAGCCTGTTTGTGCGCTACAAGGACGAGTTCGTCAGCTCCGAGGGTGGCCTGTGGCTGCTTGCGATCGACGCGCTGCTGCTCATTCCTCTCGTATTCGCGGCGTTCTTTTATCCGCGCGAAGCGCTGATGACGTTCGGCGTGCTGGTGATCGTCACCTTCGCCGTGTACGAAGTGTTCGTCTACCGTCGTCGGCGCCTGCAACGCCGTACTCGCGCGTAACCCCCGCCGGCGGACGAGCTGCTGGCACCTCGACCGCCAGGCTGGTCAACCGCGCAACCTAGTGGTGTGTCCACGAAATAGCTGGGCATTCGGCCGCCGCTGCATCCCGGCCGGCTGCGTTGCTCCTTCTCAAATATGGCCAATATTCTCGGACTCATCGGCATGGATTCGGGCCGTTGGTGCCGTCTACGGTATCTCTCGGTTTCGGCCTGGCATTGAATCCGCACGTCATTCCGGATGGGACCTGGATAGTCCAGGCCCTTGCACAGGATGATGCCGATGCGTGGATGGATTGCCAATACACTCGTGGTGGCGTGGTTCGCGGGCAGTCTCACGGGCCCGTTGGTTCGGGCCAGTGGCGGAGACGATCTGTCTCCCCTCACGGCCGCTGCCCTGCTGAAGGATGCGCGAGGCGAAACCGTCGCTGAGGCGCAGCTCGAAGAGACTCCTCACGGCGTCTTGTTGACACTCGAGATCAGGGGCGTGTCGGAGGGCACCAGGGCGCTTCACTTTCATGAACGCGGACGTTGTGACGCACCGACGTTCGAGTCTGCCGGAGAACATTGGGCGCCGGGCAATCGATCGCACGGGATGGCCAATCCCGGCGGCCCACACGCCGGTGACCTGCCGAATCTCCACATTCCACGCGAGGGCCGCCTCACAGTCGAGATGTTCGTCCAGGAGGCCACGTTGGGGCCGGGCCCGATGTCTCTGCTGGACGGGGATGGCACTGCGCTGGTCATCCACGAAGGCGCGGACGATCATCGCACCGACCCGGCGGGAGAGGCTGGCGATCGTGTCGCCTGCGGTGTGATTCGGCGCTGACGCGGCGCCGCAGCAGGGGTCGTCGCCCGTACGTGACGGCCACGGCAGTCTTGTGCCGCGGCATGCCGCCACCGGCGCATCTGCGGCACACGCTGCGGGGTCCCCCCCGCGTTCTTCAGCGCGGTGGAGAGAGCGCGCGGAGTCGACCGCCTTTCAGGCGGGAGTCGTTCAGCGCTGTCCCGGCAGTGGCTGGGCGATGGTCAGCGCGGGCGGCAGTTGACTGGTACTGTCCCGCGCGGGCGGGTCGACACCCGGAGACGGGCTCTGATAGCGATCGGGGAGTCCCGCGAACCCCGTTTGGGGTTGGGTGCCGTTGATGAATGCCTCGCGCAGGCCCGACTCGAGCGTGACGAACACGATGTTGCCTGGGGCATCGAACGTCGGCGGGGCGTTGCGGTCGCCGCGCTTGTCGATGTACTCGCGCATGAAGTCGATCCAGATCGGCAGCGCCGCCGTTCCACCCGTTTCGGTCGGCCCGATGGGCCGTTTCATGTCATAGCCCACCCAGACCCCCACGGTGATGTCCGGATCGAAGCCGACGAACCAGGCGTCCGTGTTGTCATTCACCGTGCCGGTCTTCCCGGCGATGGGCCAGTCGAGCGCCGCTGCTGCCGCTGCCGTGCCGCGCTCCACGGTCCCTCTCATCAGGTTCGTCATGACGAACGCCGTGTCGGCTCGGATCGCCTCGTGTGGACGGGAGCGATTCTCTTCGAGGATGTTGCCCTCGCGATCCGCGATCGCCATCACACTGTAGGGCTCCATGCGCACGCCTTGATTGGGGAATGCGGAATAGCCGCTGGTGATCTCGAGGAGGGTGGCTTCGATGGCGCCGAGGGCCACGGACAGGTAGGGCGGATAGTCGCCCCGCAATCCGAACCGCCGCGCGTAGCCGACCACCTGCTCCGGACCAATCTCGACCATGGCCTTGACGGCCGGAATGTTGCGCGACTGCTCGAGCGCGCGGCGCAGTGTCACCGGTCCTTCGAACTGCCGGTCGTAGTTGCGGGGAGCATAGAGCGGCTGATTCGGCCCGACTTCGTACTCCACGGGCTCGTCCACGAACACCGAGACCGGCGTGAAGCCGCGATCGATGGCGGCCGTGAAGACGACAGGCTTGAAGAGCGATCCGACCTGCCGCTGGGCCTGCACGGCGCGATTGAACTTGCTGTGTGCGAAGCTGAATCCTCCCACCATGGCCCGAATCTGGCCGGTGCGGTTATCGACGGCGAGCAGCGCGCCCTCGATGGCGGAGGGCTGTTCGAGCAGCAGTTCGGAGGGCTGGCTCCCCTGCAGCGCCCGTACGTCGACTTCAATCACGTCGCCGACCTTGAACAGGTCGGTCGCGGCGTTGCGACGCGTCCACGCGAACGCGCTGCGCGGCAGCTCGATTTCGTGCTGCGCAATGCGTACGCGAGCCGATCCGCCCTCGGCGGCTGGCGCCACGGCCGTCACGAGCGCGGGGACGATATCGCCCGTGACGATGGCGCGAGACCAGCGGTCCACCGTGAAGCGATCGAGTGCCAGTCCCTCGTCGAGGATGTTGCGCGCAGGTCGCCGGTATCCGTTCCGCCGCTTGTCGAGCCGGCGGAGTCCACGATCCACTGCGAGATTGGCGGCTTCCTGGAGTTCGGCGTCCAACGTGGTCTGCACGCGCAGCCCCGCCTGATACAAGACGTCGGCGGTGTACTTCTGTTCGAGCATCTTGCGGATTTCTTCGGCGAAGTGTGGTGCGATCGACGGTTCTGGCGTGCGCTGCCCCTGGAGCACGAGCGGTCGCTGAGCGGCCTCGTCGGCTTCTTCTCGGGTGATGAAGCCTTCTTCCGCCATGCGCCGGAGGACGTAGTTGTTCCGACGCGCGAGCGTCTGGTCGGGATTGACGAAGGGGCTCAGTCGCTGGGGCGTCTGGATGATGGCGGCGATCGTGGCCGCTTCCTCGACGGTGAGATCGGCTGCCGATTTGTCGAAGTACATCTGCGACGCGGCTTCGACGCCGAACGCGCCGTGGCCCAACGTGACGTGGTTGGCGTAGAAGGTCAGGATCTCGCGCTTCGTGTAGCGCCTCTCGAGCTGGATGGCGAGGATGATCTCCTTGATCTTCCGCTCGAAGCCGCGTGCCCCCGTCCGGGCGTAGACACCGCCCACCATGTACTCGGACTGCAGGAACAGCATTCGGGCGACCTGCTGCGTGATCGTGCTGGCGCCGGCCCGCCGTCCCGTCAAGAGCTCCTTTGCCGCCGTTGCAACGATGCGCGAGATGCTCAGACCGAAGTGTTTCTCGAACCCCGCGTCCTCACTGGCGAGGATGGCCTGGCGAAGGACCGGGCCGATGTCGTCATAGCCGATCACCACGCGCCGTTCGGTTGCAAACTCCTGAATTGGTTGTCCGTCGAGCGCAAGGAGCCTGGTGATGGTGTGTGGCTGATACGCATCGAGGGCGCTGATTTGGGCCAGGTCGCCGGCGTAAGCGAAGAAGACGCCGCTGAGCGTGCCGAGCAGGGCCACCGTCACGAAGAGCGCGGCGATCGTCGCCTGTCGCGCCACGCGAACAAGCGCGCGCATCCCGGCCGCTCGCGGCGGCGTACGGTTCGAGGCCATCGTCACACAGTATACGCGGAAGCGCTTGAAACGCCGAGAGTTATCGTGGATGTTCCAGCGCGTGCCGTCTCGCGCATCCGGAGGCCGACCGCGGCAGGATGCGCCAGCGGGTCTCGAGTGAAAGAAGCGAGAGTGGCGAGGTCCACCGGGTGAGTGGTGCTAATTGACAGTCAGAGACTCAAATTTGATAATACTCACAGCCTAAATCAGACAGCTTTGGACAGTGGCCCGCGCGCAGATGCGCGCTGGCCCCTTCGTCGCGTGGACGCAACCCCCGGCGCGTGAGGACAACGACAACATGAGCAAAATCATCGGCATCGACTTGGGCACCACCAACTCCGTGGTCGCGGTGATGGAGGGCGGCGAGCCCGTGGTCATCACCAACCCTGAGGGAAGCCGTTTGACGCCGTCAGTGGTGGCGTTCACGAAGGCGGGCGAACGGCTGGTCGGCCAGGTTGCCAAGCGGCAGGCCGTGACCAACCCCGAGAACACCATCTTCTC
>CAZDLW010000032.1:0-29506 GCA_964505975.1 uncultured Bifidobacteriaceae bacterium | reverse complement strand
TGCGGCATCGGCCGATCGAAGCGGGCGGCGAGCTCGCCGCTCCACGGGCCAGCGCAGTTGCACACGACCGCGGACGCAAACGTGTGCATCCGGCCGTCAATCGTATCGCGAGCCTCGACGGCACTGATGCCGGCGCCGCGCCGCACGAGACCCGTGGCCTCCACGTAGTTCAGGGCGGTCGCTCCCAGACTGCACGCCCAGTGCAGAATTTCGATCAACACGCGCTGCGAGCTCCGCATCGCCGCGTCGTACCATAACCCCGCGCCGCGGAGCCCCTGCCGATCCACCAGCGGAAATCTCGCCACCGTCTCCGCAACGCCGAGCACGCAGCCATCGTCGATCCGTGTGGAAGGGTGAACCCCCGCGTTCCGGCTCCACGACAGGAGGTCGTTGACGATCAGCGCCGCGCGGAACACCGAAGGGCGCTTCAGCCCCTCTCCGTACAGTGGCATCAGACACGGCTGGGGGCGCACCAGGTCGGGGAAGGTACGACAGAACCACCGGCGCTCGGCGACCGACTCCCTGAACCGCTGGAGGTCGAGCGTCTGCAAGTAGCGAAGTCCGCCGTGAAGAATGCGGAGCGAATTCCAGCTGGTGGCGGCACCGAAGTCGCCCCGCTCGAGCAGGAGCGGTCGAAGTCCGCGACGGGCCGCCTCGAGCGCCAGGCACGCACCGTAGATGCCGCCGCCGACGATGACAAGGTCGTACTCGCGCCGGGCCGCACCGGCTGGATCGCGGGCGATCACATCAGACTCCCCAGCGCCGACGCCAATCCTCGAAGACGAGCAGGCTCCACAGCAGATGGCTGTGATTCGCCCGACTCTCCATGTGCTCGTGCGTCAACTGCTCCACCACCTGCGGCTCGAACAATCCCTCAGCCTGAATCCGAGGGCGCGCCAGGAGCTCCTCAACCAGCGGCCGGAACTCGTGCCTGAGCCAGTTCTTGATTGGGATACTGAAGCCCTGTTTCGGGCGATAGATGCACTCCCGCGGGACGTGGCGAGACGCCACATGCTTCAGCAGAATCTTCGTCCGCCGTGCAGAGTACTTCAGTGAAGACGGCATGCGAAACGCCAGTTCCACCAGCACCGGATCGAGAAGAGGCACCCGAGCCTCGAGGGAACAGGCCATCGACATGCGGTCTACCTTCACGAGGCAGTTGTCGACGAGATAGCTGCGGAGATCGACGTACAGGGCGCGATCGCGCTCATCGCGCCGCCCCGCCCGACGCTGCAGCTCGGCGATATGGGCGCTCACCGGCGTCGTGATCTCCTCCAGCGCACCCGTCGTGAACAGCCGCAATCTGGTGGCCTCTCCGGCGAACACACGCCAGCGGGCGTGACCGAGATGCTCGTCGTGATCGAAGCCTTCCACGAACCGCTTCGCCTTGTTGACCAGTCCCTTCTTCGCCGCGGTCGGGCGACAGGCACGGACCGCTTGCTCGACGATGCCTCGCACCATGGCAGGCACGCGCATCCATCTCGTCGCCGCCTCCTCCGCCTGGTACGTCTCGTAGCCGCCGAACAGCTCGTCTCCGCCATCGCCCGACAGCGCGACCGTGACTTCTTCGCGTGCCAGCCGAGACACCAGATACGTGGCGAAGATCGAGAAATCGCCAATCGGGTCGTCCATGAAGTGCATCAGGCGGTCGAACAGCGCGACCGCCTGTGGCCTGATGATCTCCACCCGATGGGCGACACCCAGATGCGCGGCGACGCGCTCGGCCCAGGGCAGCTCGTTGTAGCTCGGATCGTCGAATCCGATGCTGAACGTCCGCGCTCCCGGTCCCATGGCGGCCACCACGAGCGAGCTGTCCACGCCGCCCGACAGGAAGGCGCCTAGAGGCACGTCGCTGACCAGCTGCCGCTGCACGCATGTGCGAACGGTTGCGTCGACGGCCTCTTCCCAGTCGGCCGCGCTGCCACGCACGTCCGTCCCGCAGTCGGGAATGTCCCAGTACTGACTGCTGCGCGCCCGTCCGGTGGCCAGATCGATCTCCAATATCTCCGACGCGCGCAGCTTCCGCACGTGCCGAAGCAGCGTGGCCTCGCCCGGCACATATTCCCAGGCCAGAAACTGGCCGAGGGCATCGACGTCCAGCTCGCGCGGCACCAGGCCGGAGGCCAGAAGGGCCTTGATTTCCGAGCCGAACACGAGCGTTCCCCCGTGACGGGTGTAATACAGCGGCTTGATGCCCAGGTGATCGCGAGCCAGCACCACACGACGCTTCGCTTCATCGTGCAGCGCAATCGCGAACATGCCGTTCAAGTGCTGCGGGAATGCCGGGCCGACCTCCTCCCAGAGATGCACGATGACTTCGGTGTCGGAGGCGGTCGCGAACCGATGGCCCTTCTGCTCGAGCTCACGGCGAAGCTCGCGGTAGTTGTAAATCTCGCCGTTGAAGACGACTCGGACGGTTCGGTCTTCGTTGTGGATAGGCTGATGCCCGCCGGCGAGGTCGATGATGGAGAGGCGCCGCATTCCGAGCCCCACACGGTCGCGGATCTCCATGCCTTCCTCATCGGGGCCACGATGGACGATCGCATCGCACATGGCGCGCAGTCGGTCCATGCAGACGGGGGAGGTACCAGCCAGGGGCACGATGCCGGCGATACCGCACATCAGGGAATCATCTCGAGGAGCCGGCGCACCTTCGCCTCGTAGGCCGGCCGCGAATAGGCGCGCTCGTACAGGGCTTGCGCTCTTGCAATGCTGGGGAGCGCCGTCCCGGCCTCGATGGCCTGAAGGATGCCCGCCGCCAGCGCCTCCGGCTCGGGCTCGACGAGGATGCAGACCTCGTCGGTCAGCACCTGCGTATGGGACCAGATCCGGGTCGCCACGAGCGGTTTCCCGCTCGCGAGCTGCTCGTAGATCTTCAGCGGCGTATTCGTTCCCGCGATACGGGGCGAGACGAGCACGCGCGCCCGCCGGGTCAGATCCAGGGCCCGCCGCTTGCTCACCTGACCCGTGAAGATGCAGGCGCCGTCGAGGCCGAGGGCATCGGCGACCTGCCGCTTCTCCTCCACCTGCCGTGAGGCCCCGCCGATCATCAGCAGCCGGGCATCGGGCCGTTCCTTCCGCACACGCGCGAACGCCGTCAGCAGCAGATCCAGTCCCTGATAGGGCTCGAACGTGCCCGCGTACAGGACGACGGGGTCACGGGCAATCGCTCGATCGACGGCCGCGTCGTCCACGAGCGGTCCTGGCGAGCTGGTGCGGGTGCCGCCGTTCACGGGCACATCCTCGAAGATCGAGTTCTCGATGAGCACGTGTCGAGCCGGCTCGACCCCTGTGGCAAGCGCATAGCTCGCAAGATCCGGGCAAATCGTGACCACGGCATCGGCGTTCCGCAGTGACACACGCTCCAGCCGCTCGAACAGGCCGATGAACACGCGCGAGGTCGTGAACTCGAAGTTCGTGAGCTGCTGCGGAAGGCTCGAGTGCATGTCGTAGACGAGCTTGAATCGGAACAGCGGCTTGAGCAGACAGCACCAGAACACCGCTTCCTCGTGCGCGTGCACGAAATCGTACCGACGCCTGAGCAACAGCCCGACGGTCCACAGGATCAGGAAGACGTCGTGAACGAGCTTCAACACCGACGGACCGACTTTGACCGGCCCCATCATCGTGAGACGCGGCGTGCGCACGATCCGTACACTGGGGATCTCGACATCTTCGCCCTGCCCGTACGTCAGCAGGTCGATGCGCACGCCGAGCTGCGCGGCGACGAGCGTACGGTAATAGACGCTGAACGGCGTCCCGCGAGGCGAAAAGAATGGTTGCGGTGCGACGACGAGCGCTGTCATGGGACGTTGAGAATGCTGGGAGGCAACGCCTGGCGCCGGACCGAGTGCTCTGGAATGGTCCATCGAATACAGGCCGGAAGCGCATTCGTCGCGGCCAGGACCAGCGCGCCGGTCGCCGCGGTCGTCGCCACATGCAGTTCGTCCACGGCCCGGCCGCTCACCAGAATGAGCGTGGCCTCGAACGCAGCCGTGAAGCCGGCGATCCAGAGAACACTCCAGCCCAGTCGGATGCGTCCATTCCGGCCCAGCATACTGATCAGCACGCCCGGCGCGACGAACAGCCCGCCGAGATACGTCAGCTTGTACTTCTGAACGTCGCTGCCACGGATGCCGGGATACCACAGGGAGGCCAGGCTGGAGCCGGGGCCCAGCTCGAGGCGATGTACGGCGCCTGACGCCGCCACCGCGGCGAGGATAGTCGCTCCGTCGTAGGTCACCACGATATCGCGCGGCAGATCATCGGAGAACACGTCCTCGATCACGAGCTCCGGCCGGTTCGCGTTCTCGCCGGTATGGGGAGTCCTCAGGCGGAACACCACGTGTTCGCGCCATTGTTCGAGGGTGAAATTGCGCTCGCCCGTATCGAGCGAGTTGGAGACGATCCGCCCGCGCCAATCGCGCGTCGTGTCGGACGCGGCGCGCACACGAAGCGTGAGTTCGTTGCTCCGGCGCAGCGCCCGTACGAGGTCCGTAGCCGCGCCGTCCGTCCGGAGCCAGGCATCGTCCGATAGGCGTACGCCGCCGGTACGTTCCCCGCTCGAAGGGCCCGTCCACGCGAGATCCGGAATGCGCCCCGCCCGGTCTCCATATGCGCCCGCGCCAGAGAACTCGAAGTCGGCTACGCGTGCGCCGGGTACGGCGAGTATGCCGCCATCGGCAAACCGTCGCATGGACGCGAGCGGCGTCGCAGCATCGCTCAACTCCAGCGCGAAGATGCGGCCGCGCCACGCGCGATCTCCGGTCACTTCGTTGCCGACAAGGAACGGGTAGTTCTCGTTCCAGTTGCTCAGCCGCGTCCGCGCCTGTAAGGCTGCAGATGTCGCCAGCGCGAGACCACCCGTCGAAAGCATGAGCGCGGCGGCCCAACGGCGTCGCGTACTGCGACGCGCCCGGGCAATTGCGCCGGTCAGGCGTTCCGCCCACGCGGCATGCCCGTACACCACGCCGGTCAACGCGCCTGCCACGTTGGCGGCGATGTCCAGCACGGATGGAAATCGGCTCGGCAGAAACAACTGCAGGAGCTCGATCGCCGACGCCAGCAGCGCCGCTCCGGCGGCGGCACTGCCCACGATGACAGCCAGCCCGACGCGTCGGCGTTGCCCTTCCGCATGCAGCAAGGCGCCGAACGGCACGAACAGCAGGAGGTTGAGCACGACATCCGGCGCGCGTCTGGCGAGCCGATGTTCGACGAACATGTCCTGCAGCCGCGCGCCAACGGAGGCCGCGGTGAAGTCGAACGGCATGAGCGTGATGATCGCCACACAGACCAGCCATGCCAGCAGGAGGAGCGGCCCGGCGTGACGCACGCAGATGCTCCAGAGGAACGTCCGTCTTCCAGGCGCTGTCATCGGCGCACTTCTCCCGCAGGGCAGGGCAAAAGCACCATCGACTCCCGGCGTCAGGCAGCCCCGACCAGCGCCGGAGCATCCGCCGTGCGCGCATCGACTCGGGTGCAGGTGATACGCAACCTCGCAAACAGCACGAACGCGAGCAGATACACACCCAGCGCCATGAAGAAGGTCAGACGGAAGCCGACGAAGAGCGACGAGGCACCTGCCCCGACACCGCCGAGAACGGTGAACAGGGCGTTCATGCCCCACGCCCAGGCCACCGAGCCGCGCGGCTGGCGCTCGAGTGAAAGAATCCCCAGCGGAAACGGCATGCCCAGGAAGAACGCCAGCGGCAGAATCATGAGAACGGACGCCAGCATCCGAGCCGCTGCGGGGGCCGCCAGCAGCACGTCAAAGGCGGAAGGATAGATCCACAGCAGGGTGCCGCCCGATACCAGAATGCCCGCGAACGGAATCATCCACCGGCGCACGGGGCTGATAGCGAGCCAATCGGCCGCCATGCTGCCGCACCCGGCTCCAGCCAGCATGGTGCAGATGACGACACAGAACGTGTACAGAGGGAATCCGATGGGCTTCATGAAAATCTGGATCAGCACCAGCTCGATGATGATGAATCCGCTCCCGAGGCACGAGAAGTACGCCAGTGACACGTACTTCGCCGTCCAAGGCGCTCTCCCGGCAACCGACAGTCGCAACGGGAGGAACAGGATGGCGCCGCTCAGAACCACCCCGACGAGACCGATGACTGTCAGGATGCTGTACTCACCCAGCGGCAACGCCAGGCGTCCATTGATCGCCTGCGCCATCGACTCGTCCAGGAGACGCGCCGGATCGAGCTCGACCCGTGTGAATCCCTTCTGAATGTTGTTGAAATACGGCCAGTCGTCGGTGCTCGGCTGGATCCGGTACTCGACCCGTTTCAGTAGCTCGTCCGACAGGCTGCCGCTGAAGAGCTCAGGCGGGAGGAACGTCGCGTCCGGGCGCAGCGGATTGACGACCAGCCGCGGAAGCGCGGGATCGCCGGCTGGCACGCTGAAGAATGCCTGCAGCTCCGCAACTTCGGGCTCCGTCCACGGCGACGACTTGAAGAGGATTGTCGGGAGCGTGTCACCGCCGGGCCTCTCGAAGACGATGGCGCGCCTCTGGAAGCCGCTCCGCCCCATCTCCTTCCACGCGCGCGCCGCCGTCGTGATGATCCTTGGATAGAAGTGGTGATTGACATGGAGGATCCCGTCAGGCTCGAGGTGCGAGAAGTACTCGCGGTAGGCCTCGACCGTCTCCAGGTACACGGGCGTGGTCGCGCCGGAGCCGGAGGCGACGTTGGACGACGTGTGGTTGCTGAAGATCTGCAGGATGTCGTACTTTTCGTCGGTCGCCCGGAGATAGCTCCGCCCTTCACCCACTCGATTGCGCACGCGGGGATCTTCGAAGATGCGGCCGATGAATGGCCCGTACCGCTCGCGCGCGATGCGCACGACCGTGTCGACCAGCTCCACCCCCTCGACGCTGCGGGCGTTGAAGAGCAGCGCCGCCTTCGTTTCCTGACCGGCGGCGCTTCCCATGATCAGCACGTCCGCCCCGGTGTCGCGTTTGAGGTAATGAGACGCGAGCACGCCACGCTGCCAGAAATGGCGAGTGAAATCGCCGGCAGGATCGAGCACCTCCTGTCGCAACCGGTCGTAATCCTGATCGAATGAAAAGAGCGTACTGGTCTGGGAGCCCCCGTCGTATGCCACGAGCTTTGGTCCCCACGTGCCGTCGCTCTGGGGTGCACTTCCACTGATCACATCGATCTTCGAGATCGGCCCCCATTCGCTGAACTCGATCCGCCCCGCCTGCTGCGCCGAACGCACCCCGCGCTTGTCGGTGTGCATGCGGAACTCGAAGTAGCCGTCGGCCTTGAGCAGCGGGATGACGAACATTACCGACGCGAGCCCGACGCAGGCGGCCGACCAGGCCCGCCTGCCAGCGAAAAGCGCAGAGGCCACGACCGAGGCCGCCGCGGCCCAGAACATCAATCCGCCCGGGCCCAGGGAACGCAGAAAGGGCAGGATGGCGACGCACCCGGCGCCGGCCCCCACCAGATCCCAGAAGTACAGTCGCCGGATCCTGCCGGGGAACGCCGAGAACACATACGCGAGAATCACTCCCGAGATGAAGAACGGGACCACCAGCACGAGGTACATCATGGCCGCGCCGCTGAGCTGCTTCAGCAGGCCCGATGGAAGCTGGTTGTAAACAGCAGGCGCCGCGTTGAGCGCCGGTCGGAGAAGGACGACGGTGATGCCGAACAACAACGACAGCGCGGCGACGTGCGTACGGATGCCGGCATCCGAGGAGAGCGGCCTGACGGTCGCGTAGACGCCGGCCAGACCTGAGGCGAACATCGCCAGCGTGATGACCGCATACCCGAAATTGGGCAGAAGGATCACGTCCAGCACGCGAATCAGGAGGATCTCCACCATCAGCAGCGCGAAGGCGGTGAGACACACGGCGACGGAGATGTGCAGAATGCGGCGGTCGGTCATGTCAGGCCGTTTCGAGGGCGAAGAAAATGATGAGTCGTGGCACGCCGGAAAGACGTGTCGTCATGGACCGGGCGGTGCCGTACGTTCACTGGGCGCGGCGAGAGCCCGCAGCACTGTTTCGCCGACGAGTCGATGCCCCTCGTCGTTGTAGTGCCCACGGCGACGGAACGGAAAGAGCGACAGCGGATCGCCATGGGCCAGAAATGCCGCATGGATGTCGATCAGGGCGACATCCAGCGACGCAGCCAGCTCCACCACGTGCGCTCGCAGCACCTCGTCGAGTTCGGCGATGCGCGGATCCGCGTACCGCTCGCGCTCGGGCAGGTAGACGAGGTAGAGCCGCCCTCCCCACGTCTCAACCGTCCGCTTCGCCTCCAGTACGACGGCGTCCAGCCGGTCCAACGTGTCGCGCGCTGCAATCCGATGATCCTGAGGCTCGCCCGCCGTGGCCTTGCCGTGCACGAGGCGCAGGCGTCCCCGGATATTTCCGAGCCGGAGGAATGCGGGCAGCGCGATGCGGCTCCTGCGGTCCTCCGCGATTCCGTAGCCTCCGGCGGCCAGACGCGCCTCGATGTGCGCCTCGAGCCAGCGGTCGATCTCCGGCTGGATGCCGGCGAGGCCGGGGGCGGCATCGCGTTCGAGGTACTTCATGAGCGCGGGCGCCTGACGTTCCCTCGACAAATCGGCGAAATCGTTCTCCTCGTACAGGAACCACACAACGAGAGGAGGGCGGAAGCCCGCGGCGTACTCTTTGAGAGCCGCCAGAGCCATCAACGGCCCCATGCTCGACATTCCCAGATTCAGCGTGCCGGCATGACGGCTGCGAATGGCGCTCACGAAGTTGCGTTCGGACGCGACACATGCACCGTGGGCGTACGAATCGCCAAGCACCACCACGTCGAGACGGGACGAGCTCCACAGCCCGCGCGGGTTGTGAAAGCCGCGCTCGTCACTGTCATAGAGCTCCCACTCACCGCTCTCATTGCAGAAGACCGTGTTCCTGCCGCTCACCCCGCCAAGCAGCACCCTCTCGACGCCGTCGACCACGAATTGAGAGGTCAAGGACCCATCAGGCTGCCGATCGAAGAAGCCGTTCGGGTAGACGGCTGGCACAGCATTGACCCCGCTCGCACGCATGTCTGCGACGACCTGCAGCTGGCTTCTCGTGTCGTAGGTGACGCCATGGCGGGTCGCAACCTCGACGAGCTCCTGCATCTCGATGTCTGTCGTAGGACTCCAGATCGTCCGCTCGACGGTGGTTGATCCTGCATCCATCACGATCTCTACGGCGTACAGGGCAAGGACCGAGGAAGCGGTCACGAGCGCCAGCCGCGCCTTCGAGCGAGGCGCGAACCACAGGCTGCGGACGAAGAGCGCGGCGAGAGCAGCGGGGAGCAGATAGTACAGAAAGGGCCCCTGACCGCTGCTGAACTCCCGCTCCCCCGTCCACCCATAGTGATAGAAGAAATACGCCAGCGCGAGAAGGCAGACGGCGGCTGCGCCTGCGAGCACCAGGTTGACCGCCGCTGTGACGGGCGAAGTCATTTTCGCTTCAGACCGAGCAGGCTGAGAAAGAAGCTGTTGAAGATCGTCTGGATCCCGAGCACCAACGCCAGCATCGACGGGATCACGGTTCGCAGGGTGCGGCTGGGATCCAGGGCGCCGAACGTGGTGTCCTTCCAGATCCACACGGCATACACCGACCCGGCGATCCCGATTGCTGCGAGGATGGCGCCGACTGCCAGCCCCGTTTCCAGCCGCATCGAGGGCCAGACACGATCGCGCGGCCGCGGCGGCGGCAGCAGGCCCTCCGTCGTCGCGAACACCGTGCTGAACATCGAGAAGAAAACCACCTGGCAGCCCACCAGCACCGCCATCGCAGCATAGAGCAACGTATGCACGTCGAACTCCACACCTCCGACAAGGCGTGGGCCCGGCAGGAGCCAGAGGCCGGCGAGCAGGCCGGCGGCGATCATCGCCAGCCCCGGATACAGGAACAGCCAGCGCGGGCTGTACAGCAACATGAACCGCAGATGCCGCCAGCCGTCCCGCCACCGGCGCAGGTGAGGCTGCCGTCCGCGCCCGTCCTGTGCGAGCGTGGTCGGTACTTCCGCAATGCGCAGCGTCCCGAGCGAGGCCTTCACCACCATCTCGCTGGCGAACTCCATCCCGGTCGTGTGCAGCTGCATGCGGTCGGCCGCGTCTTTCGTGAACCCGCGCATGCCGCAGTGAAAGTCGTTGATCGGGGCGCGAAAGAACAGCCGCCCGATGCCAGTCAGAACGGGATTGCCCAGATATCGGTTCAGGAACGGCATCGCCCCCGGCCTGATGCCCCCGTCGAACCGATTCCCCATCACCAGGTCGTAGCCGTCGCGCAGCGTCTCGACGAACGGCCGAATCGCCGTCCAGTCGTAGCTGTCGTCCGAATCGCCCATGATGATGTATCGCCCAGAGGCACCCGCAATGCCGCCCAGCAGCGCCGCCCCGTAGCCCCGGATGGGCACGTCCACGACGCGCGCGCCAAGCCGCCGGGCCAGCGCCTGCGAACCGTCGGTGCTCCCGTTGTCGGCGATGATGATCTCCGCCGAGATCCCCAGGTCCGCGATCGCCCATTGGGCCTTGAGAATGCACGCCTCGAGCGTCTTCACTTCGTTGAGACAGGGCATCACGATGCTCAACTCGACCACCGGATCCGGCGGCTCCACAGCCACGGGGGCGTGCAGCGCCGTCAGCGCTGCCCGATCGTCAACACGAATATCTGTCTTCACGGTGGATTCCAGTGGCGCAGTCGATCGCGGAGGCGCTCACGTCAGTCCTCCGATTCGATGCGAGACGCCAGCAGACGGGCGACGACCTCATGGCCGGCGGCCGAGTAATGGCCTCCAATGCGTCCGTTCACGAAGAGCCGATCCAGAGACCCGCTATCGAACGCCATCTCGGTCCGGATCACCTCGACTTCCCGTTCCAGGCGGACGAGCAGGTCTGCGTGCACGAACGGCGCGCCCGCCGCATATCGGTCGAGATCGCTCCGTCGGGGCAGGTGGACCACGAGAAATCGCGCGTGTCGGGAGCTTACCTCCGCCTCGAAGGCACGGACGATCGCGAGCGCCAGCTGCGCGCCTTCTCCTTCGATGAAGTAGAACGACACGTAGTCGTAGTCGACTGCCTGCAGCCGCGTCACACTGCTGTGAACCAGGTGCAAGAACTTGCTGGGCGACCGGAACATCGATCGATCGGCGGCGTCGAAGAACCGTTCATGTGCGGCCAGGGGCGATCGGTCGAAGCGGGCGACGGTGTCCGGCACGTCCTCGACGGACACGGTGGGGCTGTTGATCAGATCCAGCCGGCCTTCACGAAGCACGAAGCGCGGCTTGAACAATGGCAGTCCGAAGCTCCGGTCGTAGAAACGCCGGAACATGTTGAGATTGCGCAGCACGTTCTCGGGCTGGAAGCCGAGGACAACGATGTGGGGATGGAAGCGGCGTCCGTCCCGTCGCCACCGCAGCAGGGCCTGATCCATGCCGTAGCCCCCCACGCCGAAGTTCAGCACTTCCACCGGGGAGCCCGACCTGGCCAACAGCGCCTCGAGTCGAGACGGCCAGCTCTCCTGAAGCGGGACGTCATCGCCATGCGTGAACGAGTCGCCAAACACCGCCACTCTCAGAGCTCCGGGCGGAGGGTCGTCCTCGTATTCGGTGTCGCTGCGCAGACCGCGGCTGTTGGCGCGGTAGAGACCGTTGAGCGACCAGCTGCCGGGACGAGGGCTCCACCCGAGATCCGCGTCGTGCATGAGGTACGACGAGGGCGCCGCTCGGTACGCATCGAGCGTGTCCTGCAGTGTTGTCACGAAAGGGCTATAGGGACCGACGCGCGCGGCCGTCTCCGCCAGGCCGACGGCGACCATCAGCGCTGCCGCCGCGATCGACATCCGGGAAAGTACGGAAGGTCTTCGTGCTGCATCATGCGGAAGCCTCCTGCCATCCAAGAGAGCCAGGCCGGACAGCAGCAGGGCAACACTGCCCACCAGGCCAACGGCAACCACGCCGCGCAGCCCCTTCAGGATGCAGTCGCACACCGTGAAGACCAGCCCTGCCGCACCGATTGCCACCGCGAACGCTCCGAGGGTGAACTGCGACACGGCGCTTTCAAGAATCGCTTGCCAGATCGAGGAGGGGCGATCGGGCCGCGCTCTTACGGCAGAGAGCCCACCAGCTCAATCCGGGGAACGTGCGTCCCGCCCGCGACGCTGCAAGCGACAACCACGCGTCGCACTTCAGCGCGCTGCGCACTAGCGCATCGACATGAGCCGGCGCATCCCAGTCGCCCAGGCCCGAGGGCGGCGCCGATCGGTCAACGAGACGCTCGCGCGCGAGCTGCAGCACGCGGATCAGCATCAGCGAGTGAAACAGCCCGGCAGACGATACGATCTCGAGCCCCGCCCGTTTCAGCAACATCCGAGCGGCGGCGGGCGTGTACCGGCGGTAATGCCGAAGCCGGGCGTCATGAGACGAATACAGATGCGGCCAAGCGGGGACACTGACGAGCGCGTGGCCGCCCGCCGCGAGATTCTCGCGGACCGCCAGCGTCAGGAACTCGCCGTCCTCCTCGACGTGCTCCAGGACATCCAGGAGGAGCAGAAGATCGAACGTTCCAGCCGGCCGCGTGGCCACGTATTCGATGCCATCGACTGGGTGCAATTGCCCGCTGGCGAAGAGCTGATCCGTGTAACCGGCGTCCCAGCAAGTGATGCGGGCATTCGTGATCAGCTGTCCGAGCTTCCCCGCAAACCAGGCATCCCCCGCTCCAACGTCCAGCACGGATCTCGTAGCGGTGAGATCGAGGGTGCGATTGAGAACGCGGAAGAAGAAGTCGAAGCGCGCCTCTTCCCACGGGTGACGTGGGCCGGAACGAGGTGAGACTTCGATTAGATCCATACAAACCGCGTCAGGCAAACCGCCTGCTTCGGCCAAGGCGAGAGGAGCCAAGGCGGTTCACTCGCTGTCGGACTCGGGAAACGCGACATAGAAGCCAGTGTCTCCCAGCCGGTGCCAGCGCGCCGGCGGACGGTGACCAGGACGCTCCATGGCCACGACGGCCCGGGCGCCGGTCGAAAACAGGGCGGCCAGCACCTCACCCTGGCGGCTGGCGCTGGCCTGCCAGAAGCGATCCGCGTCGGAGTCGGGAACTTCGGCCACGATGCGCAGCCGTGCCAGTCTGGCCCAGTACGCCTGGAATGCGTTGCCGACGACGGCGACACCGTCTCCAGGACGGAGACCGAGGCGCGTCAGTGCCTGGGCGGCCGGCAATTTGGCTGTGGAGCCGGTGTCGCCGGTATCGGAGATTTCGCCCGTGGGAACGCGCGTCCGCTCGGCGGCGAATGCCCACGCGATTGCCTTGTCATTCGGCATCGCCAGGTTGAGCAGCAGCGTCATCGCCACAAGCGCGCCGCTCCACTGGAGCAGCGGTCGCGTGAGCGGGCCTGCCGGGATCCGTACGACCGCCAGGGCGGCGCCCCACGCGAGAATCAGAAATGGCGCAACGTATCGGGGCTCGACGTACACCAGAGCGTACAGCGCAAAGCCGGAGACGGCTGGCAGCCAGAGCATCCAGTATTGGTGCCAGGGAGGCGGCCGCGTCGAGGTTCTCCGGGACTGGAGCGCGAACAGCAGGACTAGAATCGCCACCGCGGCGCCCTGGCGCGCCAGGAACAGATCGGCGTACGCCGCGCCAGTACGCACCAACGCTGCGATCTGACGGCCGGGATCGATCGGGGTCTGCACGCCCTTGTACCAATAGGCAGGGTCATACCAGACTGGATACGTGCCGCGTATCGGCTCCGCGAACTCGAAGGCGGCAGGAGCGCGCGTGAGCTGGCGCGTCGGATGTGCCGGTGTGCCGCTTCCCTCGATTTCACCACGCCAGTGGATGTCGGGCACGCCGTTCACGTATCTCGCATAATTCAGCCGGCCGGCGTCTCCAAAGGTGAAGTAGCCCGCCCTCGCCGAGAGCGTGAGCACAACCGGTGACGCGATCAGGACGAAGAGCAGGATCGCCGCACCGACGCGGGAGAGTGCCATTCGAGCCGTCCCAACCGTGCCCAACGCCGCGACCAGAAGAACCAGCGCGACCGGGAACATCGCCGCCTTGGCCAGGTATCCCACGCCCAGGCAAAGGCCGAATAATGCGAAGGCCGTCCAGGAGGCGGCCGCACGGTGCATTCTCAACAGGAGCGTACCGGCGAACAACACGATCGCAAGTACCGCCATGTCTGGAGTCGTCGTCCATACCTTGATCAGCCGGAGCGCACACCATCCGAACAGCAGGTAGCCGATCACCCACCATTGGGTCGGCGAAAAGGATACCGGCGTGCTCGTCTCGTGGACCGCGGCCGGCGAACGGTGCCGATCGAGCTCCGCCCAGAACGCCACGAAGGCCATGAGCCCGAGAACAAAGATCGCCAGGTTGACCAGGTGCACGGCCACCAGCTCCGACTCTGCCGAAGACCGCAGGACTCGCAGGGCTCCAGCCAGCATCAGGGGATAGAGCGGGCTCCAGTAGGCATTGATGCCTTCCGACCAATCACCTGCGCCGAATGCGTCGGCCAGGTCGAGATACGACACGCCGTCTTCGCTGAGAAACGCGCGCTGGATTGCCAAGGCTGTTGCCGCCCCGCCGCCCAGCACGAGGCCCGTCGACAGCGCCGCGTGCACGGCCAGCAGCCGCCGGTGACCACGGTGGACCCGACGCTCGAAGCCGGCCACGACAGCACGTTGAACGCTGGGCATCACGCCTGGCCCGATGGTCGGCGCCGATCGGTACACGAACCGGCGTCGCGATCGATCGCGAGAATCGGAGACACGCATCTCAGATCCGTTCGTCCACCCCAACAAATGGTTCTCGGGCCGTCTGCGGCGATGCTAGTGGTGGCACGATGCCGCTGTCGCCACTCGCGGCGGGACTCACCAGCGCTGCTTTCTCAGCCGCTCCGCGACCATCGGCGCGATGACGGCGCCAGTAGATGCGTGCCAGGTCGAGCGCGGCGATACCGAAATCCGCGACTGTCAGCTTCGACCCTTTGACATCCCGCCACTCGATGAGGGGAAGTTCGTAAACGGCCTCATCCAGTGGACCGAGGCCCGCCTGACGTCTCAGCGCGCTCAGTCTGGCGAGAACCTCGACGTCGAATATCCAGCGCGAACGGAACGGCGACGAGAACACCTGCCGCACGCGTTCCGACGCACGGAAGAGTTTCGCCCCGCACTGTGTATCGTAGACCGCGAGGTTGAGGCTCACGGATGCGGCAGCGGCGAACACCCGACCCAGATAATGCCGCGGGGCACGTCGCTCGATCCGGCGGCCGAGGAGCTTGACCCGGGCGCCCATCACCAACTCGATCTCGCTCCGCTCTTCGAGCAGCGCACAGAAGGACTGAATCGCGGTCAACGGTGTTGCCAGATCCGCATCCCAGTACCCGACGTGCACCGGGTCCTGCGCCAGGGCCGCGAGAACGCCTGCGCGGACGGCCCCGGCCTTGCCGACGTTGGCATCGAGGTGAACCACGTCGAATGCCAACGGCTCGACCCGACGCATGTGCTCCAACAGAGCGTTTGTGCCGTCGGTGCTCCCATCGTTCACGAACACGAATTTCACCGCCGGCGATGACGCGACGAACTGTCGAAAGCTGACTACGTCAAGCCTGGCGGCTTCGTTGTAACAGGGAACGACGATGATGCTCTGATGCACGAACGGTCAGGGCTCGAGGACCGACGGGCCGGACGCCACCGGTCGCCGGGCCGGTGCGAACAGGGCCAGCTCGCTGGTCTTCTGCACGGGAGGACCATAGTCAGCTTCGATCGTTTCGACGAGGTGCAGGTCCAATTCAGTGAGCAAGATCCAACGGACTGCGTGCTTGTCGAGAATGACCTGACGCTCGTCCCGGGTCGACTCGGCAAAGAACCGCTCGACATCACGTAGTCGATCCTCATAGTCAGGGACGCGGGCGGCTGCTGGTGCAATCACAACGCGCGCGCCCGTCACGGCGGCGACACGCTCGTTCTCGAATCGCAACGGCGCCATGACCACATCCCCTGGCCGCAGCAGTCCGCGCAGTTCGTCACACCAACTGTAGTACGCATCGTGGGCAGAGCTCATTCGAATGAGCTGCAGCGGCGACTTGAGCAGCCCTCGCGAACCCCACGCCTTTACTGTTGGAGACTCGACCGCGGCACCAACCACGACCCCCACAAACACCAGCGCCAGCAGCCGTCCGTGCGTCCCCGGCGACACGACGAACGCCAGCGATACCGGGTGCCGGACGGCCAGCAGCAGTGCGAGCGCGGCGACTTCCGCGACGGCTACCTGAACAAAGAACGCTTGAAAGAAGACGTAGCGGCTGCCATAGTCGATGCCCACCCAGCGAGTGAGGAGATACACGGCGAACGTCGCCGCGAATGCCGCACCAAGAAACGCGTGCTGCCGAAGTCGCACGAGCCACAGCGCTGCGGGAATGGCAATCCAGTACAGCCATAGTCTTCCAGCAAAGGGCTTGTCAGCGAACGGTGCGGGCTCGGTGACCCATGCGGCAGAGCTCACCCCCCGCAGCTCGACGTAAGGCCACAGCTGGGTGCAGAGCACCCCGACGGCAACCGCGGCATAGAGTGCGAGCACGCGCGGTCGAGCACGCGACCTCTGAACCAGACTTAGCAGCCCCTGGACGCCGACGATCCCGACGGCCCAACTCGCCGTCAGGGAATGTGTCAACACGATCATCCACATGAGCGCGCCGACCACGGGTGCCATCCAGGATGGACCCCCGGTGAGAAACCGGGCTGCGAACCCGAATGCCATCAGTGCCAGCCCCCACGCCAGCATCGACGGGTAGGACTGCACGTAATTCATCGTGAAGAAGTTCATCTCCGACGACCAGTGGTAATACTCGTTGTGGAGAAACGCACTGACGAGGAGGAACATCACGGCCGGCAACGCGCTGTGCCGCACGATCGACACGCTTCGAAAGAACCACAGCAGCGCCGCGCCATAGAATGCCATGTTGAAGATACCGGCGACCTGCAGCGCCCCGTATGGGGTCAGTCCCGCGCGCTTTCCCAGCCAGGCGACGACAAGGAGGTACGGACTGAAGAAATTCGAATACCGGCCGCTGATGGGCAAGGTCTCGTGGACAGGATTCGTGAAGTCCGCGTAGAGAGATTGCACTGCCGCCACATAGAGGTGTATATCGCCAGCCCAGACGATCTTATAGGCGGCCAGGCTGTAATAGACGATGAAGAGGCCGAAGACGCCCGCCGCCACCGTATGCTCGGCGTACCGGAAAAGCCCTGAGGCATCAGTGATCGTGAAGGAAGCGCCGAATCCGGTCGGGAGCTGCGCAAATGGTCGTTTGCGAGTCTGGGTCGGCGTCTCGCGCTGGATGCCCGCAATCATCGAGCAGGCTCCGTTGGAACCTCACCACGTTGCGTCTGTGCGATCGCGTGCGCCACCAGTGCGTTTCCGGCAGGCGTCAGATGCCCCCAGGTATCGATCCAGATCTGCGCCGGTTCGTTGTCGAAGATTCCCCCAAGGTAGTGCAGGTGCTCGTCGCGCCCAGCCGCAGTCGCGATCCGCGCGTACGTCGTCTCGAACAGTCCTCTGAGCGCCGGATCGAGAGGCAGGACGGTGTCGAGGCTGCCGTCTGCCATCGCGCGTTCGGCATCCGCGAGAGGCTTGTGTCCAACCAGCAGGTGCGGCTGCCAGAAAAAATCGTACTCGAAGCCGTGTGAGGCGGCCAGCGCTCTAACGATGGAGACAGTATTGACGTATGTATCGGCGACCTCCTGCCCGATCCGCTCGATGTCGCTCGATGACGCCGCGCCGACGCGCACACCGGCGATACGTGCACCAGACCACGTCACCAGTCGGCCCGCCAAAGTGACCACGCGAAGTGTGGACGCCCACTCGAGCAGCGGGTGCTGGTCCCGCTGGAAACGGGTCGCAATCTCGGCATGGTTCTGATGGAGCACGGCGCGACCGGATTGATGCGCCGCCAGCACGTCGTTCACGCCGTCGTAGAAAATCACGGCATCCGGAACGTCTCCGGCTTCGAGGCGCAGGATCAGTTCGATCAGGCTCTGCGTCGATACGAAGGCGTTCTCCGCGAAATTGACGACGCACATGGGGCGGGCAGATCGGGCCTGCAGGGTGCGTTGCAGATATGCCGGGATGGTCCCCCAGTCGGGCGCGCCCCATCCCCAGAGGGCGGAGCCGCCAAAGACGAAGATCCTGGAAGCCCCTGCCACGCACGCAGCCCCAGGCGTGCGGCGTATGCCACCGGGATCGATGTTGAGGAGGTCACCCTCGAATGCCGGGCTCCGCCAGATGACGTAGGCGTGGTAGTTCTTCTTCAGCGCTGCGTTGTGCTCCCGCCAGTACTGTGCCGTCCATGGCTGCCCGGCATAGTACGGGAGCGCCGCATAATGTCCCGGCAGGTCGCCGGACCAGCCGGTGACGCCCGCGCGTACGGTGCGACCGATCGGGCTGCGTGCGGCCTGCAGCAGCACCGTGGCAATCGCCTCCGCGGCGATGAGCGCAAGCAGCGTGTTCAACACCACGATGGCGGTGGCGCGATAGATGGCGAGCAGCGGCGTCAGACGCATCGACGAGCCAGTTTCAGTGGCGCGCGCGAACGGCGCGCGCGCCCAGAAGCATCCGGAGTTCGTCCTTCGTCCTCTTCAGCGGCGGTTCGAGACGGTGTGCCACGGGAATCCAATGCTGCAGCCGGGAGAGAATCGCCCTTCCTGGGTAGTCGGGGTCGTGGTGCACGAACAGCTCGGGCGATCGGGAGACTTCCTCGACGCGCTCCGCCGGAAGGATCGGGCGGTCCTGCCAGTCGAAGAACCTCGTGGTCTGGCTTTCGTAACACCGTAGAGCGCATCGCTTCTGACGGCCCTGCTGCCGGATGTCGATGGCGATCAGATGCTCGGGCCTGATGAACGCGCGAACGTCTCCGCCCGGCAGCATACGCCACCGGTAGTAGACGAAGTACTCCACGAGCTGGATCCGGCGCTCGCGTGCTGCGCGCGTGAGCAGTACGGCATGGTGCAGCGCGAGGTGATCGGCATGCCGGTCGTAACGGAACGGCACAAACACGTGCGACGGCTGCACACGGTCGATGAACCGACCAATCGCCTCACGAACATCGGCCACGTGCCGCTGCAGCCCACCATCGGGGAAATCGAGGAAATGGCCGTTCTCCGCGGGGACGCCGAGCACCTCGAGGGCCGACCTGGCTTCCGCGCGCCGAATGCGCGGCAACTCTGACGACACCGCCGCCATCCAGGGAAATGTCGGGATCGGCGATCGGGAGCCGTCGGTCGCGTACACGACGTGTACCTGGTCCTTGCAGGGGAGACGGGCGATCGTCCCTCCACAGGCCAGTACCTCATCGTCCATGTGCGGCACCGCGAACACCAGAGTACCCCGGAACACCGCAGCCGGATCGGCGGTCAGCACTTCGGACCGCATGGGTCAGCCGTTGAGCCCTTCAAGGATGGCGAGGGTCTCGCGCGCACACTTCTCCCAACTGAAGTGCGTCGACCTCGCACGGCCGGTGCGAGACAGCGACGCCCGCAGCGCAGGATCGGACAGGACGCGGTACGCCGCCTCGGCAATCGCCTCGGGGCTGCCAGCGTCCACTCTCAGCGCGGCATCGCCGGCGATCTCCCTCAGTCCATTCTGGTCGGACGTGATGATCGGCGTTCCGCAGGCCATGGCCTCGGTAATCGGAATCGGAAACGCCTCCATGTTCGACGGGTACAGGAAGAGATCCGCCAGCGAATACACGGCCGGCAGGTCTTCCTGCGCGATATAGCCCGGAAAGAGGATGTCCTTTCCGTCGCCATCCTGCGGAATGCCGTACACGCCGCGGAAACGGTCGCAATCCTTGCCTCCAACCACCAGCTTGTGAGGCGTCCTGCCGTGCAGGAGCGCAAAGGCGCGAAGGATCCCGGCGATATTCTTGCGATCGCCTCCGGGGTACTTGGACAGCGTGAGCACGAAGGGGCCGTCCAGCCCATAGCGCCGCCGTACGCGCGCCAGCGTGGCTTCGTCCTCGATACGGCGAAAGTGCTTTCCTGGACCGAAGTACACGGTCCTCACCTTGCCCGGGGGCAGATGAAAGCGCTCGTTGTAGATGTCCGTGGTGAGCTGAGACACCGACAGGATGACGGCCGCCTTCCGGCAGTACAGCGGCATCGCGGTGTTGATGTAGCGCCGATCCCATCGTGTCCAGAAGTGCTGGTGTTCCGGAATGAACCATCCTGCACCATGCAGCACCATCGCGGTCTTGCAGGTGGCCGCCAGTGGGACGGTGAACTTCGGATGCAGCAGAACGTCGAGATTGTCGCGCCTGGAGGCGAGCGGCACGCGCACCTGATCCCACAGCAGGCTGTTCGAGGCGCTGAGGACGCGTTCGGTCACATTGCTGCGCGGCCCGAAACGGCCCACATGCGAGAGATCGCGATAGTAGAGGACGTACTCGTTCTTCCGGTCGAGAGCCAGCAGCTCTTCGGTCAGGTAGCGCGAATAGACGCCGACCCCTCCCCTTTCATCGAGCGCGCGCAGCATCATGCCTATACGCATTGCAGAGTCCCATCGATAATGCGTCTTGCCGCCACCCACGGATCGGCTGTCATTCTCGCCATCCCACCACCCTCGCCGGCGCTCCCGCCACGATGGCATAGGGTGGAACCTCGGCTGCCACCACGCTGCCCGCCCCCACCACCGCTCCCTCACCAATGTGACAGCCTGGAAGGATGACCGCGTTCGCTCCAATGAGCACGTCGTCTCCAATGATCGTCCCGGTATTGGTCGACCCCTGATGGACGATCAGCTCGTCGCGCCGCCTGAAGTTCCGGCTTCCGCCGAGAATCGTCACGCTGGGCGCGAGGCGCACGTGATTCCCTATGACGACGTCCCTGGTGCCGGTCGAGATGTGATCGAAACTGCTGACCGCACAATTGCGGCCAAATCGTATTCGTCCGCTCTGCGTCTGGATGACGGCGAACGGCTTCACCACCGAGCCCTTTCCGAAGGAGATGCAACCCGACAACTGCACCTGTGCCCTCGGGCTGACCAGGCATCCGTACTTGAAGTAGTAATACGCGGAGACCATCCACGCAGGCGCGAGGTAGCGCTGCAGAGAGCGGCTGATCGGATTCTGCGGCGCCGGTTCGCCGTTCTCTCGGCTCGGTGCCGGACGGGCCGGTTCTGCGAGCCCGGCGTTGCCGAACCGGGCGTGAGGCGCGCCGCTGATATCCGTTCGTTGCGTCATCGGGAGGACGACCCGGTGCGCCGCAGCCCGCTGACGACCCCGCGAGCCGAGCCGAGCAGCGCGGCCGGATTCCCCCTTCGCAGTTCACGAAACGCCATCCTGGTCACGATGAGCGGCGCCCCGGCGAGCGCGAAGCCGAGCTGCTGCCAGAACGACCCGTGCCGGCGCAGAAAGCGCAGCCAATGCTGCGCCTTCACCCGGGCGTACGCTCCGCTGTACCTGCCGCCTTCGAACGTGTGGCTCACCTGATGGTAGGCCATCGCTCGCGGAATGTACACGGCCTTGTACCCGCGCCGCTGCAGCCGCAGCGAGAAATCCAGATCCTCGGGGCCGAAGGGATCGAAGATCGTATCGAAGCCGCCGAGCTCGCGGAAAACGTCGGCCCGGACCAGCATCGCCCCCCCGCAGGAGACGCACGGCGCCGGCGTGTCGAACTGACCGCGATCGACCTGGTTGAAGCCCACCGGCCGCGTGCGGCCGCGCCAGAAGCTGATCTGGCACCCGCCACCGTCGTTGATGCGCCAGGGCTCCTGCAGCGACCGCAGCTTGGCCTGGGCCTGCCCGACACGCGAATCGGCCGAGAAGGCACCGAGCAGCGCCGTGATGAATCCAGGAGTCAGGACCAGATCATTGTCGAGGAACAGCAGATGCGTGGGGTGGAACCGCTCCATCGCGAGGGCTGCCGCGGCGTTGCGGCCCGATGCCACGCCGAGGTTCGTGTCGCTCCAGTGGACGTGCACGTCCGGAAAACGCTGTCGCACGGCGTTCACGGTACCGTCGGTCGATGCGTTGTCCCACACCAGGACGTGTGCGTTCGTCCGTTCCTCCGGCGCAAGACTGTCGAGCGCGCGAAGCGTGGTGTCGCGCTGGTTCAACGTGAGCATGATCACGGCGACCGTCTGAAGCTGCGGAGAGGTCATCGATGAAACCATCAGCCGACCAGCCAGCGCTCCAGCCAGCGCCCGAACTGCCTGCCGTCACGCGGCTGGACCCAGAGTCGCGGCAGCGCGAACGCATCCGCATGCGGCGTCATCACGTCGGGCGTGCTGCAGCAGGCCGCCGTGAATCCCGCTGCACGCACGCACGACACCGTCGACGCTCCGTACGACCCGTGCGGGTAGGAGAAGCTTCGAACCGGCTGCCCTGTGATCGCCTCCAGGGCCACACGGCTCTGCACGATTTCCGACTGCTGCTCGTCGTCGGAGAGTGAGGTCAACACAGGATGGGTCAGCGTGTGCGCACCGATATCGATGAGAGGACTCGCGGCGAGCCTGCGAATCTCATCGGTGGTGAGGCTCCGGTGGCGCGGCACGACGGTGCCGTCGCGCCCGCACCAGTGGCGTATCTCGTCCAGAACCGCGTCGCGTTCGGAGCTCCCGAGCGTGCGCAATGCCCCTTCGAGCGAGAACAGGAGGGCCCGGCGCTCGGTTGCCACCGCCTGGCGCTCCGCGGTCGAGGCGACAACCCACGTCCGCCGTTGTCCCCGAATCTCGAGGTCCAGGCGCGGCGGGAGCGATGGTGCGTCGAGGATCATCGCGGCGAGCTGGTCCCACCAGAATGGACGGCCTGGAGAACCCGGCGTCACGAACACCGTGGCAGGCATCTCGTGGCGCTCAAGCAACGGGAGCACCTCGTGCACGGTATCTGCATAGCCATCATCGAAGGTGATCACGACGGACCTGGGGGGCAGCCTGCGTCGCGACAGCGCCAAAACCGCCTCCCCCAGCCCGATCACCCGCGCGACGCGTGCGACCACGCGGAGGTGCGCCTCGAAGTCGTCGGCGGACACCTCAATCCGGAACGGGTCCTGGTCATCGTGCCTCAACCGGTGGTACCCGAGCACGACGATGCCCCCCAGCAGGCGGCTGCGTGTCCAGCGGAAGCTTCGATATGCGAGTTTCTTCCCCGGAATCCGCATCATTCACCGGCCGTCGGCTTGACGGCGCGAATCGTAATCAGCACCTGGAAATCGGGGTCGTGATAATCGAGCTCACGACGGTGGAGCTCACCGCTCGAGACGCCGTGGAGGAAAGCCACTGAGGCAAGCACATTGCCGTACGAGGCAACGGTCACGGCCTCCTTCGGAAAGAACGCGTGAAAGAGTTCGGCAGCCGATCGCGTCGTGAAGCCCCAGTTGTGCCCCCACCGGTCCATGTCTTCCCGACTGATCTTGCTGAGACCCGACACCGTGGCCAGCAGAACGCCACCCGGCTTGAGAATCCGGTGCAGCGTCGCGACGGCGGATCGCACGTCGTAGATGAGGTGCAGGGTCTGCGTCAGCACGATGAAGTCGAAGGTGTCTGCGCTCAGGTGGTCGGCCTTCGTCAGATCGGCCACCAGCGTCGCGTGCGGATTCCCACCTTCGGGATGGAGAATGTCGAGCCTGCGGATGCGGCCGCCGCCCAGGCGGCTGCTGTAGAGATCTTCCTTGATCTCCAGCCCATGCCCGCTGACGTCGGATGCATGCGCCTCGAGAAACTGCTCGATGTAGTACCGATCGATCGGAAGCCCGCGCTCGAAGCCCCATTGCGAGCTGATCGGGTGCAGCCGGCGCAGACTCCCGAACCGGACCCATCCCACCATGGGCCACCGGGTGTACCTGATGACCGCGCGGCGCATGGTTTTCGGCACGTATCGCCGCGCCATCGACGTCACGTATGCGTTCACGTCCAGTCCTTCACTCGCATTTCGCCAGGAGCGGCGCAGCCTGCGGAAATACCCGCGCCACCTCGCCAGTCAGCTTCAACTCGAACAGCCGGTTGACGGTCCACAGCGCGGCCGCAATCAGCGCGACCCCAGAGGCGACCGCCAGACCAAGACCGAGGATGCCCTCGATCTCTCCCTGGATCTGATGAGCCGCCAGTGCGCCGAGTGCGGAAGCCGCTCCGATCGCGCCCCAGGAGCTGGCCACGCCAGCGAACGGATTCTCGAGGATACGGCGCGCGAACAGGATGCCGGCCGTCACCGTGGCCGCAATGGCCACCACCCACGCATAGCCTACGCCTGGCAGCCCGAACTGCTGGATCAGCACCGCCGCGCACGCCACGAGCAGGAGCGATTGCCCGCTCTCCAGCAACGCATACAGGTACGGCTGCCCCAGTCCCTTCAGCAGCGGCACGACCGCATCACCGACCAGTCCGACGAGGCCCACGATCGCCAGCAGCTGGATCAGCGAACCGGTGTCTGTCCATTGGGGTCCGAGCACATGCACCACGCCAGATGGAGCGAGGGCGATCATCAGCGCAAACACCGGGGTCAGTGCGAGCACGATCGACGTCAGGACGGCGCGAAACGCCCGCGTCGCCTGCCGGCGGTTCGCCTGGACACGCGCATATACAGGAAAGGCGACGGCGCCGACGACCTCGGTCGCGACTTCGTTCGGCCAGAACGCCAGCTTGGCCGCGAGAAAGTAGAGCCCCAGCTCGGCGGTGCCAAGCTGTCTGGAGATCAGCGCCCTGAGCAACGCCGCGGCGGACATGGCGACCAGCCCAGTGACGAAGATCCAGCGTCCATAGTGAATCAGCGAGCGCGCGGCACTTCGATCCAGAGCGACGCGCGGCCGATACGGCGCTAGCACATACGACAGGATGGCGAACGCCGAAGGTCCCGCAAGCGCTCCGGCAACCAGCGCCCAGACCCCGAGCACCGGTGCCAGTGCGATACACACAGCGGTATTGGTAAAGGCCTCGCAGAGCCGCGCCGTCGCCATCGAACGAAACTGCAGCCGGCGAACGAGCTCGACCACCTTGATGCTGGCCAACGCCTCGACCACGGGCAGCAGGGCCAGCACGCGAATGATGCCCACGGTCCGCGGCTCACCGAATACGTCACCGATCAGTGGCGCCGTGAGGAACACCACCCCGCCGACGGCAACCGCCCGGAACAGCCCCACGGTCCATGCCGAGTCGTAGTGCTGATCGGTCGCCTGCGGCTTCTGGACCAGCGCCGGCTGCATGCCGAAATCGGTCAGCTTGAGGAACAGCCCGATGGCCGTCATCGCGATTGCAACCAGGCCGAAGTCGTCGGGGGACAGGAGCCGGGCCAGGATGAGCAGCCGGCACAGATAGAGCAGGTTCACGCCACCCTGCTGAGTGACCTTCCAGAACAGGGCCGTCCCGGCCTCCTGCGCCAGATTACCCTTCATGCTGCACTTCGCGGCGCAGACGCGCGACGAGCCCCGGCAGGAGTCCGGTGAAGTAGGCGCGGCCATTCAGCATCTGTTCACGATTGCCGCGCATGGCCCCGGCCGCCCATCTCTTCAACGCGCGCAGATGGTGCAGAACGATGCGGACCACGATCAGCCAGTCTCCTTCACGCAGATACTTGCCGTAGAAGCTTCCATGGCTGCGCGCGTACCGCCGATACCGGTCGTAACGCTCATCCGCGGTGCGCCACCCGACGTGGTGCACGAGCGCGTCGGGCGCATAGACGATGGCGACTCCGTTGCGGAGCGCGCGATACGCCCACTCGCAGTCTTCCGCCGCTGCGAAGAACGAGGGATCTTCATCGAACCAGCCGACGCGCCGAAAGGCGTGGAGCGTCGCCGCCATGTTGCTTCCGCAGAACAGATCGAATTGCAGCCCGCGCCGGCGCCGCACGGATGGAGCCTGGACGGCGACGACAGCCACGGGCGCTTCGGCGCCGGTGGCATAGGCAGGGCCCGTGATGATGGCGTCGGGGTGGGCTGCGGCGTGCGCCGCCATCTTTTCCAGCCAGTCTCGCTCGACCAGACAATCGTCGTCCGTCACGGCTACCACCGTGGTCTCGACGCGCTCGATCCCGCGATTGAGGGCGGCCGCTTTGCCACGCTGTGACGATGGTACGTGTGTCGCGCGCAACCCGTACGAGCGCAGCGCACTCAGCCACGCTGCGACCTCCGCACTGGAGCTCTGATCGACCACGATGAGCTCGTTCGGCCATCTCGTGCCTGCGGCGATCCTGCCGAGACATTCCTCCAGGATCGGACGCCCGAGCGTCGGTATGACGACCGTCAGATCCCGCAGGACCGGCGGCGGCGCCACAGGGCGCAATCCCGCGTGCCCACTCATCTCGGCCGCCTCGTCACCGTGCAACAGATTCACCTGGATCGCATGGGCTCGCGTGAACCCCCTCCGGCACGTGCGGCGTCGACCGTGCCGCGCCCCAATGCCGCGATCCGACGGAGAGAGGCTCGTTCAACGCATCTGGCCAGAGGAGTGCCAGCGGCGCGAGTGAGATCGGCACGACGAGCATGCGCACCACGAGCACGGCGTGGATGTAGGTGTGCGTGGGGAGCAGCGTGACCCACGCGGCGGGGACCGCGGCTGCGCCGGCAACGAGCAGCACGTCACGGCCAGCTAAACTGTGCCGACTGCGCCATCCCCGGGCAATCGCGGCGGCCCAGGCGATCACTGCGAGGCCGACGAGCGCATACCCCGCCGGCGCATTTCCGAACGCCAGCGTGCTCGATTTCACGAACAGCCGCCCGAATGGCTCGAGGATGCCCGGCCATCCCGGCTCGAAGTCGGGCAGGCTTGCATAATGCGTCAACGATGCCGCGAACTGCTGAGCGGCGTCTGGCGCCACCACCACCAATCCAATCAGCTGCTTCGCGATTACCGTACTCACGGCGGCGAAGGAGAACGCCATCGCCGCCGTCATCGCAGCGGGAATGCCTGGACGCCCCTGATCGCGCGCCGCCGCAAGCGACAGAGCCATCAGCCAGGCCAGAGCGATCGGCAGCTGGCCGGTCAACGTGCCAAGGAAGATCACTGTCGCGCCGAACGCCGCCGCGTACGCGGCGAGCGCCGCCAGGTGACCGGCCAGCCGTCGCCACGCGGCAAGGCCGGCCAGCGCCCCAATGAGCGCCGCATCGCCAGGTCCATGGGTCAGTCCCGGCGCAAAGAACGGAACTGCCCACACCGATGCCGCCGTTATCGCAATCACCCCGGCGGTTCTCTGGACGTGTCGCCCGGCGCGCAGCGTGGTGAGCGCAAGCGCCGCCACGGCGACCCATACCGAGGCCGACAGCCCAAGCCGCAGCTGGCCGAGATCGAGTGCCCTGAGACCATAGGACGCCACCGCGTTGTAGCCGTGCCAGTATCGCGCATAGTAGAACGCGGCGGGCGCATCGGGAATCGCACCGTCGACGATCCGGGCACGGAGCAGACCGCACTGCGAGATCCCGCCGCCGGCGACGGTTTGCACGCGAGGCGCGAGCGCACGCTCCAGACGAGAGGAGCCGGGATTCGACAGCATCTGCAGGACGACGCAGTCGTCGTACTGGTTCCAGCCACGCTGCGAGTCCCACGGCAGATAATCGGCCTCGGTGAGATCCCCGTTGGCGAACGCGGTCTGGATCCGGTCCGCCACCACCTGCGGATCTCCGGGCGCCATCAGTACGACCACGAGGAACAGCAGGTTCGACAGGACCACAGCGCCAAGCACGGGAGGCGCCAGCCGGCGAAGCCGCTGGCTTAGCGACTCTGCACTGCCGGAAGGCCCGGTGCGCGGCGGTCCGAGGCTCGACGGCGTGATACCAGACATGGAGCGGTCACCGTGCGGCAGATCGCATCCGTGAGGCGTCCCGCTCGAGCAGCGACTCGAACAGACACAGGTAGCGTTCGGCGACTGCGTCCCCCGAAAACCGGGCGACAGCCGTTGTGCGGGCACGGCGGCCGAGATCCACGACGCGAGCCCCGCCTGCGAGCAGCGTGGCGATCGCATCCCGCAGCTGTGTGAAGTCGGCTGCGCCCACCATCAGGCCGTTGTCGCCATCCACCAGATAATCGGGGATGCCGCCGACCCGCGTGGCGACCGACGGCAGCCCGCACGCCATCGCTTCGACCAGCGAGACCCCGAACGCCTCCTTCTCAGTGGGAAAGACGAAGATATCGGCGGCCCGAAGGTACTCCTCGACGTTGTCGACGCTGCCCGTGAAAATCACGCGCCCGCCGAGGCCGTGACGATCGACGTACGTGCGCAGATCCTGCTCGCAGTTGTGCATGTCGGTGCTTCCAGCTCCGACGAGCACGAGCGTCCCGGGCGTCCCGGTCCGGAGCAGGTCCCGCCACACGCGCAGCAGGAGCGGCAGCCCCTTGTAGGACACGAGCCGGCCCGTGTAGACCGCAAGTGGACCAGCGGGCAATCCGAGGCGAGCTCGGATAGCCGTCCGATCCGCGTCGGAGGCGGGCTTGAACCTGGCTGTGTCCACACCGTTCGGAATGTAGTGGGTGCGATCGGACGGCACGCCCTGCGCCTGTAGCTCCGCGGCAATCGCGCTCGAGATTGCCGCGAACGCGTCGGCGGAGCGCAGCAGCACGTTTCTCGACCCGATCAGCGCTCGCACGGGGAGGGATGTCGGCCGCAACTGAAGCGGCGCCAGCCCGCTGCGGAAGAACTCGCCCGACATCTCACCAGGGCTGTCCGCCTTCAACACGCACGGACGGCCCATCATCTTCGCGGCCAGGACCGCCGGCAGGCCCATGATGCGATAGCCCGAGACCAGAATCACGTCCACGCTGGCGCGCATGCTCGCCAGCGGCGCGATCGCGCTGACAGCAAGTCCCCATTTCTTCCAGCGTCCCCGGCCGGCCGGCGCGATCCGGACGATCCGTACGCCCAGGTCCGTCTCGTGCGTCGCGAGCTCGTGTTGCGATCGCCGGGTGACGATGGTCACCGCATGGCCTCGGCGGACGAGCGCCGACGACAGCATCGCGGCCTGCCGCTCGCCTCCCCCGACCTCGGGCCAAAACGTCTCGGTCAACAGCAGCACGCGCACGTGTGCCGTCCCGCGGTCCGCCTCATCGGCACGTGACCTGGCGCCACCAGAGCCGAGCGACATCGAGCGCGCATGGCTGACGGTAAAGCGGGAACGAGCCGGCTGGTTGCGGCCGACACTCCGCGTGTCCGCGCTTGACGGCCAGGATGGCGCCCATGTAGAGGTCCAGCCCCAGTTGCTGGACCTCGGCAGACAGCCGGCCGTAGCGCTTTCCCGCCGTCGCCACGTCGCCCGTGCAGACGATCTCGCCGGTGTCCAGTCCCGCATTGATCCGCTGAATCGTGACGCCTGTGGCGGCCTCTCCGTTGAACATGGCCCAGAACGCCGTTTTCTTGCCGCGGTATTCAGGCAGCCGGCCGTGGTGAATGCCGAGCGTGCCGAACGCCGGAAGCTGGAACAACTGTGGTTTCAGGATCGGCGATCCGTAACTGAGGCCGAGATCGGGCGCGAGAGCGCGCACATGCGCGAGCACACATGCGTCGTGGATGTCTGGAACGGTCACCACGCGGCTGAGGCAG
>CAZDLW010000031.1:0-30544 GCA_964505975.1 uncultured Bifidobacteriaceae bacterium | reverse complement strand
ATGGAGGTCATCTACACCGGCCTGCGACAGACACCGGAGCAGATCGTATCCACGGCCCTGCAGGAGGACGCCGACGTGATTGGCCTGTCGATCCTGTCCGGTGCGCACATACACATCTGTTCCCGTGTGGTCGAGTTGCTGCGGGAACGGGGGCTGGAGGATGTGCTCGTCGTGGTGGGAGGGATCATTCCCGATGTCGACATCCCCAAACTGCAGCAGTTGGGGATCAGCGGAATCTTCCTGCCGGGCACGCCCATGCAGGCGATCGTCGACTTCATCAACGAGCACGCCAGAACGCGCGTGGGGTAGCGGACCTACGGAGACAGACGAGTGGCGTATACGCTCCTGCTTGCCGACGACAGCATCACCATGCAACGCGTGATCGAGCTGACGTTCTCGGAAAAAGACGTTCAGGTTGTCTCCGTCAGTGACGGCGAGGAGGCGATTGCCCGCATCCCCGCGGCACGTCCCGACATCGTGCTCGCCGATATAGGGATGCCCGGACGCGACGGCTACGAGGTGGCGGCCTTCGTCAGGAGCCAGCCGGACCTGGCGCACATTCCCGTGCTCCTGCTGGCCGGTGCGTTCGAGCCTGTCGACGAGTCGCGGGCGCGCGCCGTGCGGTGCGACGGAGTCCTGGTCAAGCCGTTCGAGCCTCAGCAAGTGGTTGCGCGCGTTCGCGAGTTGCTCGAGGGCATGGCCGTGAGGACGGCAGGCCCGGCCGCATCGTCTCGCGCGGTCGATCTGCTGGCAGATCGCTCGCGGCGTGAGGACGTCCGCCCTGAGCGCAACCCCGACGATCTCGCCGTGGCACATGAACATGGGTCTGCGGGGAGCGACGCGCCAGGTCCGGGGAACATCGAGGCGTCGGCATCCGTGGAACGCGCGAATGACACCACGCACCGCGAATCGGACGGCTCAGCGAACTCACGTCCGGCCGTGTCGGACGATACGCTGGACGATTATGTCGAGAAGTTGAACGGGACATACGGAGCAGCCGCGCCCGCGAGCACGCGCGATCAGGTGTCGCCGTCTCACCAGCCAGATGCCGTGAGCTGGGACGATGCGGTGGAAGAAGGCATCCCGTTGGCGGACGACGTGCTCCGAGGCGCTCATCGGGATGGGCTGGAACAGGGTGGCATCGCAGGTGATCGGGTGGGAAAGACGACGGTCGACGAGTCGAGCGCTTGGCATGATGCCCACGTGACGACGGCGGTGCCGCCTGGAGATCTGCCAGATGGTCCGACGCTCATGCCGGCGAATCACGCCGCGGCGCACTCGATTCAGTCTGCCGACGGAGACACACGCGGACCGATTGCCGAAGCCTTCAGCGTGCTGCTCAGCGTCGAACAGCCCGACAGCTCGGAGCGGCCGAGGCCGGTCCAAGCGGACTTTCTTCTCAGGGAGCAGCTCGTCGATGAGGTGACGCAGCGTGTGCTGGAAAGGGTGACCCCGGCGCCGACGCGTGAGGTCGTTTCTCAGATCGTGTCCGAGGTGGCCGAACGACTCGTGCGTGAGGAAATCGCGCGGATTCGTGGGCAGCAGCGGTCGGATCCCTGACCCCGACCCTGTCGTCGTCGGGCATCCGTCTGGGATGGCCGGACGCGATTTACAATGTCAGCGAATGTCAGACGTTGCCGATCCCACACATCCCATCACCCTTCCCGACAAGCCGGCACTCGAAGGACTCGAGGCAAAGTGGACCACACGCTGGGAGGTCGAAGGGACATATCGCTTCGATCGTCGCCGGACGCGCCCGGAAGTGTACTCGATCGACACGCCGCCGCCAACGATCAGCGGCTCCCTGCATGTCGGACATGTCTTTTCGTACACGCATACGGACGTGATCGCGCGCTTTCAGCGCATGCGCGGCCGGGCCGTCTTCTACCCGATGGGGTGGGACGACAACGGGCTGCCCACGGAAAGGCGGGTGCAGAACTACTACGGCGTCCGGTGTGATACGTCGCTGGTTTTCGATCCGGACTTCCGGCCGCCTGACACACCGGGCAAGCGTGCCGTGTCGGTGTCCCGGCCGAACTTCGTTCAGCTCTGCAGACAGCTGACAGTGGAGGACGAGAACGCCTTCGAACATCTGTGGCGGTACCTCGGCTTGTCGGTCGACTGGTCCTACACCTACGCAACGATTGACCGGCGGGCGCAACGGGTCTCGCAAACCTCTTTCCTGCGACTCTTGGCGCGGGGCCTGGCGTACCAACTGGAAGCCCCGACGCTATGGGACGTGGATTTCCGGACCGCGGTTGCGCAGGCCGAGCTGGAGGATCGTGAACAGCCGGGCGCCTACCATCGCGTGCGCTTCGCACGCGTGCCTGGCGGTTCGGCGGCGGCCGACGGGTTCGTCGAGATCGAGACCACGCGGCCGGAGCTCATCCCGGCGTGTGTGGCGCTCGTCGCGCACCCGGATGACGAGCGGTACCGGCCGCTGTACGGGTCCGAGGTGCTGACGCCGCTGTTCCGGGTGCCGGTTCCGGTGCGTGCACATCCGCTGGCGGATCCCGAGAAGGGCAGCGGCATTGCGATGATCTGCACGTTCGGGGACTTGACGGACGTGACCTGGTGGCGCGAGCTCGCACTGCCCGTGCGCGCAGTGATTCAGCCCGACGGCACGTTTCGTCCCGTCACGTGGGGAAGCGCCGGGTGGGAGACGCGGGATCCGGTGCTCGCGCAGTCCGTGTACGACGAGATGGTCAACCTTCCGGCAGCCAGGGCGCGCGCACGAATCGTCGATCGGCTCCGGGATTCGGGTGACCTGGTGGCCGATCCGAGACCGATCGTGCACCCGGTGAAATTCTATGAGAAGGGCGATCGGCCGCTCGAGATCATCACGAGCCGGCAATGGTTCATCAGGACGATGGAGCATCGGGAGGGGCTCCTTGCGCGGGGGCGGGAGCTGCACTGGCATCCCGAATACATGCGCCATCGCTACGAGAACTGGGTGAACGGGCTGACGGGAGACTGGTGCATCAGCCGGCAGCGGTATTACGGCGTCCCGTTTCCGGTGTGGTATCCCGTGCGTGCCGATGGGAGCGTCGATTACGGCCATCCGCTCGTGCCGGACGAATCTCGACTGCCAATCGACCCCTCGACCGATGTCCCCGAGGGCTATACCGCGGATCGGCGCGGCCAGCCGAACGGCTTCCTGGGCGATCCCGACATCATGGACACCTGGGCGACATCGTCGTTGACGCCGCAGATCGCAGCCGGCTGGCTCGACGATCCCGATCTGTGCGCGCGGGTCTTTCCAATGGACCTGCGGCCGCAGGGACACGACATCATCCGGACGTGGCTGTTCGACACCGTCCTGCGCGCCCATCTCGAGCATGAATCGCTCCCCTGGGCCAATGCGGCCATCTCTGGATGGGTGCTGGATCCGGATCGAAAGAAGATGTCGAAGTCCCGGGGTAACGTCGTGACGCCCATGGCCCTGCTCGAAGAGCACGGGTCCGACGGAGTGCGTTATTGGGCGGCCAGCGGCCGGCCAGGCACGGACACCGCGTTCGATCCCGGTGAGATGAAGGTCGGACGCCGTCTCGCCATCAAGATTCTCAATGCCGCCAGGTTCGCGCTCATGCGCGCGGAGCCACGGGGCCCGATTGTCGAACCGCTCGATCGTGGGATGCTCACGGCCCTGGCGCGGCTCGTGGCCGAGTCGACCACGCAGCTCGAGTCGTACGACTATGCCCGTGTGCTGGAGCGGACCGAACGCTTCTTCTGGTCCTTCTGCGACGATTACCTCGAACTCGTCAAGGCGCGTCGATATGGCGACTTCTCACCCGCGGGAGCCGCGTCGGCCAATAGTGCCATGCTCGTGGCTCTGTCCACGCTGTTGCGGTTGTTCGGGCCGTACCTGCCATTCGTCACGGAAGAAGTCTGGTCGTGGTGGCGGCCCGGCTCGGTGCACGCGACGCGCTGGCCGATGCCGGACGAGGTCGTGGCACCCATTGGAGGTGAGGACATCCCGGCGGCCGAGGTTTTCGACCATGCGCAGCGCGCGCTCGGTGAAGTTCGTCGCGTCAAGGCGTTGGCCAGGAAGTCGGCGAAGGCCGTCATCGAATCCGCTGTGCTCCCGGTGCAGTTCAGGCCGCTCGAGTCGGCGGCGCACGACCTCCGTGCGGCGGCCCGCATCCGGCAACTCACGTTCAGCGACGTGACCGAGCCGGTGCTGACGTTCGGTGAGGAGCCCGCCGCGTGAGTTGGAGGCGACGGGCATGAGGCGAGTGCCCTTCGAGCCGCTGGATCCAGGCACGTATCGCGAGCTGGTGCGTCGGGCCCTGGCCGAGGATTTCGGCTGGGGTGATGTGACCACCGAGGCGCTGGTGGAGCGGCAACGGAAAGGGCGCGGCCTCATTGTCGCCAGGGCACCGTGCGTCATTGCAGGGCTGGACGTGGCGGTGGAGGCGTTTCGGCAGCTCGATCCGGGAGTAACCGTGACTGTCCGCCATGGCGACGGATCCTGGTGCGAGGGAGGCACGACGGTTGCCGAGCTTCTCGGTCAGGCTGCCGCCCTCCTGACGTCGGAGCGGACCGCGCTGAACTTTCTCCAGCGGCTGTCGGGCGTCGCGACATTGACCCGGCAATTCGTCAACGCGGCCGCCGGCCGTATCACCGTTCTCGACACCCGCAAGACGACGCCGTTACTGCGCGTACTGGAAAAGTACGCAGTGCGGGCTGGAGGCGGTGTCAACCACCGGTCCGGACTCGATGACGGGATCCTGATCAAGGACAATCACATCGCGCTCGTGGGAAGCGTGACAGATGCCGTCGTTCGTATGCGAAAGGCGAACCGGGAGATGCCGATCGAGGTAGAGGCCGAGAGTCTCGAGCAGGTGGACGAAGCGCTTCGCGCGGGGGCGGAGACCATCTTGCTGGACAACCTGTCGACCCCCGACATCATCGAGGCTGTACGCCGGTGTCGCGGGCGCGCGCAGACCGAGATCTCGGGTGGCGTCACGCTCCAGCGGCTTCCGGAGCTGGCGGCGACCGGTGCCGACTACGTGTCGATTGGAGCTCTGACGCATTCGGCGCCAGCCGTGGATCTCAGCCTGGACATCGAGCCCGTATAGCCGCGCGACACGCGGCTAGGACCGCTATGCGGTCGGGACAAACGAGTACAGAGTTCGCGTTCCGGGTCGCATAGCGGTCCAGGCGGCCGACACCCTGATGCTGACCTCGTCGAGCCCACCACCTCCCGAGCTTCTCGAGTCGCTGAGACGAGCGTCCGCTCGCCTCGGGCCGATCGGTCACCGCATGATCTGGTTCGAGGCGATCACCTCCACGAATGACGTGGCCTCGTGGCTCGCCGAGCGTGGGGCGGCGGAAGGATGTCTTGTCGTGGCGGATGCGCAAACTACGGGGCGGGGACGGGTGGGACGCACGTGGTCCTCGCCGCCGGGAGGCGGAATCTACGCATCGGTCCTTCTTCGACCCTCTGCGCACGCGGTGCCGCTACTCACGATCGCGGCTGGCGTGGCGCTTGCCGAAGGGATTGGCACGGCCAGTGGGCTCCACGTGTGTGTGAAGTGGCCCAACGATATCTATGTCGAGTCGCCCACTGTGTCATCGGGTGGCCGGAAGCTGGCCGGCATCCTGGCTGAAACGGGAGGCTCGGGCCCCGGCAGGCAACACGTCACCGTGGGGTTCGGCATCAACGTGCGGTCGGCGACACATCCGGCAGAGGTGGCGTCGCGAGCAACGGCGATCGAGGTGGAGGTGAGCCGGTCCGTAGACCGTGGTCTCGTGCTGGCGGAGTGCCTTGCGGTACTGTGGGAGCGGTATGAACAGCTGCAGCGTGATGATGCTGGCGATGTGGTTGCTGCCTGGCGGCGTCATGCCGGGGCGACGTTCGGCCGGCGCGTCGAATGGGAGCGCGCGGGGCGTGTCCTGCAGGGAGTGGCCGAGAACATCGACGACACTGGGGCTCTGGTGGTGCGCACGGCAGGCGGTCTGGTCCGGGTGATCTCTGGAGAGGTGCGATGGGTGTAGCCCTTGTCTGCGTCCGCGCCCCCGGGGCGGCGCCGGGTGAAGGAGCGCGGCAAACGTCGTTCGGCGGAGTGCGGGCTGGGTGAATCGAGGTGGTCGTGAAGGAAGATGGCGGTCAGGTGATGCACTCGCCAGAGACGTACTGCCGCGAGATCGAAACGTACCTGTGCCGCAAGAACGACGGCCATCTCGTGAGGATCGTAGGTCCAGCTTTCGAACACGTATGCGGATGGGCGGCACGTGGTGTGCCGATCCGGGTGGCATTTCGCGGCATCGATCGGTATTTCGACCGGTACTACGCCAAAGGCCCACGACGTCGTCCTGTGCGGATTGAGTTCTGCGAGGCAGACGTGCTCGATCTGTTCGACGAGTGGCGCCGCGCGCTTGGTTTGACGGGATCGGCCTTCTCGAACGCAGCCGGTGAGACCAGCGCGGCGGACGATGCCGGCGGGTCTGCGAATGCCGCAGCGGGTCCTCCGAACGGCCGACGCGATTCGCTCCCGGCGCACGTGACCCGCGTCATCGCGCGCCTCGATGGCGTGCGGGCGGGCGACGATGCGGACCTGCGTGCTGCCGCGGATGCTGTGATTGCCGAGCTCCAGGAGGATCGGCACCACGGAGGAGCGCTGCGCGGCGAAGCGCGGCGCGCGTTCATCGACAGGTTGCGGGAGCTCGACGCGCGGATCATCGACGCGGCCCGGCAGCAATGCGACACCGCGACGCTGGCCAGGATCGGGGTGGAGGCGGAGGCGGAGCTCGAGCCGTTTCGCAGTCGCATGGAGCCCGCGGCCTACCAGCAGTCGCGTCGGGCATCCGTCGATCGCCTCCTGCGCGGGCACGCAGGGCTACCAACGGTCGCCTACGACACGTGAGTGTCGCCGCCGCCCTCTCCGCACTCCACGTCTGGATCGTTCGTGCTGCTGACACTTGATGTCGAAAAGATCACGGCCGGCGGCAGGATGCTCGCCCGCCACGACGGCCAGGTCGTGCTCGTCTGGGGTGCGATTCCCGGGGAGCGCGTCGTTGCACGAGTCGAACGAGTGGCGAAGGGTGTCATCTATGCGGACACGACGGATGTGCTCCGGCCCTCGCCAGACCGTCGCCCGCCGCGCGGCGATTGGCGGTGCGGCGGGAACGTACTGCTGCACATCGGCTACCCGCGCCAGCTTCGGCTGAAATCCGATATCCTCCGCGACGCGTTCCACCGCATTGCGCGTGTGCAGCTGGCGATCGATCCCGAGGTCGTCCCCTCGCCGGAGGACGGCTATCGTATGCGTGCGCGATTGCACGCGCAGGGAGGGCGTCTTGGCTTCATGCGCGAAGGCACCCATGAGTGGTGCGACGCGGGCGCAACGGACCAGCTGCTGCCCTCGACGGCGGCCTGGATGGCGTCGGCGGAGGCGGGGCTCGGGCGGGAGCGCATGGCCAGCCTGGCAAGCGTGGATCTGGCCGAGAACGTATCCGGCGACATGCGAGCATGCCATCTCGAGCTGCACCCCGGCGTCGATGCCGCACGCTTCACGGCGATCGCCGGAGGCCTGAGCGGACTGTCGGCGTCATGGTCGAATCGTTCGTCCATCACACGGATAGCCGGCACGCCGTTCGTGACGGATGTCGTGCACGGCCGCGCGGACGATCCGGCCACCGGCGTTCGTGTGCGACGTCATGTCCGTGCGTTCTTCCAGGGCAACCGGCACTTGCTGGGGACGCTCGTTCAACGTGTGACTGCGCTCGTGCCACCCGGGCCTGCCGTGGATCTGTACGCGGGCGTCGGTCTGTTCGGGCTCTCGCTCGCTGCCTGCGGCTGCGAACCCGTGACGCTCGTGGAAGACGATCCAATCAGCGGCACCGATCTACAGGCCAACGCCGTGCCATTTGGCCGTCGCACGCTGGTGGAGCGGTGTAGCGTGGAAGCCTTTCTGGCGTCACGCCCGCCGAAAGACGGGTCGTGGGACGATCGGACGACGTGCATCGTCGATCCGCCGCGAACCGGACTCTCGAAGAGAGCCGTCGCAGGCCTCATTGCCCTCCGTCCGGCAGGTCTCGTGTACGTGTCCTGCGATGTGGCGACGCTGGCACGCGACGCGCGTCTGCTGATCGACGCTGGCTACGAGGTCGGCGATCTCACCGGCATCGATCTCTTTCCCAATACCGCCCATCTCGAAACCGTCGTCAGGTTCACCCGGCGGTGATCGACGGCGGGTCTCAGCGCTGGCTGGTGTGACGAAGCGAGACGCGGTGGCCCTCGAAGTGATAGGCCACGTGCACGACGACCGAGGGCACGGTGTACTGCTGGGACTCACGGCGCACGAGGGTGAGCTCGGCGTGAGGGCGGAAGGCCCAGGTGTCGGTCGCGAATACGTTGACGCCCGCTCCAATCACGAGTGAGGGGTCGGTAAAGGTCTGGGTCGTTCCAACCGGGCCGGTGTCGATCCGTCGAAGGTAGAAATCCGGGATCGCGGCGTCTCCTGTGTCGAAGGATGCGCGATAGAGGCCAACACCTCCGCTGACGAGCGGAACAACGACGCGCGGTCGCGTCAGATTGACGTGCGCACGCAGGGTGGCGGCAAAGGCGCTGGCATTGCCTGACCGGTCGAGCCACGCACCACTGCCTTCGAGGCCGAACCACGGCGTGATCTCCCACCCCAGCCCCGCACCGAGCAGTGGCCTGGCCGAGGAAGGGGCACCAGACGCCACGCCCGCGAACACATTGAGCGTGGTTCCGCGAATCCAGACGCTGTCGGATGGAACCGTCTGACCCTGCAGGATGGGTGTTGCAGCGAGCAGGAGGCACGTAGCAAGAACCAGCAGGGCTGCGCCTCGGACGCGCGGACATGTGGACTGTGATTGTTCCACTCCAGCATCGTACAGGATCGAACGCTGTAAGTCTCGTGTCGTGCTCGGACAGGACCGGCCGGCAGAGGACGTGAGTGTTGTGAAGTGGCTCGCCGACGATTGATGGCAGGCTGTCGGGATGCGCCAGTGCGTGGCGAAAGATTCCGCGATCGCCGGGAAAAATTCGTGAGATCCGACGCCCGGTGTGAGCTGCTCGTGTGAAAGCAAGCCAGGATGCAGGTGTCACAGGGTGGCTGTCATGGCGGGCACATGACTTGCTCGGCTGTTGACGCCGGCACTCACGTGCCTCAGTGAACGGAATGGACAGGGAGGTGATATGCGGATTTCCATGACAGGCGGACTTGCAATCTCGGTGTGTGTTGCAGCGATTGGGTGTGGCGGAGAGACCGCGAGCTCGGTCACCGCGACTCCCCCGGCAGTGCATGGGACGCTCAACGAGGTCATGAAGGGAATTCTCTTCCCGAACTCGAACATCATTTTCGACGCGCAGGATCGGGATCCGGGCATCCCCGTCCCGACGAGTGCGGAGGGTTCGCCGTACGCTGGTGTCTATGGAGGCTGGGAAGGCATTCATAACGCCGGGATCGCGTTGGCGGAGTCCGCGAACCTCATCACGTTGGCAGGGCGGGTGTGTGACAATGGCCGTCAGGTGCCGCTGGCGGACCAGGCGTACCTCGACGCAGCTCGTGGCCTTCGAGAAGTCGGGATGGCCGCGACCAGGGTCGCCGAGTCACAGCAATGGGATCAGGACGTGATGTTCAAATTGGGTGACGATCTCGCCGTGGCGTGCGCTGCGTGTCACGATATCTATCGTGACAAGATCATCGACGGCAAGCCTGCCGGACTCGAAGCCCGGTGCGTGCAGTAGGCGGCAGGCGATTCCGATTCATGGCCGGAGGAGATCGCTACTCCTCGACGATTTCCGGTTCCAGGCGGATCGGCGTGGACAGCGACGCCGACACCAGGCACGCCTTCTCGCTCTTCTCGAGCAGGCGCAGCACGCGGTCACGGTCCGTGCCGCGTGGGACGACAATCCGTGGCCGTAACACGATGTCGGTGAACCTCGTCGTCCGATCCACTCGCTCGACGGTTCCCTCCGCGTCCAGTTCGAGACTGGAGAACGTCACGTTCGAGAGGTGGACAATCGCGCGCAGCGTGAACAGAAAGCAGGTCTGCACGGACGCGAGCAACAGGTGCTCGGGGCTCCAGGCATCACCAGGGCCGGCGTAGTCGGTCGGTGGAGCCGCGCGCAACTCGGGGAGACCCGGGGTCGTCAGCTGCGCGTACCCGGCCGGTCCGCCGGAGAGATGCACGTGGTAGTGGTGCGGCAGTGGTTTCACGGGCGTGTCCTCGGCTCGAGGGGCGGTGTCGCTGCGGCGGGTCCATGATGGCCCAGCGTTCGTTCCAGATTCACGATCTCGATCATCGTCCGCAGCTGCGAATCGGGATTGAGCGACAGACTGTCAATGCCCTCCCGGACCAGGAACATGGCGAACTCCGGATAGTCGCTCGGTGCCTGCCCGCAGATGCCAATCTTGCGGCCGGCCGCGTGGGCGTCGTGTATCACCTGGGCCACGAGACGTTGAACGGCCTCGTTGCGCTCGTCGAACAGATGCGCGACCAGCTCTGAATCGCGATCGACGCCGAGCACGAGCTGGGTGAGGTCGTTGCTGCCGATCGAGAAGCCGTCAAAAATCTGCGCGAACTCCCTCGCGAGGATGACGTTGCTGGGGATCTCGCACATCACGTAGATCTCGAGCCTGCGTTCGCCCTGCACCAGCCCGTTGGCAGCCAGCTCTGCGATGACCCGTCGCCCTTCCTCCACCGTTCGACAGAACGGGACCATGAGCTTCACGTTCTCCAGGCCCATGTCCTCCCGCACCTTGCGCATGGCGCGGCACTCGAGGGCGAAGCCCGCGCGGTAGCGGTCGTCGTAGTAGCGCGACGCCCCGCGAAAGCCGATCATCGGGTTGTCTTCCTTGGGCTCGAAGGCCGCGCCGCCAACGAGACCGGCGTACTCGTTCGTCTTGAAATCGGACAGGCGCACGATGACGTCCTTCGGCCAGAAGCCCGCGCCGATCATGGCCACGCCTTCCGCGAGCCTGTCCACGAAGTACTGGCCCTTGTCCGCGTACCCGCGCGTGAGGCGTTCGATCTCGAGCCGTTCCTTCTTGTCGGTGACGCGATCCGGATGAACGAGCGCCATCGGATGCGTCCGGACATGCGTGCTGATGATGAACTCGAGCCGTGCAAGGCCGACGCCGTCATTCGGCAGAAACGACAGGGAGAACGCCTCTGCAGGATTGCCGACGTTCATCATCATCTTGGTCTGCGGCCGCGGGACATCCGCGAGGTTCGTTCGCTCGACACGCACCGGCAGACGGCCGCGATAGACGAAGCCTTCTTCACCTTCGGCGCACGACACGGTGACGTCTTCGCCGGTGGTCACGGCCGATGTTCCCGTTGCCGTGCCGACGATAGCCGGGATGCCAAGTTCACGGCTCACGATGGCCGCATGGCACGTGCGGCCACCTCGATCCGTCACGATGGCCGAGGCTCGCTTCATGACGGGCTCCCAATCCGGATCCGTCATTTCCGTGACCAGAACTTCTCCCTGCTGCAGTCGTTCGAGGTCGCCTACGGATCGAATCACACGGGCCTGCCCCTGACCGATCTTCTCGCCCACGCTCCGGCCTGTCACGATCACGTCGCCGCGCGCGTCGAGCTTGAAGCGCTCAAGCACCCGGGCGTCCCGACGTGTATGGACTGTTTCTGGCCGCGCCTGGACCAGGAAGAGCTCGCCGCTGCGGCCGTCTTTGGCCCATTCGATGTCCATTGGCTGGCGCGTGCCTCGCAGCGTCGAGTAGTGCTCTTCGACGAGCATCGCCCAGCGAGCAAGCGTCAGGATCTCGTCATCCGAGAGCGTCAACCGCTCGCGGTCCTCGCGGGGCACCGGCACGCTGCGCGTCTGCCGCGTGCCGCCTTCCTCGTACACGAGCTTGAACTCCTTGGTACCGAGCTTCTTCTGGAGGATGGGACGAAAGCCGGCCGCGAGCGTCGGCTTGAACACATAGAACTCATCTGGGCTCACACTGCCCTGCACGACGCTCTCACCGAGGCCGTAGGCCGCGTTCACGAGGACCGCGTCGGGGAAGCCCGTCTCCGTGTCAATCGAGAACATGACACCGGCACAGGCGAGATCCGAGCGCACCATCTTCTGTACGCCAACCGACAATGCCACCTGCATGTGGTCGTAGCCACGATGTGTCCGGTAGACAATGGCCCGGTCGGTATAGAGCGACGCGTAGCAGCGCCTGATGGCGTCGAGCAGCATCGCGGAGCCGTGTATGTTCAGATAGGTTTCCTGCTGGCCGGCGAAGCTCGCATCGGGCAGGTCTTCGGCGGTGGCGCTGCTCCGAACGGCCACGTCGCAGTTGGTGCCGTACACGGCTTCCAGCCGACGGTAGCCGTCGACGATCGGCCCGATTAGCCATTCCGGGAGCGGTGCTGCCAGAATGGCCGAGCGCACGCGGAGCCCGGCACTCTGCAACTGTTCGAGATTGTCGACATCGACCCGGCCCAGCGCATTCGCAATGACCTCTTCGAGGCGGGCGTCCCTGAGGAACGCCCGGTAGGCATCTGCAGTTGTAGCGAATCCGTCCGGCGTGCGGATCCCGAGCGGCGTCAGCTCGCGCCGGAGCTCGCCGAGCGACGCGTTCTTGCCGCCCACGGTCGGCACATCGTCCATGCCGATACTGTCGAACCAGCGAACCGACATCGATGCCCCACCCCTTTGCTGTGGCAACGGCTCACTCCCGGTGGCGCGCGAGGGCGCGATCCAGTCGTGTGTCGTGTCCGTAGATATCGTCCGCGAAGTACATCCTGCCGTCTTGCGGCATGACAACCGCGGTGAGGTAGAAGAGGATGACTCGAATCGAGTGTGTCAGCGTGACCGGTCGAGGTCGGTCGCCAGACATGGCTCCCAGGATCCGGCTTCTCGTCCACTCCGACCGGCCTTGCAGTACCCATTCGGCCAGCGCAACCGGGTCTTCCACCCGCACGCACCCGTGGCTGAAATCCCGCCGTGCTCTGGTGAACAGAGCCTGTTCCGGTGTGCCGTGCAGGTAAACGTTCTCATCGTTGGGCAGCACGAACTTGACCAGCCCGAGCGCGTTCCCGGGACCCGGTCGCTGGCGAAGGCGGAGCACTCCCTGCTCGAGCAGCGCCACGTTCTCCGGCGTGGCTGCGACCGGTGTGGCATCGTCGCCGGGTCCGCGCACGATTTCCATGTCGTTCCGGCGGAGGTAATCGATGTCGCGCGGGAGCAGCGGAAGGATCTCGTTGCGCAGGATTGACCGCGGAACGTTCCAGTAGGGCCGGAAGATCACGGAGCGCATCTCCTCCACGAGGATGGGCGTCTCCGTTCTGAGCGCACGACCGACGACGGCACGTGTCGAGAACGACGGCTCGCCCACTGGTGTCGGGCCGTCCCAGCCCCACAGCTGGAACATCGGGATATTGAGCGCGAGCAGGCGTTGTTCGCTGATATCGGGCAGCCAGCGAAGCCGCTCGAGCGCCAGCTCGATCTGTCGTACTCGCCAGGTCAGCGGCACCTCGACTGCACCGTAGGTTGCCCTGCCAATGATCCCGTCGACCTCCAGGAGATGACGAGCTTGAAAACGCCTGACCGCGGCCACGAGCGGCCCATCGTACAGGTCGGACGACACGATGGTGGCGGGGTCGAGGTCCCCCAGTGCGGCAAGTCGTCGAGACAGCGCGCGAGCTCCCACGTAGGTGTCGCCCGGGCGCACCGTGCCCGCGAAGGGTGGCAAAGGCTCGAGCGTCGCATCGGTGGCAAGTGCTCGGTAGCGCGCCAGCATCGCACGCAACCCGTGATACTGGGCGAGAGGCGGCGTGACGGCGGCCGCGGCCTGGATCACCCCTCGCTCGTCGAGCGCGGAACGAAGCAGCACCACGAAGTCGTGCTCGTCCTCGGGGACGGTCAGTCGAAAGCCGAGCGTCTCGGGATCGATGCGTCCCAGGTGCAGGTCGTGGAAGAAGCGCAGAATGGCGGCGCTCAATCCAACGTCGAACGCCGCGATCTCAGTGGCTGACGCGGTGTGGTCCTGGAGTCGGGTCGCTTGTTGGCGCAGGGAGGACGCTGCGTAGTCGCCCGGGACGAGCCCGTCGGACGCGGCGCTCTGGATGAGGAACAGGGCGTCGAGCGCGTTGCGTGTGGGTTTTCCGAGAGGATCCACCCAGAACGGCTCGTCGTTCCCCCCGTAGAGCTCGACAAGGTCGCTCTGTTCGCGCGGGGTCAGCGCACCTGGGAGGAGATCCGCACTGGAGCGGACGCGCTCGCTCATGCTGGCAGCAATCCCGGCCACTGGGCGAGTGCTGCTCCCAATCGCCGTTTGACCCGTCAAGAGCGTCGTCGAGAGGAATGACCCGACGATGACCGAGCCGCCGATCGAACAGAGCAGAAATCGACTGCTCGTCAGACGACCCGGGCGCGGCTCAATGACCTCGCTGAGGGGCATGTTGCGTCGGCTCAACCCGCCGCTCAGACGCGAAACTGTCGCTCACGGCGTTGTTCACGCGCAACCAGCGCAACCAGTGCCCCCTGCTGTGCTGTCAGATATTGCAGCACGTCGTCCAGTGTCAGGATACCGATCAGGGCGCCGCCCGCGTCCACGATGGGGAGCCGGCGCACACCACGCGTCTCCATCTTCTGGAGTGCCGACTCAATACTGTCGTCCTCCAGCGCCGTGACAAGTTCGTCGCTCATCACGTCGTCAGCGAGCAGGAAGTTGATGTGCTCGGGGTCGCCAGCGACCACGCTGACCACGATGTCACGGTCGGTGACGATGCCGATAGGTATGTGACGGCCGTCGCGGTTATCGACGATGACGACAGTGCCGACATGTGAGGTGCGCATCCGCCTCGCCACGTCGATGATTGTCTCGGTCTTTGGCGCGACCACGACCTCCCGTGTGCAAATGTCTCCAACCGTCATGGCATGTCCGCTCCCTTCGGACTGACCCTCCGAACGAAAAGTGCCCGCATTGCACCGCCGTGGGACAAACAGGAATCCCGTGCCCGGTGCCCGACCGATCACGCCAGTCGCGCCGCTGTACGGCCTGAGGCAAGGGAAGTGCCAGCGCCTCATCCGACCAGCAACCAGCCACAGCAAGGAGTACATCCTGCTGGCCGCCCGAGCAATCAGGAAATTTTACCCTTCGACCGAAGGATTTCGCGCCCATATTCACGCTGGAGAACTGCGAGCCAGGAGCGGACCAAGCACCACGGCTGACATGCTGCCAACCAGAGGTCGGATGCGCAGCGGCCGCGTGATTGCGAGGCACGGTCCACTGTCGTAGAATCATGCTCCGCGTACGAATGTCGACCTCACGATCCACATGGGCTGTCCGCGGGTGGCTTCGCGAGCGATGCCACCTTCTGCGGGCGCTGGTGAGTCAGCCTCCTCGTTCACGTCAGCCCACTCTGTGCCGGCGGGGAATTGTTCCCCAGACAGAGAAATTGTCCCCAGGACCGCTGGACAGTTTGGACGACTGGAGTTCGTGCACATGAGTCGCGTTTCGAGCGCACCGTTCAAGAGGTCTCGCACGCACGGAGTGCAGGCACAAGATACTGCGCTCTCACGAGGCGGAACCGCCGCTGACATGCTCGACGTCCGAGGCGCAGCTATGACGCTCTCGGGCAACGGGACACAGACGGGCTTCCGCCGTCAGGCACGCTGATTGCCAGTGGAGAGTGCGAATATCTAACATCAACCGGCTGTCTCGAGCCATCACGAGGAGAGGTTGCTCATGCTCACGAAGAAGGAATCCGGGCTTGCCCGCACGACGCGCGACCCGTTCGCGCTCTTTCGACAGATGCAGGCCGAGTTCGACCGAATGTTCGAAAGCCTTGGTAACCCATCATTCCGTTGGCCGTCCCTCCGGGGCGGGGCGGTATCGGAGGGAACGACGTGGACTCCCGGGGTCGACGTGTTCGAGAAGAACGGGCGGCTCGTCACCAAGATTGACCTTCCGGGAATGAAGAAGGAGGACGTCAGAGTCGAGGTGACCGATGGTCATCTGACGATCTCCGGCGAACGCAAGAGCGAAGCGGAGGAGAAAAAGGAGAACTACTATCGCTGCGAGCGCGAGTACGGGAGCTTCTACCGGTCGGTCCCGTTGCCCGACGGAGTGAAGCTCGAGGACGTCAAGGCGACGTTTACCGATGGGGTGCTCGAGGTGAGCGTTCCGCTGCCGCCGCAGGCCGAGGCGGCACAGCCGCGACGGATTGAGATTCAGGAGCCCGAGAAGTCCGGAAAGACGGCAGCTTGAGAGGCGCTGTCTGCGGCCCCATTGCAACGACGAGCCGGCCCCACGTTCGCCATGGGTGTTCCCGAGCGGCACCGGGGCGCGGCTCGATGTCGTGTTACGACCAACTGCAGTTGTCGACGCTCCTGAGAGCCGAGAAGAGGTCCCTCATGAAAGTTCGAGATGTGATGACCGAACCTGTCCTGTCGTGCACTCCCGAGACGTCCCTGGGTGCCGCGGCGCGTCTGATGCGCGACGCTGACTACGGGACACTGCCGGTCCTGGATCTCGAGGGGAGGCTCGTCGGGATCATTACCGACCGCGACATCTGCCTGGCCCTCGCCAAGTCGGGTCGCAACACGCACGACACTGCCGTTCGGGAGGTGATGACGAAGAAAGTTCTGTCGGCACGTGTCGACGACGACGTGCACGGTGCGCTCGCGACGATGAAGGGAGCCCGGGTACGACGCCTGCCCGTGCGGGACGATGCCGACCATTTGAAAGGAATGCTGTCCATCGAGGACATCGTTCTTCGCGGTCTGGAGGCCGGAGGAATCGAGACAGGGGAGTTGGTCGCGGCGTTGCGGGCCATGTACGTCCGTACGCCCGTGCGGGTCCGGCCGTCCCGCTCGTGACATCCAGATCTTCCCACGGCACGCACGGCAGCCGGTTGGCGGCCCAACGTCCCGGACCGACACTCGTCCAGCGCAGCGCATCGCCTCCGGTGAACGGTCTAATTCGCGCGGTGAGCGAGGATTTTCCCCACCCCGCCATCCGGATTGGGTTCGATCTCGCGTCCCGCGCAGCCGCGAAATCCACGGAATGATGGTGCCTTCCGAACTCATTCCTTCGAGATCCCGAGCACCCACAAGAGATACGCCACGATACTCGCGATTCGGTCCGCCATAGCGGCCGATGGCATCGTGGCGACTGATTTGCACCGTCCCCAGCACGCGATGCAGCGAGCGTGTGCGACGCCGATGGCAAACGTGCTGGCGCCTGTGCGACCCAGGGAGTCGAGCGGCTTGTGCGACGAAGCGTCACCAAGACGAGCCACGTCCAGGGAGTCTGGGATGTCGTGTCTGCGGGTGCTCGTCATAGACGACGAGCCGCTCATTCGGTGGTCGATCGTGGAGGCATTGAGGGCGAAGGGTCACCTCGTTCGGGAGGCGTTCGATGCAGCGTCGGCCCGCCACACGCTCGTGGCAGACGACGCGCCGCTCGACGTGGTGCTGTTGGACCTGCGGTTGCCTGATTCGTGCGACTTGAGCCTGCTCGAGGACATTCGGCGCCTGAAGCCTCACAGCGCCGTCGTCATCATGACGGCGCACGGCGGGCGCGAGATCATCGACAGGGCGCGGGAGCTGGGTGCTTTCGCGGTGATCGACAAGCCATTCGACGTGAATGGCGTGGAGCCGTTGCTGAGAGCGGCCTGCGCAGTTCCGTGGGATTGGGACTAGCTTTCGTGGCTGGTTGTTGCTTGCACGGCTCGACAGCATGCCCAAAGAAGCCAAGCAGCTCGACGACGTGCCCAGGCTGCTGCAACGAGTGCGTGGTGAATTCCGCGAGATGCCCGGAGGCGACTCAGCGTGGCGCAGGCGAAGCGTTTGCGGAATCTGGACGACCGCCTGTGCTCGAGGGTGCTGGACGACCTGGTTGCCGATGGATTCTTGCGTCGGACCGACCAAGGGTTGTACGTTCGGGTGTCGCCGGAGCGCCAATTCGCGGTGAGCGACGCTGGCGCCCCACGGTTGAGGTGGCGCTGCGGTGACGGCGATTCGGTCCGCCTGAGCGCGCACCGGCCGCCCCTCGATGAACCCCTGGCGTAGAGGGAGGACGTGTGGTCGAATTCAAGCGCATTTTGTGTCCTGTCGATTTGAGCGAATTGTCCATCCGCCCCTTGGCGTATGCGGCAGCGCTGGCGCGCTGGTATGAGGCCGCTCTCATGGTGCTGCACGTCGTGCCGACGTTCGATTCGTTTCAGGTTCGAGCTGCTGCCCTGGGCGAACCGGTCCAGGTCGTCCAGCCGATGTCGCGCGACGAGATCCTGACGGAGATACGGCGGGTGGTTGCGGCCGCCGGGGCTACTACGGGACGGACGCATGTGGTTGCGGAGGCAGGCGGCGAGGTCGCGACGATCGTTGACCAGGCCACGACGTTGCCCGCCGATCTGCTCGTGATGGGCACGCACGGACGCAGCGGGTTCGATCGGCTGGTACTGGGATCCGTGACCGAAAAGGTGATGCGGAAGGCCCCGTGTCCGGTGCTGACCGTCCCGGCCCAGCCATCGGAGTCACCAGACTCGGACGTGGCGTTCAAACGGATTCTCTGCCCGATGGACTTTTCTCCGGCGGCCCTCCAGGCGCTGGGATTTGCACTCGACCTCGGGCGGCAGGCGAACGGATCGGTGACCGTGCTGCACGTGGTGGAGTGGTTGGGGGAGGAGGACCCGCGGGCGTTCGTGCACCTGGACCTCCCAAAGTACCGCCAGCAACTGGTAGAGAGTGCGGAGGAGCGGATGCGGGCGCTGCTCGATCAGGAATCGCGCACATGGTGTGAGATTTCGGAGGCAGTTGCCATTGGCCGCCCGTATCGTGAAGTGCTCCGGCGAGCGGAAGAGGAGCAGAGCGACCTCATCGTGATGGGAGCGCAAGGTCGTGGCGGCGCGGGCCTGCTGCTGTTTGGATCCACGACCGAACAGGTCGTGCGCGCGGCACGGTGTCCGGTGCTCACGGCCAGAGGGACCCTCGTCGAGACCCACGCGCGCGCGGCAGAGAAGCTCTCGTCCACGGTCATTTGAACGAGGCCTCCAGGGTTCGGTTCGTGCGCCAGTTCCGGTTACCGTTGACTCTTGCTGCAATCGCCGGAGCCTTCGTCGGGGCCGGCGTCTTCACCTTCGGATATGGGGAGGGGCACGCCTATCTCAGCGACGACCCGGAGGCCTGCGTCAACTGCCACATCATGCAGCCGCAGTACGACTCGTGGCTCGGCAGCTCGCATCACGCCCGCGCCACCTGCAACGATTGTCATCTTCCGCACAGCTTCCTGTACCGCTGGACCGCAAAGGCCGACAATGGGTTCTTCCATTCCTGGGCGTTCACCTTCCAGGATTTCCACGAGCCCATTCAGATCAAGGTGCGGAACATACGCATCCTGCAGGACAACTGTGTCGCGTGTCACGACACGATGGTGTCGCACCTGCTGCCAGGCACGGTGACAGGGGAGGCGGTCACCTGTTTCACCTGTCATCACAGTGTGGGACACGGGGCGCGCACGGCGGGTATGCCGCGCCGGGTCCCGCTGGCGAACTCAGAAAGGTAGACAGACCACATGGCTGACGCGCGAGACCACGAGCGCCAGCAGGTCGGACGGAGGCGGCCGGCCGGATCGGCAACACCGCGTCGCATCCTGATCGCCGCGATCGTGGTGACGGCCACCGCCACGCTCGGCGTGAGCGCCCTGCTCATCAGCATCGCCGAACGCCGTTGGGAGGCGCGATTTCCGTTCGTCCGTGTGGTGGACGTGGACGAAGGGACCATTGATCCCGCCGTCTGGGGCGCGAACTGGCCGCACCAGTACGACACCTATCGGAGGACGGTGGACTACGAGCGGACGCGGTACGGCGGCAGCGACGCCGTGCCCCGCCAGAAGCTCGACGCCGATCCGTGGCTGCGCACGATGTGGGCCGGCTATGCCTTCGCGTTGGACTATCGCGAATCGCGCGGGCACGCGTACATGCTGCACGACCAGGACCACACGGAACGTGTGGCGCAGCGGCCGCAACCAGGGGCGTGTCTGCACTGCCACTCCTCCATCCTGCCGGCGTACCGCTTTGCCGGTCGCGGCGACGTCATGGAGGGATTCCGTCTCGTGAACGCCATGACGTGGAACGAGGCGCGGCAGCTGACCGATGAGGCTGGCGCGCCACTGGTGACCCATCCCGTCAGCTGCGTGGACTGTCACGAGCCCGAGACCATGCGGTTGCGGGTGACGCGACCGGCGTTCCAGCTCGGCATGCAGGCGCTGGCGGGAAGCGAGGACCCTGTGCCGCATCTCCCCAGCGTGGAGCAGTGGCGGCAAGGCGACCGGCGGGAGCCGTACGATGTCAACGCACATGCCTCGCGGCACGAGATGCGCAGTCTGAGCTGCGCGCAGTGCCACGTCGAGTACTATTTCACACCCGAGGGTTCGCCACTGGGGCGCACTCAGCTGGTGTATCCGTGGTCGCGAGGGCTCAAAGTGGAACAGATTGAGGCCTACTACGACCAGATTGGCTACGCCGATTGGACGCATGGTGTGACCGGCGGCCGGATGCTGAAGGCGCAGCACCCCGAGTTCGAAGTTTGGAGCCAGGGAATTCATGCGCGGGCCAGTGTCTCGTGCGCCGATTGCCACATGCCATTCGAACGTGTCGGCGCTCTCAAGGTGTCCAATCACCACGTCCGGAGCCCGCTGCTGAACGTGTCGCAATCCTGCCAGGTGTGTCACAACGTCGCCGAGCAGGAGCTGCTGGGACGGGCCCACACGATTCAGGATCGCACGCAGGCGCTCCTGGACCGCAGCTCGACCGCCTTGATGGAGATGATTGGCGCCATCGCGACCGCGCAACAGACCGGTGTCCCCGGCGATCGACTTGCGGCCGCACTGTTGTTGCAGCGCCAGGCACAATGGCGAATCGACTTCATCTATTCGGAAGGGTCGCGTGGCTTCCACGCGCCGCAGGAGACGGCCCGCATCCTGGGCGAGGCGATCGACTACGCGCGCCGCGGCGAGGGACTGGCTCGTCAGTTGTTACCACCCGAACGCACACCCGTGCCGGTACCGCCGCCTGTCATTGAAGGCGCCACGCCCCAGGACGCGGCCCCGCCCGGACCGGTGCGCTAGACGGCATTGCAGGCGTGGAATTCGATCAACTGGTCAATCGGCACAAGGACGCGGTCTACCGTCAAATGGTCCGGGTGTGCGGCAACCAGGCCGACGCCGAGGACGTCCTCCAGGACGCGCTGCTGAACGCTTATCGTGCCATCGGTACACTGCGCGATCAGGGGGCATTTCAGGCATGGTTGGCCAGAATCGGCCGTCACGTCTGTTTCAGGCTGAAGAGGCAGGAAGCCCTCCGGCCCATCCTCGCTCTTCCATATCCGAAGGGGCTCGACTCGCTGGCCAGCGGGCAGCCATCCGCCGAGACCCAGGTCGTGAGGCAGGACATCGACCGCTGCGTCAAGGCCGCACTCGATCGACTCCCCGGCAGCTACCGCCGCGTGATCGAGCTTCGCGACCTCGAAGGGTACACAGCACCGGACGCGGCACGGGAGCTCGGCATCAGCGTTCCCGCCCTCAAGAGCCGGCTCCATCGCGCCCGCGGTCTGTTGCGCGCCGAGCTGGATGGTTGCTTCCGTTGAATCCTTTTCGCGCTCGATGTCTCTCCCCACATGAACGGCCGGGCAGGGGATGTTGATCAAGCGCATCCTTCTCCCTTTCGTCGCGGCGGCGTTCCTGGCGGGGGCCACAGCCTGGTTTGCCGGAGAGCCCGGCCTGGCTGCGGGACTCTGGATAGGCGGGACGGCGATCGTCCTGGCGACGCTGATCGTCGAGATTGCCGTCAGCATCCGCCGGGGCCAGTTCGGGCTGGACTTGATCGCAGCCCTGGCGATGGCCGGCGCGCTGGCCCTCGGCGAGCACCTGGCCGGCGTCATCGTCGCCCTCATGTTCAGCGGCGGTCAGGCACTGGAGGACTTCGCTCAACGGCGCGCACGGCGTGAGATGACGGCGTTGCTCCGCCGTGTGCCGCGACGCGCCGCACGCTATCGCGACGGTCGGCTGGAGGAGGTCGACCTGGCCGCGCTGGCAGTCGGCGATCGCATCCTCGTGCGCCGCGGCGAGGTCGTACCTGTAGACGGCATCGTCTGGAGTGAGGTTGCCGTCCTCGACGAGTCAGCGCTGACTGGCGAGGCCCTGCCGGTCCGGCGCCGGCGGGGGGAGCCGGTGCTGAGCGGGTCCACCAACGCCGGAGATGCGTTCGACCTCGAAGCGACGAGTGACGCCGCGGACAGCACGTACGCGGGCATTGTCCGCCTGGTGGAGGCTGCGCAGGTTGCCCGGGCCCCCATGGCTCGGCTGGCGGATCGGTACGCGATCGTCTTCCTCGGCGTAACCGTGCTGATGGCCGGAAGCGCGTGGGTGGTGAGTGGAGACGCCGTTCGCGCGCTTGCCGTGCTCGTGGTCGCGACACCCTGTCCGTTGATTCTGGCAGTTCCCGTCGCGATCATTTCGGGCGTCTCACGGTGCGCGAAGAGAGGCATCCTCGTGAAGGGCGGCGGCGCACTGGAACTGCTTGCCGGAGTCAGGACCGTCCTGCTGGACAAGACCGGCACCATCACCGACGGCCGTGCGCGTCTGATCGATGCACGAGTACGCGACGATCTCCATCCGAGCGAGCTCCTCAGATTGGCGGCGTCCCTCGATCAGGGCTCGCATCACGTCGTCGCCCGGGCGCTCGTCTCCACAGCCCGCGCGCGGGACATCCCCCTCGACATGCCGACACATGTCCGTGAAGTCCCTGGATCCGGCATCGAAGGACGTGTGTGCGGCCATGAGGTCGCGGTCGGGGGCTTGGATTTCGTGCGGGAGCGGGCCCGCGATACCGAGTTCGCTCGTGAGATTCAGGCGTGGATCCAGCGCGACGGCACAGTGGCCGTGGTGGTGGCGATGGACGGTGCGGTAGCCGGCGCGCTTCTGCTGGCCGACGAGGTGAGGCCCGAGGCCGGCACGGTGGTCAGGCATCTACGCGACGCTGGAGTAGAGCGGATCGTGCTCGTGACCGGCGACCGCGCCGACCTGGCCTCTGGTGTCGCGGCGATGTTGGGGGTGGACCAGGTTATCAGCGAGATGAAGCCCCAGGACAAGATCGCGGCCGTGCACAGCGAGCGGTCGCACGGGCGGCCAGTTCTGATGGTGGGCGATGGCGTCAACGATGCCCCCGCGCTCGCCGCGGCGGACGTTGGCGTTGCGATGGGTGCGCGCGGCGCAGCGGCGTCCTCGGAAGCGGCTGATGTGGTCATCCTGGTCGACCGGCTGGATCGCCTCGCGAGCGCGCTTCACATTGCTCGCCGGTCGCGAGGCATCGCGCTGCAAAGTGTCTACGCGGGTATCGGCATGTCGATGGCTGGGATGACTGCCGCCGCGTTTGGCTACCTGTCCCCAGTTCAGGGCGCCCTCCTGCAGGAGGCCATCGATGTGGCGGTGATCGCGAACGCCCTTCGCGCCCTGGGAGGGCCGATCTGGATTGGTGCGAGACGGGCAGTGCTCCCGCAGGAGAAGCTGCTCGCGCTCGAGGCCGAGCACCACGGGCTGGCCGAGGTGCTCGACGAAGTCCGCACGACCGCCGACCGGATACGTCATGTGTCCGGCGCAGAGGCACGGCAGCAACTGGCGAGCCTGGATCGCCTCCTCCGCGGGCGACTGCTGCCGCACGAGCGGCATGACGATGAGGAAGTCTATCGGTGGATTCGCCGGCAGACCGGCAGGCCGGACGCGCTGGCCGGTATGAGCAGGACGCACATGGAGATGCAACGACTCGTGCACACGTTCACCGGACTGCGCCAGGCCGTCGTCGACGATGGCCCGACCGATGCGCAGCGTCACGAGCTCCAGCGTATTCTCCACGGCCTCGAGGCCATCACTCGGCTGCACTTCGCACAGGAAGAGGAGATCTATCGTCTGCTCGAAGCGGATTGATCAGCGCGGCTCGACGTCCGCGTCACGGCCTGCGGTGGAGACGGCTACCGTTGCCAGGCAATGAGCGTGGCTTCGTGGGGGACCAGGGCCTCCGGATGAAAGGGCACTACCCGAGGTGTGAAGTGGGAGGGAGGACGGGACGTCGCCAGCGTTGCGGTGTACCGGTACGCGTTCGGCGCCTCGGGAAACGACTCCGATGGCAGCATTTCGTGGACCACCGGGGGGGCGTCGTCATGCGGGGCGGCGTACAGCTCCACGCGGACGGCACTGGCGCGTATACGTCCGAGCACGACGGGCACCGACACGGACAACTGGACACCGGTCGTCATGGAGCTCACGTCGCCGAAGCGGATGTCGGACCAGTACTGTTCCAGGTGTCGAGCCCAGAGGTGGAGTTCGAGAGCCAACTGTGCCCCTCGGGCCGAGCGGCGCTGGAACCGCGAGCCCGCAGGGAGATACGCCTCTTGGACGTATTCCTGCAGCATTCGGACGCTGCTGAACTGCGGCGCGAGTCGAGCCATGCTCGACCGCATCCGCGCGATCCAGCGGCGCGGCAGGCCGGTCGCATCGCGAGCGTAGAACTCGGGGACGACTTCCTGCTCGAGGAGTGCGTAGAGCTGTCCCGCATCGCGTGTGTCGGCCTCGATGTCCGTACGCGTGTCCCCCTCGCCGACGGCCCATCCGCAGTCCGGTTGAAACGCTTCCGCCCACCACCCGTCCAGCATCGACACATTGAGCCCGCCGTTGACGAGCACCTTCATTCCGCTGGTCCCACTCGCTTCCCAGGGCCGGCGCGGCGTGTTGATCCAGACGTCGACCCCCTGGACGAGCTCCGTGGCCATGCGCATGTCGTAATCCTCGAGGAAGACGACGTGACGGCGCGCCTCGGGCCGCGCGGCGAACTGTACCCAGTGCTGGATGAGGCGCTTCCCCTCAACATCCTCGGGATGCGCCTTGCCCGCAAGGATGAGCTGCACCGGCCGTCCCAGCTGCGTGAGCAGGCGGAGGAGGCGTTCAGGAGCGGCGAGCAGCAGATGGGGACGCTTGTACGTCGCGAAACGACGGGCCATGCCCAGGGTCAATGCATCCGGCTGCAGGACTTCGTGCGCGATCGCGGCTGCGGCGCTGGAGCGCCCCTGGCGCGCGAACTGCACAGCGAGTCGTGAGCGCACGTAGCCGACGAGGTCCTGCCGTTCGTGCGCGCGCACGCTCCAGAGATCCTCGTCCGTCATGTCCAACAGCAGGCGGCTCACGGCCGACACATCGCCGCGCCAGCGCTCTTTGCCGGCCGCGCGGGTCCAGAGCTCATCGGTCCACGGTGAATCCCAGGACGGCACATGGACACCGTTGGTCACGTGCGCGATCGGGACCTCCGTTTCCGGCCATCGTGGAAAGAGTCCGGCAAAGAGCCTGCGGCTGACCGTGCCGTGAAGCTGGCTCACGCCATTGACCCAGGAGCAGCCGCGCATCGCCAGCCACGCCATGTTGAAGGGCTCGTCCTGGTCGTCCGGATTCCGCCGGCCCAGCGCCAGGAGCTCGGGCCAGGACAGGCCCAATCCCCGCACGTAGACGTCGAAGTATCCCCGGTGCTTCTCCACTTCTCCCGTGGAGAACGCGTCGAATCCTGCCGGAACCGCAGTGTGTGTGGTGAACACGTTGGCCGCACGAGTGGCCCAGAGCGCTTCGTGGAAGGTCACGCCCTGCCGCTGCATGAAAGAGCGCGCCCGTTCGAGGACGACGAGTGCGGCGTGGCCTTCGTTGAGGTGACAGACCTCGGTGTCGTGCCCCACAGCCTCGAGAACGCGCCAGCCACCGATTCCGAGCACGATGGATTGCATCAAGCGGGCTTCGGTCCCGCCGCCGTACAGCGTGCTCGTCAGACCGCGATCGGGTGGTGCATTGAGCGGGTCGTTGCTGTCGAGCAGATACAGCATCGTCCGGCCCACGGTGACCTGCCAGGCGCGCAGCAGAATCTCACGTGCGGGCAGGTTGAGCACGACGCGCAACCGCTTGCCGTCCCTTGCGCGCACGGGCTGAATGGGCAGACTGGCCGGGTCGTTATACGGATACAGTTCGGCCTGCATCCCGCCCGCGTCCAGCAGCTGGCGAAAGTAGCCCTGCTGCCACAGGATGCCGACACCGACGACGGGCACATCGAGATCGCTTGCCGTCTTCAGATGATCGCCGGCGAGCACGCCGAGGCCGCCGGCGTAGAGCGGCAACGCCTCGTGGAGCCCGAATTCCATGCTGAAGTAGGCGACGCGGGGCAAGATGGAGGTCCCGTCGGGCCGCCAGGAAGGCGTGTGCCGGTATCGCGCGCGCGAGTCTTCGAGCGCCTCCAGTGCACGGAGAAACTCGGGATCGCTGGCGAGCTGCTCGAGCCGCTCCTGCCCGACGTATTGCAGGAGCAGCCAGGGGTTCTGTGTTCGTTCCCACAGGGTTTCGTCCAGACGTCGCCACAACGCGTCGCCGGCATGGTTCCACGCCCACAGAAGGTCGAGGGCGTGCGACGAGAGCCGCCGCAGCGCATCGGGCAACGGGCGAGACGAGTCGTCGGGCTGTTCGGATGGCATCCGGTAGTCCACCGCTCACGCCGGAGATGCGACACGGACGCGCACATCGACAACGTGAGCGCCGTCGGGGGTCACGAGGACCGGGTTCAAGTCCAGTTCGACGATGCCTGGACACGACTCGAGCAACATGGAGACCCGTAACACGACGGACCGGAGCGCGGCTTCGTCCCTCGGTGGTGCGCCCCGAAACCCCCTGAGCAATCGAACGCCACGGACGTCGTTCAGCATGTCTTCCGCGTCGCGCACGGTCAGGGGAACCAGCCGACATGACGTGTCGTGTAGGAGCTCCACGAGTGTTCCACCGCTGCCGAACAGTACGGCATGGCCAAACCGATCGTGGCGGATCCCTCCGACGATCATCTCGATGCCGTCGCGGATCATCGCCTGAAGAACGATCTCCGTAACCTCCGGCCGGTGCTGCAGCTGGTCGAAGGCGTCGCGTACGGCGTTGCCGTCGCGCAGGTCGGTGAAGATCGTGTGGGCGTCGGATTTGTGGAGGATCGAGGGGCCTGCACCTTTCAACACCACCGGGTAGCCGATGCGGGCGGAGCCTTCCAGCGCCGCGTCCAATGTGGAGACGATGTGCGTGGCGACTCCGCGAATCCCGAGCGCCTGCAGGAGTGCCGAACACTCGAGCGGCGACAGCCATCCACCTCCGCGCGCCTCGCATTCGTTGACGATCCGTCGCGTTGCGGCCGCATCCATGTCATCGAACACGGGCACCGTGCTGGCGGGCGTGTCCCGCCAGGCACGGTAGGCCACGGCATGCGCCAGCGCGCGGACGGACGATTCGGGAAACGTGTAGCAGGGCACCGGCGACATCACGGCTGCCACGTGCTCGGCGCCGAAAAAGGTGGCGAGTACCGGCTTCGACGTGCCGGTCACACCATCGTGGACGGCTCGCGCCACTGCCTCCGGGTCGCTCACGACGGGGGTGAACATCACGAGCACGCTGTCCACGTTCGGGTCGCGAAGCAGCAGAGGCAACGCCTGTCGATAGTGGTCCGGCGTTGCGGTGGCGATCATGTCGATCGGGTTGACCAGGCTGGCGTGCTGGGGAAGGAACGCCCGTAGCCCCTCCACCGTTGCCGGTGCAAACGATGCCAGCGTCAACCCGAGGCTGTCGCACACATCCGCTGCGAGAATGCCCGGGCCGCCGGCGTTGGTGAGGATGGCCACACGTGGTCCGGGTGGCAGGGGCTGATCGGCCAGCAGCACCGCCGTGTCGAACAACTCTTCGAGCGTCTCGGTGCGGATGACGCCCGCATCGTGAAACAGCGCATCGACAACCATGTCGCTCGCCGCGATGGCCCCCGTATGGGACAGAGCGGCCCGTGCGCCGGAAACCGACCGGCCCGCCTTCACCGCAATGATGGGCTTGGTGCGGCTCACTCGACGAGCAATCTGGCGAAACCGCTTGGGATTGCCGAAGCTTTCCACGTACAGGAGGATGACCTTCGTGCGCGGATCCTCCCCCCAGTAGTCAATGAGGTCGTTGGTCGAAACGTCCGCCTTGTTTCCCACGGAGACGAAATCGGAGATCCCGAGGTTGAGCTGCCCGGCACGTTCGAGGACCGCCAGTCCCAGCGCACCGCTCTGACTCGAGAACGCAATGGCACCACGCGGCGGTACGACAGGCGAAAAGGTCGCGTTGAGCCTCACCGCGGGATTCGTGGTCAGCACGCCAAGACAGTTCGGGCCAACCATGCGCGAGCCCGCCTGTCGTACCCGGTCGCGCAGCGCCGCTTCCCGGACCCGGCCCTCATCGCCGGTCTCGCCGAAACCGGCGGTGATGACGACAATCGCCGGGATCTTCTTCGCGAGGCAGTCGTTCACCGCGTCGTCCACGCACGCCGCGGGTACGGCGATGACTGCAAGGTCGATCGGGTCGAGGACATCTGTGACGCGCGCGTAGGCCGGGACCGATTGCACGGCGTCCGCACGAGGATTGATTGGAAAGACCCGGCCGGTGAACCCCCCGGCGATCACGTTACGCAGGACTTCTGCTCCGACGACACCACGGCGACGGCTCGCGCCGACGATGGCCACCGTGCGCGGTTCGAAGAGCGCACGGAGAAGCGCAACGTCGGATTCCTGGGCGGGAGTTCGAGCGGCAAGGCTGCGATCGACAACGTCCATGCGCCATGGTATCCCGTCGGCTCACGTCATCTCGGGACGTCTCGCGCCGACTTCAGCGCCGCTGCCCACCAGATGAGGTTGTCGAGCAGCGCGGTGGCGCTCTGCCGATTGGCCTCCGTATCGATCTCGCTGATGTCCTTGACGAACCAGGGGTTGGGGATGTGGACCGCGAACCGCGTTGGCACCATGTCGAGCTCGACGGCGACCAGGCGCAACTGCTCGACGCCACGCGTCCCGCCCGCGCCGCCCCAGCTGACGAACGCCACGGCCTTGCGACTCCAGGCGAAGTAGACGTAGTCCAAGGCGTTCTTCAGTACCCCCGGGTAGCCGTGGTTGTACTCCGGCGTGCAGATGATGTAGCCGTCGGCCTCCCGGATCTTGTCGCGCCACCGGACCACGACCGGGTTGGTGTAACCGTCTTTCGCCAGACCCGGCGGCATGGCCTCTTCGAAGAACGGCAGGGGATAGTCCCGCAGGTCCAGGAGCTCCACGTCGAGCCCGGCGCGTTTGCGCGCCTCGTTCACGATCCACGTCGCTGGCTTCTCGCTGAACCGGTTCGCGCGTGTACTGCCAACAATCACTTTGAGGTTCAATGTGCTCATGTGCGATGGGTCCGTTGTGGTGAGGTGGCGAGCCGACGCGGCCCATGGGCCCTGATGGCTTCACCCGACGCGCAGTATAGCGCGGTCCGGACGGTTGCGGCTCGGCACTCCGGCAGCAAAGACCGGACGCCGAGGCCTGCGCTCCCGCCAGTATTGCGAGACTGCCGTTGTCAAACGGCGAGAAGGCGGGAGTTATCGCGTACCGTGCGTAGGGAGTGTGCGTGACGATGCGGAGTCGCCTTGCCACGGTGCCCGATGTCGCCGCACAATGTGGCGGCAGCCGGGACAGGACCCGCGTTGACACCAGAGCGATGGGCGGAGATCGAGCGCCTGTACGAGGCCTCGCGTGGGCTCGACGACGAGCGCCGGCGCGCGTTGCTGGACGAGGCCTGTGCCGGCGATGCCGCGTTGAGAGACGAAGTCGAGTCGCTGCTCGCCTACGAGCCGGCGGCTGACCGATTCCTCGAATCCCCCTCTACGACGCCTGCCGCCGTCGTTCCGCCAGAGGGCGGCACCCGCGCGCACCCGTTCAGGTGGGTCGTCTGGACGGCGACTGCCGCCACGATCACGCTGCTCCTCCACGCGGCCTGGGCCCTGCCGTCGCCGGAGAAAGCCTTCGGCTGGAACGCCGCGGCGCAGGGCGGGGGCTGGCACATCACCGTCGTCAATCCCGGGGGGCCCGCCGCAGGCACGTTGCGGCGTGGTGACCGGCTCGTCAGCGTCAATGGCGACGTGAACGTCGCGCGCGCAGGGCCGGTCGCGCATCGCAATGCCATGGCGATTGGCGAGGCGTACCAGGTCGTCGTCGAACGCAGTGGCGACCGGCAGGAGCACCACCTGCAGGTAGGTGCGAGGCCCCGTGACCTCCAGGGGGACCTGTTCTGGTACCTCATGTCCCTCGTCTGGTGCGGCGTCGGACTTTTCATCGGCTATGTGCGCCCGGGTCATGCCGCGGCGCGCCTGGCGTTCGCCTCCAGCCTCGCCGTCGGCCTGGTGTTCCTGCCTGCCAGCCTCGTAAGGATGGGACCCGCCTGGGTACTGCTGCACGTCGTGCTCGGTTATCACTTCTTCCTCCTGTTCCCCACCGGGAGGCCACCACGGGGCCTCTGGGTCCACGCACTCTGGTCCATGTATGGGGCCACTGCGGTGGCCGTGCTGATTCGAACCGTGCGTTGGGTGACGAACGCGTGGTCCGGGCCCGAGGCGGCCACGGGACTCGTGACCGCGCATCCTGGCGTGTTCCGTCTCGGCGAAGCTCTCAGTCTGTACGCGTATTCGTCGGCGCTCGTGCTGATGGTGGCGGTCATTCTCT
>CAZDLW010000030.1:0-30860 GCA_964505975.1 uncultured Bifidobacteriaceae bacterium | reverse complement strand
ATCGCGTCCACCGCGATCCCAAGACCCGCCTCATGAACTACCGCCGCTTCGTCGAACAGCTCGAAGCGTTTCTCGCCCTCGAACAGCGCGGACACTGGTGTGCCGTCGGCGTCGTCGACATCACCTCGTTCAAGTGGTACAACGACACGCTCGGCCATCCACTTGGAGACCGCATCATCGATCGCGTCGCGCGACTGCTCCGCGAAAAGGTGCGATCGCACGACGTGATCGCGCAGGAACCGCCCCGCACCAGCGGCCATGAGCTCCACGCGCGCTTCGGCGGCGACGAATTCTGCTTTCTCATTCCGGACCTCGACCACGCCGACGACGCGACTGTGATAGCTGAACGGTTTCGAGAGGCCGTGGAGCGGTTCGATTGGTCGATCGAGGACATCAGGCTCGCGGAACGGCCCGTTCACGTCGATGTGGGCGTGGTGTCCCTTCGGCTCACGCCCGTCGGCGAGCGGCGTCACATCGCTCGGCAGCTGGCCAACGACCTTCTCGCTCGCGCCGACAAGCTGATGTACGAAGCCAAGGGCGAACGGGCCGGACAGGTGTACCGCACGTGCGTTCGCATCGAAAGCGGCACGCTCATCGACACCACCCCCAGCACCAGCGTCGGCTGAACGCCGCCACGCCTGCGTGCCAAAGTGCCCCAGCCGGGCGTCTGACGCGTGCTACACTGGTCCGTCCAGACGTACACGGTGGATGTAGCTCAGTGGTAGAGCGCCGGACTGTGGCTCCGGATGTCGCGGGTTCGAACCCCGTCATCCACCCCAATGACACCTGTCCGCAATCCGCCACGAAACCGCGAAATGGGCCAGCCATCCGCGCGATGTCGTCGGGAGCCCGCCCGTCGCAACTCACGTGAGCTCCGGGATTGAATAGGATCGATTCCCAGAAGCGGCTCTGGGGGCTCTGTGCTGCAAAGCTCAGCTTTGGAGTATATAAGTCGTCCACCACCTGACACGGCGGGAACACCTGGCGACACAGTCCATCGTCGATCTCTCGAGACGCCGTTCGAACATCTATCGTAAGTCATTCGTCCTCAAAGAGTACGAGACACCGCGCTTGGAAACAGGCGCTCTGGTGCCGGATGGCACCAGACGTGGATAACCGGCTGCAGGGACCTTCGATGTCCACCGACGTTGCCTACTGGTCGGCGGCACACACCCTTCGGGAGGAGACCCCACTCGATCGCTGGTTCGCCGCTCTGGACGGTCGCCTCATCGAAGCAGGCGGGAGGGCGTGGTCGTTGCGCGTGGTCGGCATTCACACACTCGCCGACGAACTCTGGATTCAATTCGACACCGAACCTGGTTCTCCAGGGGTGGTGCTGCATCTTGGCCGTTCCGCAACGGTTGCCGACGCCATCAGCGCGCTCCGGGCGTGGTTCCTTCATCCACGCCGCACTCGCCGCCTAGTTCACGTGTAACGTGCTGGATGAGTCGGGTTGGGCGGCCGTGGTCCCGAGCAGCGGTCGACCCAAGACCGCGTGCCCGGCACAGACGCAGCGTGAGCGGGCCCTCTCTCGGGGCCGGCTGGGACACTTCGTGTGAAGCCTCCGGACGGCCTCTGCTCGGCAGGGTGAATCGGCCGATATTGGGAGTGTGCGCACCGGCGTTGACACAGCATCGATATGGCTCTTCACACGAGGAAGGGATTCGGTGCGCCTGGAAGTCCGGAATGCCGGGCACGGACACCAGTTGGCCGTGTACGGTCCGGGCAACGAAAGTGCCGTGTACGACTTCTGCGATCGAGCAGCGCTCATCGAGCATCAAATTCAATACGAGAAGTACCTCACGGCGGCCGGCTACTCGCTTGAAACATCCGGACCGGAACGCCGCAGTGGTCTCGACCGCCGGCAGTCACCCCGGCATGGCATCGATCGCCGCCGATCCCCGGAAGACTAGGCGATGTCCTCGAAGATCCTGGTCGTCGACGACGACACTCCCACACGAGTCGGGCTGGCTGATCTCCTCCGCCAGGCAGGTTACGACTCCGTGCCATGCGGCACATTTCACGAGGCCAAGCGCGCACTCGAAGACGAGGCACCGGATCTGCTCATTTCGGACCTGCGTCTCGATGGTTTCAACGGGCTGCAGCTCGTCGCCATCAATCCACGACCGGTGCCCGCCATCATCATCACGGGGTTCCCGGACCACGTGCTGGCCGAGGATGCCAGGCGCCTCGGCGCTGACTTCCTCGTCAAGCCCTTTGCGCCATCGACGCTACTCGACCTGGTGGCGCAGAGGCTGACGGGATCTCGCCTCCATTCGAACCGGCACAGGCGATGGACGCGCAAGCCGCTCAATAAGGATCTGACAGCGCGGATCGCCGACCACCCAGCTCGACTGATCGACGTGAGCTATGGGGGCGTCTGCTTTGAAACCGACAGCCAGCTGTTCGGCGCGATGCCTTCAACGCTCCGACTGGTCCTGCCCGCACCGACACTCTCAGTCGATCTCGATGTCGTATGGTCGAGCCGCACTGATGGAACCGACCGATGGCTCTGCGGGGCGGCTGTGTCGAACGACACGGATCCGGCGTGGCGCCGACTGGTTGACGCCGTCATGTAGCAACCCGCGGCACCGTTTCGCCCGCGTCGAAGCGGCACCCTTCCCGGGGCGTCATCCCGCTACGCTTCGCTCTTCCCTTCCTGCGTGGTACGCTCGTCCACCACATGCTTGAGGCTCACTGGGTACGTCCCTGCAAACTCTTGTGCATCCTGAGCAATCGGCGTGCAGACACGCCGAACGGGCGACACTCTTGACCGCAACACCTGCACGGCTGCGGGTGTGGCCAGGTCAGCCATATCCGCTCGGAGCCACCTGGACCGGGCTGGGCGTGAATGTAGCCATCTTCTCGGCCCATGCCACACGTGTCGAGCTGTGTCTGTTCGAATCAACGCACTCGGATCGCCCGTTCGCCTGCATTCCGCTCCCGGAGTGCACCGACATGGTCTGGCACGGATACCTACCGGATCTTCGTCCCGGGCAGCTCTACGGATATCGTGTCCACGGCCCGTACGACCCCGCGGCTGGCCACCGTTTCAACCCCAACAAGGTCCTGATGGATCCGTACGCCAAGTCGGTCGGAAGACCCGTTCGCTGGGACGACGCCATGTTCGGGTACACGATAGGAGACCCGGCGCAGGACCTCTCGTTCGACGGGCGCGAGAGCGCGCCGTTCGCACCCCTTGCCGCCGTCATCGACCCGGCGTTCACATGGGGCGACGATCGGCCGCCGCGAACCCCATGGCACAAGACCGTCATCTACGAGATGCACCTGAAGGGCTTCTCGCAGCTGCACCCAGGCGTGCCCGAGGCGTTTCGCGGGACCTACGAGGCGTTGACAACGGAGGCCGCACTCGACCACCTGGTTGAGCTCGGCGTCACCGCGATCGAGCTGATGCCCGTCCATCATCATTCTTACGATAGGCATCTCGAGGGACGCGGGTTGAACAACTACTGGGGATACAACACACTGTCGTTCTTCTCGCCGAACATCCGCTACTCCGCCTCCAGGCTCCCTGACGAGTCGGTACGCGAGTTCAAGCGCATGGTCAAGGCCGTGCACACGGCGGGTCTCGAGATAATCCTGGATGTCGTGTACAACCACACGGCCGAAGGCAATCACCTGGGCCCGACCATGTCGCTGCGCGGCGTCGACAACGTCAGCTACTACCGCCTGATGCCGGACGACAAGCGCTACTACCTCGATTTCACCGGATGCGGCAATACGCTGAACATGCAGAGCCCGCAGGTGCTGCAGCTCATCATGGACAGTCTGCGGTATTGGGTGCAGGAGATGCACGTCGACGGATTCCGCTTCGACCTGGCCAGCACACTGGCCCGTGAGCTCTACGAGGTGGATCGGCTCGGCGCGTTCTTCGACATCATTCACCAGGATCCGGTGCTGTCGCAGGTGAAGCTCATCGCGGAGCCCTGGGACCTTGGCGCTGGTGGCTACCAGGTGGGCAACTTCCCGATCCTCTGGACCGAGTGGAACGGGAAGTATCGGGACGCGATGCGCGCCTTCTGGAAAGGGGACGAGCGTGGAGTGGCAGAGCTGGCAACACGCATCGCGGGCAGCAACGATCTGTACGAGGCCAGTGGGCGCCGCCCCTACGCGAGCATCAACTTCATCACCTCACACGATGGGTTCACGCTGCACGACCTGGTGAGCTACAACCACAAGCACAACGCGGCAAACGGCGAGAACGAGCAGGATGGCGAGAGCCACAACCTCAGCTGGAATCACGGCGTCGAGGGTCCCACCGACGACCCGGCGATTCTCCGCCAGCGCGAGCAGACGAAGCGCAACCTGATGGCGTCGCTGTTGCTCTCGGTAGGCGTGCCGATGATCAGCGGCGGGGATGAGCTGAGTCGAACACAGTCCGGCAACAACAACGCTTACTGCCAGGACAACGAGCTGAGCTGGACGCAGTGGGACCTCACGCCCCCACAGAAGGAGTTTCTGGAATTCACCCGACGCCTGGTACAGTTCCGCCGGCATCAGCCGGTCCTGACTCGCCGCAAGTATTTCCAGGGTCGCTCGATTCGTGGGGCGGGGGTCAAGGACATCTATTGGCTCGATCCCTCGGGCCGTGAAATGGCCGACGATGCCTGGAATGCCCCGTTCGTCCGCTCCCTCGGGGTCCTGATGGTGGGCGACGCCATCGACGAAATGGACGAGCGTGGACAGCCGGTTACCGGAGACACGCTGCTGATCCTGCTCAACGCGAATCCGGACCTGCTGCCGTTCTCGCTCCCCAAGACGACCGCTGACAAGTCGTGGCTGCGGATTCTCGATACGATGGAATGCCGGGCGGCGGAGAAGCGTTTTCCGGGAGGAGCCCGGTATCCCCTGCAGGGCCGGACGCTCGTGCTGTTCATCTTGAACGGCGAGCGCCGCCGGCGCCGTGCGACGGACCTGATGGAGAGAACCTGATGGCGACGAGGAGACCGCCTCCGGGTCACGATGCCAAGACACGGCGTCGTACGGTGCAACGCACGCCGCGGCCCGGCGCGCGTCGCGTTCCTTCTCCGCCCGCGTTGGCGGAATCGGCGCGTGCGAGCCGCCGTCGCGTGCGAGCGGCTTCTCACGGTGCGGCATCACGTGAATTCACCGGTACGACCGGTCTCCGCCGCGTCATCGTCGAGCGCATGCAGCCGGAGATCGACGCCGGGCGCTTTCCCATCAAACGGACCCTCGGTGAGTCCGTATCCGTCACGGTGGATGTGTTCGCCGACGGCCATGACCTCCTGGCGGGGGTGCTGAAGTATCGCCTCCGCGGGTCGGCGCGGCAGGTCCCGGACGACGAGCAGCCGCCCTGGAGGGAAGTGCCGCTGACGGCGCTCGGCAACGACAGCTGGGGGGCATCCTTCGTGGTCACCGAGCTCGGCCGGTACGAATATACGGTCGAGTGCTGGATCGATCGCTTTGGTACGTGGCTGAAGGGACTCGTCGCCAAAGCCGACGCCGGACAGGACGTCGCGAGCGAGCTCCTCGAGGGCGCCCAGATCCTGGAAACGGCAGTGGCGCTGCAGCCGGCTCTCTCGTCTGACCCACCATCTGGCATCGAGTCTGCCTCTGCGGTGACCAGGCCGTCCGATAACAGAGGCGCAACACCCGCCTCCAATCCAGGCCGGAAACGGGATGTCGTTGCTCGAGGCAGTCACGACAACGTGCGCCTGCTGGAGCTGGCCGATATCCTCCGGAGCTCGCGGCCCCAGGCCGAACGGGTCGCCGTCGCGCGAAACCCCGAGCTGGGCACGCTCATGGAGGCACGTCCAGATCGGCGCACGTCCACGACCTACGAACGGACGCTGCTCGTCACGGTCGATCCCGAGCGCGCACGGTTCAGCGCGTGGTACGAGATGTTCCCGCGATCGTGCACGTCGGATCCCTCGCGCAGCGGGACATTTCGCGAGGCGGAAGCGCGGTTGCCCGACATCGCCGCCATGGGATTCGACGTGCTGTATCTCCCGCCGGTTCACCCCATCGGCCGGACCCATCGCAAAGGACCCAACAATGCCCTGACGGCTCGCCCCGAGGATCCCGGGAGCCCATGGGCCATGGGTGCCGACGAAGGCGGCCACACGGCCATCGAGCCCGGCCTGGGCACGTTCGAGGATTTCGACCGCTTCGTCGCTACCGCCAACCGGTTGGGGCTATCAGTTGCAATCGACATCGCCTTTCAGGCTTCTCCCGATCATCCATGGGTACGCTCGCATCCGGAGTGGTTCAAGCACCGTCCCGACGGCTCGATCAAGTACGCAGAAAACCCGCCCAAGAAATATCAGGACATCTATCCGCTCGATTTCGAAAGCGAGGCGTGGCCCTCGCTCTGGGAAGAGCTCCGGCAGGTGTTCCTCTTCTGGATCTCGCACGGCGTGACGATCTTTCGGGTCGACAACCCGCACACGAAGGCGTTTGCCTTCTGGGAATGGTGCCTGACCCGGATCACGGAAGACCATCCCGGCACCATTTTCCTGTCGGAAGCGTTCACGCGCCCCAAGGTGATGCGTTACCTTGCCAAGGCCGGCTTCACACAGTCCTACACATACTTCACCTGGCGCAACACGGCACACGAGCTGCGCGAGTATCTCACCGAGCTGACGACCACCGAGGTGAAGGAGTACATGCGGCCTAACTTCTTCGCGAATACGCCGGATATCCTGCACGAATACCTGCAGCACGGTGGCCGGGCCGCGTTTGAAATCCGTCTCGTCCTGGCGGCAACGCTCGCGGCCAGCTATGGTATCTACAGCGGCTTCGAGCTGTGTGAGAACACTCCTGTGCGCCCTGGATCCGAGGAATATCTCGATTCCGAGAAGTATCAGATCAAGGTGCGCGACTGGCATGCCCCCGGCAACCTCACCGAACTCATCGCACGCGTCAACCAGATCCGCCAGGCCCACGCCGCGCTCCAGCAGAACGACACGCTGACGTTCCACCTCACCGACAACCCGGCGCTGCTGTGGTACAGCAAGACGACTGGAGACGACCGCGTCTTCGTCGCGGTGACCACGGATCCGCACTGGATGCAGCACGGATGGGTGGACATGCCGATCGATGCCATTGGCATCGCACCGCACTCTCCATACATCGTCGAGGATCTGCTGGACGGCCGCGAATACTCCTGGCGCGACCGCTGGAATTACGTGAAGCTGGACCCCGCCGAGCGGACGGCGCACATCCTGGTCGTCAAGAGGGGGTGATGGGCGAGCTCTAGGCGACCCGAACCGCGAATGTCTCTCTCGTAGGCTGATCGCAGATCGGTTCGGACGGCACGAAGCGCGGCAGAAAGTCACTGGCGGATGACGGATATGGACGCGGCCTGGTACAAGGACACCATCATCTACGAAGTGCACGTCCGGGCGTTCTACGACAGCAACGGCGACGGCATTGGAGATTTCCCCGGCCTGACGCAGAAGCTTCCGTACCTGCAGGACCTGGGCATCACCTGTCTCTGGCTGCTGCCGTTCTATCCGTCGCCGCTCCGGGACGATGGGTACGACATCGCGGACTATACGGCCATCAATCCCATGTACGGGACGCTGGACGACTTCAAGCAGTTCGTCGATGAGGCCGTGGCGCGTGGCATCCGAGTCCTTACCGAGCTGGTGGTCAATCACACCTCCGACCAGCACCCCTGGTTCCAGCGCGCACGCCGGGCCCCCAAGGGATCCCCGGAGCGCGACTACTACGTCTGGAGCGATTCGGAATCCAGGTACGCGGGCACCCGCGTGATCTTCACCGACAGCGAAACGTCGAACTGGAGGTTCGATCCCGTGGCGGGGCAGTACTACTGGCACCGCTTCTTCCACCATCAGCCGGACCTGAACCTCGACAATCCCGAAGTCCAGCACGCAGTGATCGATGTCATGAAGTTCTGGTTCTCGCTGGGCGTCGACGGGATGCGGCTCGACGCGATTCCGTATCTCATCGAGCGCGAGGGCACGATCAACGAAAACCTGCCCGAGACACACGCGCTGCTCAAGCGAATCCGGCGCGAGCTCGATGCCCAGTTCGACACACGGGTCCTGCTGGCCGAGGCCAATCAATGGCCGGCGGACGTGAGCGCCTACTTCGGCGATGGCGACGAGTGCCACATGGCCTTCCACTTCCCGTTGATGCCGCGCATGTTCATGGCGGTCAAGCAGGAGGAGCGCCATCCAATCATCGAGATCATGAATCAGACGCCGGAGATCCCGGAAAGCTGCCAGTGGGCGATCTTCCTGCGGAACCACGACGAATTGACGCTCGAGATGGTCACCGACGAAGAGCGCGATTACATGTACGCCCAGTACGCGGCAGACCCGCAGATGCGCGTCAACGTCGGCATCCGCCGGCGCCTTGCACCGCTCATGGAGAACAACCCCCGGCGAATCGAGCTGATGAACAGCCTGCTCTTCACGATGCCCGGAACGCCCATCGTCTACTACGGCGACGAGATCGGCATGGGCGACAACGTCTATCTGGGCGACCGCAACGGCGTGCGCACGCCCATGCAGTGGAGCGGCGACCGGAATGCGGGGTTTTCCCGGGCCGACCCTGCGCGGCTGTTTGCCCCCGTGATCCTGGACCCGGTCTACACCTACGAAGCCATCAACGTCGAGGCGCAGGAGCGTTCCCCGTTCTCGCTGCTGCACTGGATGAAGCGCATGATTGCCCTGCGGAAGCAGCATCGTGTGTTCGGGCGCGGCTCGATCGAGTTCATTCCCACGCCCAATCGCAAGGTACTGACCTACGTACGACGGCACGAGGGCGACCTCGTGCTCTGCGTGGCCAATCTCTCCCGCACGGTGCAGCCGGTCGAGATTCCTCTTCGTGACTTCGCTGGCCTCATCCCGGTGGAGATTCTCGGGCAATCGGAATTTCCCAAGATCACGGACCAGCCGTACTTCCTCACGCTCGCCCCGTACGGGTTCTACTGGTTCCAGCTCGTCGAGGCGCCCGTCTCGTCGGCCGCGCGGATTGCACCCGGAGCGGAGGAGCCGCTGGCGGTTCCAGCGTTGTTCGCGGGCGTGGTGTGGGACTCGCTGCTCGACGGCAGCCTGCGCACGATCGTGGAGCGCCAGGCGCTCATCCCGTTCCTGCAGCGTCAACGCTGGTTTCGCGCCAAGGCTCGTACGATTGTCTCGGCTCGCTTCGTCGACTGGACGACCCTCCGCCGCGGGGCACATCCGGCGTTTCTCACGGTCGTCGAGGTGGCGTACCAGGAGGGGTGGACGGAGCGGTACGTGCTGCCCCTGGCGATGTCCAGCGATACGGACGCAGTGGCCATCCAGCAGCGATACCCCTCCGTGGTGCTGGCCAAGATCACCGGCGCACGAAAGGGTGTCCTGCACGACGGGCTGTTCGAGGATGGCACGTGCGCGATACTGCTGGCGGCCATACAGGAACGGCGGGCCCTTCCCATGCGGGAGGGCCACCTGCAGTCGCGAAACATCGCTCTCACGCCGGAACGGGCCCCGGCCGACGCCCTGACGCCGATCGGGCGCAGCGGCGCCGAGCAAAGCAACACATCGGTCCTCTTTGGGCGCCGCCTCATCATGAAGCTGTTCCGCCGGGTGGAACACGGTCCGAATCCCGACGTGGAGATCGGCGAGTTCCTGGGCCGCGGCCGGTTCACGCGCATTCCGCCCCTCATGGGCACGATCGAGTACGCGACCAGCAATGAGCAGCCCGCCGCCGTCGTGATGCTGCAGGAATTCATTCCGAATCAGGGCAACGGATGGGAAGTCACCATCGAAGGGCTCGGACGCTATTTCGAGCGCGTCACGACGCTGACGCCAGGCACAGTGCCGGAGGATCAGGTCTCCGCCTGGATCTTCAGCGACGAACCCGAACCTCCCGGACCCATCGTGAACGCCGTCGGCACGTATCTCGCGACGGCCGACGTACTGGGCCGCCGTACGGGAGAGCTGCACGTCGAGCTTGCGCGCACGTCCGACGATCCGGCGTTCGTCCCGGAGATCTATTCGGAAGCGGAGCTCGCCGCGACGGCAGCAGCCATGAAGGGGCATGCAGACGAGCAGCTGCGGCTCCTGGAGACGTCCCTCGGGACACTCACCGACCGGAACCGGGAGCTGGCCGTGCAGCTCCTGTCGCAACGCGAGGCGTTGCTGCAGCGCTTCGAGGCGATGGCGACCCTCCGCTCGGGCGTGGGCCGCATCCGCTGCCATGGGGACTACCATCTCGGCCAGGTCCTCGTCACGGAAGGCGACATCGTCATCCTGGATTTCGAGGGCGAGCCCGCACGATCGCTGGCCGAACGGCGCAGCACGATGTCGCCGCTGCGTGACGTGGCCGGCATGCTCCGATCGTTCAGCTACGCGGCGCTCACGGGCCCCGGCGCTGCCACGCTGACGCGGTCGGAGGACCTCGCCCAGGTCGCGCCCTGGGCAGCACTCTGGGAGACATGGGTCAGCGCGGTCTTCCTCCGCGCCTATCTGTCGGCCACCGAGCACGCGTCATTCCTCCCATCGAGCCGTGATGATCTCGACGTGCTGCTGCAGGCGTTCACGCTCGACAAGGCGTTCTACGAGCTCGGATACGAGCTGAACAACCGTCCCGACTGGGTGCACATTCCACTGACCGGCCTGCTGCGGCTCGGGTCGCCGCTGCAGGCGTAGCAGCGGCCATGCGGGTACCGCTCTTGTCCCTGGGCGCCGTGTACCGGGAGGGCGCCACCACCTTTCGGGTGTGGGCCCCGGAGCACGAGCGCGTCGATCTCGTGCTCGAGGCCGGCTGGGATCGTCGTGTCGAACGGGAACCGTCGAGTCCGTCGGCGTCCTTGTCTGCCCATTCGTCGCCAGCAGCCGACTTCTCGCTCCGCCCTGCATCCACCACGCATGGAATGCAGCGACAGCCGCCACGACGTGCACACACGACGGACGAGCCTCGCCACGTGCGTTCATTGACACGAGACGAGCACGGATACTGGTCTGCGCGGTTCGAAGATGTCGGGCCCGGCGCGTTGTATCGCTATCGTGTGAATGGCAGCGACGGTCACGTGTATCCCGATCCGGCCTCGCGCTTCCAACCCGATGGCGTACATGGCCCTTCTCAGGTGATCGATCCGCGGGCCTTCATCTGGTCCGATCAGGGCTGGCGTGCACCGGCACTGAGCGAGATCGTCTTCTACGAACTGCACGTCGGCACGTTCTCACCAGAAGGCACCTACCGCGCGGCCGCGGAGCGTCTCCCCTATTTCGCCCGGCTCGGCGTCACCGCTGTTGAGTTGATGCCGCTCGGAGACTTCCCCGGACACAGGAACTGGGGATACGACGGCGCGGCGATTTTTGCACCGGCGCGCTGCTACGGCACTCCGGATGATCTCCGCGCGTTCGTCGAGCGGGCGCATCAGCTGGGTCTCGCCGTATTCGTGGACGTGGTCTACAACCACTTCGGACCCGACGGCGCGTATGCCAACGCATTCAGCCCACACTACTTCACCGATGCACACCGAAGCCCGTGGGGGCGCGGCGTCAATCTGGACGGCCCGCACAGTAGCGCCGTGCGACAGTTCTTCATGGAGAACGCCGTTCATTGGCTGGTGGAGTACCACATGGACGGCCTTCGGCTGGATGCCACGCACGCCATGCACGACGACGGTGCGCGACATTTCCTCGCTGAGCTGAGCTCCACGATCCGCGCGCACGTGCAGCGGCCTGCGCTCCTCGTGGCCGAGGATCACCGCAATCTGGCACAGATGCTGCGCCCGATCGAGGCCGGTGGATTCGGGATCGACGCCGCCTGGGCCGACGATTTTCATCATCAGGCGCGCGTGCACACGGCTGGGGATTGCGAGGGTTACTATGCCGACTTCAGCGGGTCGAGCCGCGATATCGCGACCACGCTGCGCAAGGGCTGGTTCTTCACCGGGCAGTTTTCACAGTACCTTCATGAATGGCGGGGGACCGACCCCGGCGAGCTCTCGCCGAGCCAGTTCGTCGTCTGCATCCAGAATCACGACCAGATCGGCAACAGGGCCGACGGACGCCGGCTGAATCACGACATCGATCCGGCTGCCTACCGCGCGCTCAGTGTGCTGCTGCTGCTGGCACCGCAGACGCCCCTGCTGTTCATGGGCCAGGAATGGGCCGCCACTACTCCATTTCTCTATTTCACCGACCATCACGCAGAGCTCGGACGACTGGTCACGGCGGGGCGGCGCGAGGAGTTCAAGTCGTTCTCGGCGTTCAGGGATCCGGTCCGGCGGGCCCTCATTCCCGATCCACAGGCCGAAGAGACAGTCGAGCGGAGCCGTCTGCGGTGGGAGGAATCATCGCACGAACCGTGCGTGCGCGTGCTCCGGCTGTACGAACGCCTCCTCGCGTTGCGACGGACGCATCCCGCGCTGCGCCAGCCTGCACGGGACTCCTATGACGTCCGGTCGATTGACGACCATACGGTCTCACTCGAACGATGGCACCGCGAAGATGCGCTGGTGGCCGTCGTCAGGCTCTCCACGGCGGGCACCGTGTCCCTGCCGGTGGGCACTCATCACGTGATCCTCACGAGCGAGGATCCGGACGTCGTTGGTGATCCACAGCCGATTGGGATCAACGTCCAACCACCGGGCGAATCTCCACATCTCTCGTCAGCCGACGCGAACCTCACGCTCACGTTTTCCCGTCCGGGTGCCATCGTTCTCGCCCGAGGTCCGGCACCGCAGCCTCGCTGACAACTGAGCGGCGGCGTGGAGCCGAACGCGGCCGCGACTGAGGTGCACCCAGCTGGCGATCTTCCGGATACGCGGTCCGCATTCCGGTCTAAAATAGTCAGTCGATGGGGTTCACGTGGCGCATGTCTGCGCTCGGTGACGCCCCGATGTATTCCTGAAATGGCGAAGAAGAAAAGCGAACGTTCAGACAGTCCTTCCAGCGAGACCACGGCGCAACCGCGCCGCCGATCCACACGTCGCACGGCATCGAATACGACACCCGCCGCATCCGCAGATCCGGTGGTGGGCTCGCTATCCCCCTTGGCCGTGGCGCCTGACATGCACGCGCCCGTAACGACGGTTGCAGCTGAGCTGGCCGTCCCGTATACCCCGACACACGACGAAATCGCCCACGCGGCTTATTCGCGGTATCTCCAGCGAGGAGGCGGCCACGGGTACGACTTCGACGATTGGCTGCACGCCGAACGCGAGCTGACGTTGCGCAAGCGATAGCTCCAGGCGTGAAAGATCCAGCGGGAGGCAACCCCGTCGTTGCCTCCACGACGTGATGCAGGGACGGCACCCTCAGTGTCGATGTCCAGGGGTCTCGTCGGCGATGTCTCCGTCCTCGTTGAGCTCGGACTCGCCGTAGTGCTCGTCGATCCGCAACGCGCGCGGGTCTTGTTTCCGCAGGAGCTCTTCCCGTTTCTCGTAGTCGGGACGCTGAGGATCATCGGCGTGATCCCGGTCTTTCCCTGGTGCCATCGTCTACCCTTCCCGCCGGCCCGCAGGTGGTGGGCTGGCTCTTTGCCGCGACGCGTCGCATTATGCCACTGTCTCGTGCAACTCGAGGTCCCCGTCGGGACTGACGCCGAGATGATATGATCACGTGACTGTGCGCCCGTAGCTCAGTTGGATAGAGCGCCGGACTTCGAATCCGTAGGTCGCAGGTTCGAGTCCTGCCGGGCGCGCCAGCCTTCGCTCACGCGTACCAACGCCCCTGAGCTTCGGCTGGCAAGCCACCAGAGGTCTACACCGAGGCGCTCAGAAGCGTCCGGTATCCTTACCCTGAACAGTCCTCGATACGTCAGTAGCTCATCTGGACAGAGTGTTGGCGGACCCGAGCTCGGTTGTCGCCTGCGATTCCACGCGCTGGAATGGCGGGCGTTTTCGTCTGTCGCTCATCGACCACCTATGGCACCGTACCCCGCGTGGTCCGACTCGCGTCCCTATCTGTTTCCAAGCGACCTCGTTGCAACGGAGTGGCTATGGCTGCGCCGCAGCACTCCTAAAACACACGTGGCGCCGCCAAGCGGTGACCATGCTCGTTGTAGAACCTGAGCTGGCTTGGTGGCGGCGCGCTCGGCTCCCACCAGAGAGGACAGCGGTTCTCGATGCCAACGTCCGTGGCCGACAGTGTCACGATATCACCCTCACGGTAGGTCCGCGTCTCGATCACATCGCTCGGCCGGCCCGTGAACGAGCGCAGCCACGTCACCGTGCATGTCGTCGTGACTCCACCGACGACGTATCGGCCCGGCGGCGTATTCACTCGAATGAACGACAGACCAACATAGCTTGATGCCGGATCGATGCGCCAGCGCCCCTGGCCCATGAAGCCGGGGGCCAGGCTTGGCGGGAAGGGCTCGTGGAAGACGCCGGCGCGCTCGCTGAAGATCACGAAGCAATTCGTCGCAAAGAGCCAGGGCTCTGCGACGATGTCCAGCACCCACATCACGCCGGACACCTCAATCCACACACCGTTGGCCCGGATGCGACATCCGGTCGCCCCCGGAGTGAAAAACGGTGCGTTGGGAGTCGGAGACCCCGGCTGTCTGAGAGCCGGCCCACCCTGAAGTGGATTGGATGCCGTTGCCATGTTGTATCGGCCCGTTGCCACGAGCGGGATGCGCGGATCGCCATCTATGTGGCCGAGCCACACCTCGTAGCAGCGCATGTCCGGCGTCAGCGCCGCGTCCCCGAACTGACACAGCGAGGCGTCGGCACCGTCGGCGTACGTGAAGCTGGTGAGCACGGGCCGCGGTGGGGCTGGCGTTGGCGGCGGTGGTGATGGTGCTGGTGGCTCTGGTGCTGGCTCCGGGTCAGGCTCAGGTGCAGGATCGGGCTCCGGTGCTGGTGGTTCTGGCGACGGCTCCGGGTCAGGCTGAGGCGGTGCAGGTCCGGGGTCGGGCGCTGGTGCCGGTGCAGGCGAAGAGCCAGGATCGGGCTGCGGGTCCGCCGGCTCAGGCTCTGGAGCGGGCGGAGGGGCGGGCTCAGGCTGTGGCTCCGGCACGGGATCGGGAGAGGGCTCCGGATCTGGAGGTGGGGGCGGAGGTTCCACGGCTGAGGGCGAGGTGGACGCAAGCGGACTGACAGTGCCTGTCCCACCACACGCCACGAGCGCCAGCACCAACACGAGAAGGACGGCGAGTGGCATGGCAAGTCTCACAAGCGACAAGCGATGACGCGACACCATGACAGGGCGAACCCCGATGGCATGTGCGTGTTGGTTTGGTGGTTGACGTTGTCCGGGGGCGTAGTATGGCACGGACGAATCGCGAACGCGAGCGAATCGCGTCACCGCAAAGCTGGCGGACACCTTCGCGGCTCGCGCCGGCAATGGGCGTCCCGCTGCGCGCTACGCGACGGGCGACAACCACTCGACGAGCAGCGCCAGGCGCGGCGCGATTCGCTTCGGCCACGCGGGTATCGCGAGCCTGCTCGCCTCTCGGCGCGATGTATCTGGGTGCGACCCGCGTCGGGCTGCAACGAGAGTATGCGGCGGTACGATGCGCGGGTCGCGCATTGCAGTCCCGTTGCGAGCAGACGACCAGAGAGCATCGGCCCACTCGCAACGACGCCGAGACGGGTGGCGGCAACACTGTGATAGAGTGAGACTTTCCCACCATTCGCGCCCGTAGCTCAGCTGGATAGAGCGTCGGCCTCCGGAGCCGAAGGCCACAGGTTCGAATCCTGTCGGGCGCGCCACGATTACCGCTCCCCCGTACGAGGGTCTGTGCATGTGGGTCGTCGCGACGACGCGACCGTCACGACAGTTGCCGTCGCGGTCGTGTCATCAGATTCGCCACACCTGCCCGATTCTTGCGTCGTTGCGGTAAGGCGTCTTAGAATCAGGAGTCTAGCGAGGCTCCGCCTCAGGGCGGCGAGCATGTCAAGACGGCTTCGCCTCGCTAGTGGTGTGTCCACGAAATGGCTGGTGCACCGAGGGCGCCGATGCGCCCGGCCGGCAAGGCGCGACGACCGAGAATATTGGCCATATTTGAGGAAGGAGCAACGCAGCCGGCCGGGATGCAGCGGCGGCCGAATGCCCAGCTATTTCGTGGACACATCACTAGGTTCGCAGTATCTCTTGCCCGCACTCCGTGCGGGCGGAGACGCCTTGAACAGCTGGTCCGAAACTTGACTCATTCGTAGGGATTCCGGCCGTTCAAGACGCTTAGGGCGGCTCTGCCGATCGATGGCGAGCCGTTCCCTCCGAAGCGTGGTACCGAAAGTCACATCTTCGGACCACGGCGCGCATCTGGGCCGCTAGCTCAATTGGCAGAGCAGCAGACTCTTAATCTGCGGGTTCTCGGTTCGATTCCGAGGCGGCTCACCATCCTTCACTCACGCCTGCCATCGATCCGTTCGCGAGAGCTGTCACAGGCTCCGCCCTGGATAGCCCGCGTGCCGTAAGGCGTTGGCGAGGCTCGCAGCAGCACGCTTCGCGTGCGAGGCGGCCCCTCCGAGCCCGCAGCTGGTTGCCGGTATCTCTCTGGTCGCTTCGCGGTCAGGTGCGAAGAGTAGGTAGGTCGCGGTTGGGGCGCATCGCGGTCCCAACCAGTGTCTCTTCGCCGCGCTCCGCGCGCCCGCCGATAGGCCTCCCGTGTGGCCGCCTCCGCGGTGGCGCCGGGCGCGCTTCGCGCCCAGGACCGCTATGCAGCCGAAAGCCACGACGCACAACGAGAACAACATTCGCGTTCTTGGCCGCATAGCGGTCCAATGATCAGACAGCGAGCGCACTGCTCGACGCACGACCGGCCTGCGCGTCGGGAGAGATAAGGTCGAATCGGTCGAGGTTCATGACCTTGTCCCACGCGGCCACGAAGTCGCGCACGAACTTCTCGCGTGCGTCGTCGCACGCGTAGACCTCCGCAAGGGCGCGGAGCTCGGAGTTCGAACCGAACAGGAGATCGACACGGCTGCCGGTCCACTCGAGCGTGCCGGTTCCCCGACCGCGTCCTTCGAACGTCTCCGCGGCGTCGGACGTCGGCGTCCACTCCGTGTCCATGTCGAGCAGGTTCACGAAGAAGTCGTTGGTCAACACTTCGGGCCGCTTGGTGAAGACGCCGACATCGGACTGCCGGGCGTTCGCGTTCAGCACACGCATGCCGCCCACGAGCACGGTCATCTCGGGACCGCTCAGTGTGAGCATGAGCGCCCGCTCGATCAGCAGATGCTCGGCCGGCAACTGGTGTCCCTGTCCGAGGTAGTTGCGGAACCCGTCGGCCGTAGGCTCGAGTGGGGCGAACGATTCCACATCGGTCTGTTCCTGCGACGCATCCGTACGTCCCGGCTGGAACGGGACGTGAACCTCGTATCCGGCGTTCTTCGCGGCCTGCTCAACGGCCGCACAGCCGCCCAACACGATCAGATCGGCAAGCGAGACCCACTTGTTCCCGCCGGCCTGCCCGTCGTTGAACGTCTTCTGGATTCCCTCCAGGGTCCGCAGCGCCTTCGCCAGCTCGGGAGGATTGTTGACCTCCCAATCCTTCTGCGGCGCGAGGCGGATGCGTGCCCCGTTGGCTCCCCCACGCTTGTCGGTGCCGCGGAACGTCGACGCCGACGCCCAGGCGGTCGAGACCAGCTGGGAGACGGACAGCCCAGAGGCGAGGATCTTGCCCTTGAGGGCGGCGATGTCCTCGGCTCCGATCAGTTCGTGGGTGACCGGGGGGACAGGGTCTTGCCACAACTGCGGCTCTGACGGGACCAGCGGACCCCGGTACCGCGCAATGGGCCCCATGTCACGGTGCGTCAGCTTGAACCACGCCTTGGCGAAGGCATCCGCGAGCTCCTGCGGGTTCTCGTAGAAGCGCCGTGAGATCGGCCCGTAGATTGGATCCAGCCGCAGCGCGAGGTCCGTCGTCAGCATCACTGGCATGTGCTTCCTGGACGGATCGTGGGCATCCGGCACGGTGCCTGCCGCAGCGGGATCCGTCGGGACCCACTGCCACGCGCCGCCAGGGCTCTTGGTCAGATCCCACTCGTAGCGAAACAGTGTCTCGAAGTAGCTGTTGTCCCAGGTCACCGGCGTGGGTGTCCAGGCGCCCTCCAAGCCGCTGGTAATGGTGTCGCCGCCCTTGCCGCTGCCGTAGGTGTTCGCCCAGCCGAAACCCTGCGCCTCGAGGGGGGCCGCCTCAGGCTCTGGGCCGACGTAGGTTGGAGCAGGGGCGGCACCGTGGGTCTTGCCGAACGTGTGCCCGCCGGCGATGAGCGCCACCGTCTCCTCGTCGTTCATCGCCATGCGGCGGAACGTCTCCCGGATGTCCCGGGCCGCAGCCAGTGCACTCGGCTGGCCGTTCGGCCCTTCCGGGTTCACGTAGATGAGACCCATCTGAACGGCGCCGAAGGGATTCGCGAGCTGCCGGTCGCCACTGTAGCGTTCGTCGGCGAGCCACGTGCTCTCGGTCCCCCAGTTGACCTCCGTGGGCTCCCACACATCCTCGCGCCCGCCACCGAAGCCGAAGGTCTTGAACCCCATCGACTCCAACGCGCAGTTGCCCGCAAAGACCATCAGGTCGGCCCATGAGATCTTCCGGCCGTACTTCTTCTTGATCGGCCACAGCAGCCGCCGGGCCTTGTCGAGGTTCGCGTTGTCCGGCCAGCTGCTCAGAGGCGCGAAGCGCTGCTCGCCGGCCCCCGCACCTCCACGCCCATCGCTGATGCGATAAGTGCCCGCGCTGTGCCAGGCCATCCGGATGAAGAGCGGGCCGTAGTGGCCGTAGTCGGCCGGCCACCAGTCCTGCGACGTCGTCATCACCGCCTCGATGTCCTTCTTCAGGGCATCCAGATCGAGGGTCTTGAACTCCTCGGCGTAGTCGAACTCCGGGCCCATGGGATCGCCCTTGGGAGGGTTCTGGTGGAGCACCTTCACGTTCAACTGATTGGGCCACCAGTCACGGTTCGACCTGAAGCTCTGTGCTTTACCCGAAAACGGGCACTTCTGTTCGCTTTCCATGTTGCGTTGACCTCTACTTGTGGTGGGGATGAACCTGGTTCAGTCGTTCGAAAGCTCCTCCGGATCCCTGGACGGGATCGCCCGAGGCGGAGCCTCGCGAGACGGCTCGAACGGTCGGAATCCTTACGAATGAATCCTTACGAATGAGTTGTTCACGTCGCGTCGCGACGCCCTCCACGACGAAGACTCACGCCGGACAACGCAGCGTAGCGAGCTCAATCTTCGGTACAGTCACGTTTTGGACCGGCCGTTCAAGGCGTCTCGCCCGCGCGAAGCGCGGGCAGACGATACCGCCACCAGCGAGGCGGAGCTGCTGCCGACATGCGCGCGGATCTGAGGCAGAGCTTCGCGAGACTTCGTGCGTGCCATCCTCCGCCGGCTTCGGCGTCCGGGTGTCGACGCGCCGGAGGGAGCTGGTGCGTCGGACTGGCACTCCGGGCAGCGCCCCCAATACACGACTTCGGCCTCGTCGATGTCGTAGCCCCTGTCATCGGCAGCCGTGAGACAGGGGGCCTTGCCGACCGCGCAGTCCACGTCCACCATGCGGCCGCAGATTCGGCAGACCAGATGGTGGTGGTTGTCGCCGACCCGGTCCTCGAAGCGAGCCGGTGACCCCGTGGGCTGAATACGCCGCAAAAGGCCTTCAGCGACCAGGACACCGAGGGCATCGTAGACCGACTGGAGCGAGATGGCACCAATCTCGGCCCTGACCACCTCAGCCACTTCGTCAGCCGTGATGTGGGGCCGACCCGCGACCGCTCGCACGACGGCCAATCGCTGGGCAGTCACCTGAATCCCTCGTCGCCGAAGGAGCTGAGTCGGGTCAGTGGCCACGCGAGATCATAGATCAAACTATGGAGTGACTCAATGATTTGATGAAGAAGGAACTGTTCAGAACGGCGTGATTCGGAATGGCCGTGCTGGACCCATTAGCCTGACTGCCCGCCCTGGCGATCCACAGAATCGAACACATGCTATACGGATAATTGGATAATTTTCGCGCCGCTAGTGATTTCATAGTAGTATCGTCGCGCCATTCGTGGCTAATTCGAAGGCACGAATTCTGCGTGACTGCGAATGGATGAGAAAAAGCATTCGCCTGCCGAAGGCTGCCGCAGTCTGGGGCAGCGCGCCCCCCTCAATTGCGATCACATCTGTCAAAGCGCGGGCGTCGTCCGAAACTACGTAGAGGAGAAATCAACATGCGACGAGTCGTTCAGACTCTGTTATTGCTTGGTGCTGTCTGCCTGCCCGGCACCGCCTGGGCGCAGGCCACGCTGGCCGGCGCCGTCACCGACACGTCGGGCGGCGTGCTCCCAGGCGTGACGGTGGAGGCGGCCAGCCCTGCCCTCATCGAGAGGGTCCGTACGGCCGTCACCGACGGCAGCGGCCGATACCGCATCGAGGACCTGCGCCCGGGCACGTACACGGTGACCTTCTCGCTTCCCGGCTTCACGACCACGGTCCGCGAGGGGCTGATGGTGAGCGGATCGGGCGTAGTTGCGGTCAACGCCGAGCTCCGCGTCGGGGCCGTCGAGGAGACGATTACCGTGACCGGCGAGACGCCGGTGATCGACGTGCACAGCGCGAGGCGGGAGATCTCGCTCGACAACGAGACCATGCGGAACCTTCCAGGCGTCCGCAGCTACAGCTATCTGCTCACGGCCGTGCCCGGGCTGCAGACCAACATCGGCAACGTCCAGAGCGGTCCGGTCTTTGCGATCTTCCCCATCTACGGCGGCCGTGGCGTTGAATCGCGTCTGACGGTGGACGGCCTCAACATCAGCAACCCGCCCGGCGGGAACCAGCCGCCGAACTTCGTCGCCGACATCGGGAACGCCGAGGAAGTGACGATGCTCATGTCAGGCGGGCTCGGCGAGTCGGAGACGGCGGGGCTCACCATGAACATCGTCCCGAGGCAGGGCGGCAACTCGCTCTCGGGCCTGGTGTTCGTGTCCGGCTACTCCGAGGGGATGCAGGCGGACAACTATACCGACGAGCTGCGGGCGCGCGGCGTCTTGCAACCCGCTCCGGTGACGCGCGTGTACGACCTCAACACGGCGGTCGGGGGGCCCATCCTCAGGGACAGGCTCTGGTACTACACGAGCCTCCGCTGGCAGGGTTCGCGGCAGAATACGCCCAACGTCTTCTACAACCTGAACGCGGGCAATCCGAACGCGTGGACCTACGTGCCGGACCTGAGCAGGCCGGCGTTCTCGGATCGGACGTGGGAGAACTACACACCTCGTATCACCTGGCAGGCGACGTCCCGCCAGAAGTTCTCGTTCGCGTGGGATGAACAGCCGGTCTGCCGCAAGTGCACAGGCACGACCTCGTTGACCGGGACGCCGAACTTCATCTTCCCGACCTCGCCCGAAGCGGACGGCACCGGCGAGTTCAGCCCGCAGCGCATCCTGCAGGCGCGCTGGACCTCGCCGGCCACCAACAGGCTGCTTCTCGAGGCCGGGTTCGGCAGCACGTATTATCAGTGGGGCGGGCGCGAGCTCCCTACCAATCCCCGCGACCTGGTGCAGGTGGTCAACATCGGGCAGCTGATCGTGCCGGCTACGGACACGACGCCCGCGGTCACCAGCAACATGAGGTACCGCTCGCATAACGCGCTGAACAACCGGACGGCCGGCGTGAACTACATGGCGACGGCATCGTACGTGACCGGCTCGCACAGCCTGAAGTTCGGGTTCCAGGGCCACTGGTGGCGCGACGACCGCGAGATCCACACCAACACCCAGAGGCTCGGGTACACGTTCGTTTTCGGGAACCCGGCATCCATCACGCAATACGCGGCTCCGTACGAGGTGAACGCGCGCGCGATGCAGGCGTCGCTGTTCGTACAGGACCAGTGGACGATCGGGCGCCTGACGGTGCAGGGCGCGCTCCGATACGACCGTCCGTGGAGTTGGTTCCCCGAGCAGAACCAGCCGGCGTCGCGGTTCTTTCCCGGCGCCACCTTCGCGCGGACCGATGGCGTGACGGCCTACCACGACATCACCCCGCGTATGGGTGCCGCGTATGACGTGTTCGGCACCGGCAGGACGGCGCTGAAGGTAAACCTTGGGAAATACCTGCAGGGCGCCAGCGTCAGCAACCTCGCGTACGGCTCCAATCCGTCGTTGCGGATTCCCGGCGGCGGCGGCGGTATCTTCCCGCCGTCGGTCAGCCGCTCGTGGGCCGACGCCAACGCGGACTTCAACCCCGACTGCGACCTGACGAACCCACTGGCCAACGGCGAATGCGGCACGATCAGCAACCTCCAGTTCGGCAGCAACCAGCTCATTGGCGCGCAGTTCGATCCGGGCCTCTTCTCCGGCTGGGGCGTTCGTCCGTCCGACTGGTCGTTCGGTGTCTCCGTCCAGCAGGAGATCGTCCCGCGGGCGTCTGTGGAGCTCGCCTACAACCGCCGCTCGTTCACGCAGTACACCACCGGCGGCACGGTGACCGACAACCTGTCGATCTCTCCGAACGACCTCGGCACGTACACGGTGACGGCACCGAGCGACCCGCGACTGCCGGGCGGCGGCGGCAACCCGGTGGGCCCGCTGTACAACGTGGACCCGGCCGTGTTCGGTCAGTCGAACCTACTGATCAAGTCGACGAAGGACGTGGGCGACGATACGCGCGTGTACAACGGAGTGAGTGTGACGCTGAGCGTGCGCGCGGTCCATGGCTTCACCTTCTCCGGCGGCACCAATACGGGCAAGGTGACCGACGACTGGTGCGCCATCCGCGCGGCGGTTCCCGAGAGCTATCTGCTCAACCCGTACTGCCGCAACGAGTCGCCGTTCCAGACGGGGTTCCGTGGACTGGTGACCTACACGATCCCGCGCATCGACACGCTGGTCAGCACCGTGTACGCGGACAGGCCGGCCACCGGCGTCAACCAGATCGCCTCGCTGCCCGCCAACTACACGTTGACGGCGGCGGACCAGGCGGCGGCGGCGGCGCAGATGGGTCGGGCCTTCACGACGACCGGGGTGACCACGGTCAATCTGATTCAGCCAGGGCAGCTGTACGGTGACCGCGTCCGCGCGTGGGATCTCTCCGCGAAGAAGATCGTCCGGATCGGCGGTCAGCGACTCACGGTAGGCGCGGACATCTACAACGTGCTGAACAACAACGTCACGCTCGGATACAACGGGGTCTACTCGCCGGCCACGACGGGCTGGCTGCAGCCGACCTCGTACATGAACCCGCGTGTGTTCCGGCTGAACGCCGAGTTCGCCTGGTAGGTGTTCACCGTTCGATACCAAGCCCTCAACGAGCGGTCATGTCCAACCACACAAGGGCCGCCCATGAATGGGGCGGCCCTTGGTGCGTACGGGCTTCGAATCGCCTGACAGATCAGGTAAAACGCGCCCGCAGCGTGAGGACCGCGCTGGTCGCGGACCAGCGCGCGTCGCCGCTCCTCGGGCGGAGGGCGCGTTTTTCCGCGCGATGTCATCGGGAGCCAGCCCCGCATGCCCGGCCGCCGGCACCGTTCGCTACACCAACACAGGTGAGCACCACGGACGACGCACAGCCCGTGATCTTTTCACACGCTCTGAGGGCGGCCCCAGGGTCGGTCGAACTGAGCTCGTAACCCGATCGATTGGGAGATCTCTCGCGGTCGACGGACTCACTGCTGCTCTGACGGCCGCACGTAGCGCTTGGAGCTCTGCTCGTTCTCGTTGCAGATGAACTCCATCATCTCCGTGTCCACCATGATCTTCTGCGTCAGGTTCACCGTCCACGGCTTCGTGTACGCCTTGGGGTCGTCGACCGTGACGTCAATCTGCAGCCGCCCGTAGCTCGGTCGCCGGAACCGCTCGGTCACCTTCGCCGCGTCCGTCAGCGGGCTCCCGTTGATATCGAGCCACCCGCCGTCCCTGAAGTTGGTGGTCTCGACCACGAGCGTGTCGCCTTCCCACCACCCGCGTGAATAGCCGTACCACCACGGCTGCGGGTCGTTGTCCGGTGCCGGGCGGCCGTCGAGGTAGATGTAGCGCAAGCCGTAGTTTGCCTCGTACAGCATGGCCACGAGCTGCGGCGTCTGGATGATCCGGCGGGGATCGACGTGCGTGTGCAGCTGCATGATGCCGAGCGGCAGACAGTGCGCGTCGGGGTTGTCCATGCTGTTGTCGTCCATCCGCTGTTTCTTCAGTGCCGCCGCCCAGGGCTGGAGGGGGAGCCCTCCCTGCATGTCGGAACCGATGTCGCGGAACTGCGGGATGAGCGACGGCAGGACGTCGCTGAAGAAGGCAGCGTTGACAGAGGCTACGCCCTGTCCCTGCTCACGGAAGTTCTCCCAGATCCCGGTCAGGTCGGGCTTGCCGTCCGGTGCACGGGGCGTGGGCGCATTCACGTCGACCTGGCCGTCGGCAGTACGCGGCACACCTGGAACGTGGTAGCGAGGCCACTGCGCCGCGAGCGACGGCGGAAGCGCCAGCAGCAGAGCAACAACGGAAAAGGTCAGAAGGCGATGCATGATTGTGATTGTGCCATAGGCGGCAGCGGCAGCATTTGCCGGTCAGCATGAGGTGCGCGGGACGCGCCGATCACCACGAACCGCACCCGCATCCGTCCTGCCTGACAGCCACGGGGCTCTGCCTACAGAATACCTGCGCGTCCTCCCGCCGAGACACGACTTCCCGCGGGCGTTTCTACCGCATGCCGAGCGCTGAGCCTGAGGCAGCGGCACGCCCGCTGTGGGGTGACATGACTCCCCAGGGCGACCCCTCTCCGCGAGGCAGTCGACGAGTCAGCACTCGCCAACCGACACCGGGCGACATCAACGACGCGGGCGGAGCAAGCAGATTGAGGACATCGAAGAACCGGCGACAGACGAACGGGTCCTGGGACGCCACCGCGTGCATACGATTCAGATAGCGGTTCACGATGGCCGATCCAAACGGACGCGGTCCTTCGACCTGCGGAAAGCGAAGATCCTCCCCGGTGGCAATGAGCCACGGAATATCGACGATGCTTCGTGCGCGATCGTAGAAACGCCTGGCCAGGCCCTCGAGACCTCCGGCGAGACAGTCCTCGAGTGCCCGGGCCTCGGTGGCAGCAACAGACATACCCTGCCCGTAGATAGGATTGAAGCTGCACACGGCGTCGCCCACGACGAGGTAGCCGGTGGGAAACCGTTTCATCCGCTCGTAGAAACGCCGCTGATTTGCCGGGAACCGGTAGCTCGCAACATCCGTGATCGGCCGAGCCGTGGTGACAAGGTCGTGCACCACGGGAACCGGCAGGCTTGCGGCAAACTGCAGCCATCCACGCTCGTCCGTTGGTGGGTAATCACCGACGATGCCGACCAGCGTGACCACCCATCGGGGACCCTCGGCCGCCAGCACGGCCGCGTACCGCGTACTCGCGGGCGGTGTGCCCGAGACGATCGCCCCCGTCGAATTGAAGAATTCGCCGGGCCGCCGTTCGAAGACCCGCGTCGCATACCCCACATCCACCTTGACCAGCAGCACGTCCGGTTGACCAAACCCCCATGCGGCCAGCCACTTCGGTGATTGCGAGCCCCGCCCGCTGGCATCCACCACGAGATCCGCGTCGATCGTCCTCATCTCCCCGTCCCACGATCGGACCGGGAGCCCGGTGACGCGTCCTGCGGCGGTGTCGAAGACCGGCTCTTTCGCCTCCATGCCCTCGAGAAACGTCACGTTCGGCAGCGCCTTGACGCGGCGACGAATCGCAGCCTCGAGGCACGGCCGGCTCACGGCAATTCCGCGCAGGCCGGAGGTGTGGCGGAGCTTCCAGCGCCCGTACTGAAACCAGAGAAACTCGCCGACCACATCGCCACGCGGCGCCCCGGTCGCCTCGAGCTCGTCCATCATGCCGGGGAAGTACTCGTCCATCACCCGGTAGCCGCTCGCGAGCAACCCGTGTGCGTGCCCTGACTGAGGCACCCCCTTGCGCACCTCCGCGCCATCGGGCAGCACGTCACGCTCGACGACGGTCACACGGTCGAAGTGGGGACTGAGTGCGCGAGCGACCAGAAGCCCGCTCATGCTGGCACCAATCACGACTGCAGCGGACTGCCGTAGTGACATTGCTCACCTCCAATTCGCGGCGCGCCTCGGACACCGCCCGCGACCCGCTCGCCCGAGAAGCCTAACCGATCTCCTCCGCCAGAGGCACGTGAGTCCGCCGTGCGCAATTCGCGAACGGCGTAGACATCTCCTCACGCTGAGATCGTCACGAATGAAGCCAGATTTTGCGGCGGCGTGAGGAGATGTCCAGCCCCGCGAAGCGGGGCAAAGTCAATCCTGGCAGCAGTGAAGTGGAGCCACTCCGGCTTTGTACGTCTCGGCGGTTTGAGGCGGAGCTTCACTGCGTCCTGACCGGTTCGGCGGCAGGACGGGTACACTGGAACCATGCAGCTTCGCAACGCGCGCCTCTGCCTGGACTGCGAGGAGATCCACGACGCGCAACAGTGTCCTGCCTGTGCATCCGAGAGCTTTGCGTTCGTCACGCGCTGGGTGCCCGCACCCGAGCGCCGTGCGCCACCCAGACCACCAGAGCCGCAGGATCCTGAAGGCCTGGACACGTACCGCCAGCTCCTCGACGCCGACCGACGAAAGGCCGCAGGGCGACGCCTGATGCGAAACGGGATTGTCGGACTGGCGCTCTTCGGCGTGGTCCGTTGGATGTGGCAGAAGAAGGGGTCGCCGGGAGGCGACGCAACGCCACGGATAAGAGAAGGAACACCGAATCCAGACGAGTAAGCGCGGTCTGGGGAAGTCAGCACGGCGCTCGCTCGAGTTGAACAGGTCGAGTCAGCCCAGGTGCTTCCGTCTGCTTCGCGCGGCCGTAGACGACAGCATCCGCGGCCGCACACCGTGAATCAGACTCGGGAGTCGCACGGTAAACGTGGAACCCTGGCCGCGCCCGGGGCTGTCCGCCTCGATCGCTCCACCATGCCCCTCCACGATCCCCCTGCTGATGGCAAGTCCGAGACCCAATCCCTCGGAAGATCCCGACGCCGACCGATTGAATGCGTCGAAGATGCGTTCACGGACGCTGGAGTCGATGCCGACACCGGTGTCCTTGACCCGTACCGTCACTCCCTCACGCGTCGCGCGCAGCGTGATTGTGATAGCACCGCGTTCAGGTGTATAGCGATTCGCGTTGGTCAGCAGATTGACGAACACCTGCTGCAGGCGCGCCGCGTCACCCAGACACCAGACCGGGCCGTGAGGCAGGTGTAACGCCAGCCGCTGCTGCCTTGCACGTACGTCGTCGCGCACGCTTTCCACAGCCGCCTGGAGCACGTCACGCATGTCGAGACGCCGCAGGGTCAGGCGCGAACGTCGTCCGACGAGCCGCGACGCATCCAGAACCGTTTCGATGAGCCGCGCGGCGTGGGCCGCCTGCCGCCGGGCCACGTCCAGTGGACGCGCCGTCGCCTCCGATGACATCCGCCCGGCGAGATCGAGCGCCGTGACCAGCGCCGAGAGTGGCTGGCGCAGTTCGTGCCCCACCGTGGCGATGACGCGATCGTAGTGTGCACGTACGTCTGCGACCTCGATTGCGTGCGCAATCGTGCGACCCGCTTGCAGCGCGAGGGCAACGATGGCTGGTGACGGCGGTTCGGCCGCGAACCGGCAGGCCAGCATCGCACGAAGACGTGAGCCGGCCGTCACGGGAACCAGGAGATCGCAGCTCGGGGATTGACGATTGACGAAGAGCACGAGACGTCCGCGCTCGAGCGCGCCGCCAGTCTGGTCGCCCTCATACAGCGCCGTGCCTGGCGAATAAGGGCTATCGGTAGTGTCCCCCGGAACGACGGTGAGCACCACGCCGCGGTCGTCGGCGAAGGCGGCGCACCGGATGTCGCCGCCGGCACTGCGGAAAACGAACTGCATCACGGACCCTGCAGTGGCGTGTACCGAGGCAAACCCTTGCGCGCGTTGCGTCACATCGTCGGCGCGTGACGACAGGGGACAATCCGACCGTTCCAGGACGAGCGGCTCGGCATCCGCGTCGCCAAGAAGGCGGCGGAGGAGGTTCGACCAGGCAGCGCGCATCGGACGACTCTCGGCAGGGGTACTTGGGACACGCTATCGCATGGGCATTCCGCGCGCAACGAGAGATCCAGCACACGCGATACAAAATGTGAAACGTCCCCGTCCCTCATTGTGAGGAGCACGACCAACACACACACGTCATCACGGCGCCATGCCCTCTGTTCTCGTCCTCACTTACCGCCCAGGACGCTCCGAGCGAGATCGAGGAGTGCATCCCCGCACCGAGCCTGGACCGCTGTGCGGCTCCACACGACAATTCTGTGCTCGTTGTGGCAACGTGGCGTTGCCGTGCAGCGGTTCAGCGGCGCGCGCCGGACGCTCTGCAGATTCCAGCAGTAGAATTGGCGCCTGGGGCTGCATGGGGGTCAAACATCACGCGTCAGCGCCGCGAAGGCGATGATCACGCCTCTCGCGGGGGGGTCGCTGGCGAAGGTCGCGGGCGTGTCCCACCGTGTCAATGCCGAGCGCATCGTCCTGCTGGCGTGGACGCGTGCGATTCTGCTCCAGCTCGCGCATCCCCTGATTGCCGCCGGCGTCTACGAGCACAGCGGCTTTCGTGCCACACCACTGGCCGCTGTCGTGCGGCTCCGGCACACCGTGCGTGCCATGCTCGCGGTGACGTTTGGGGATGATGCGTCACGCGCGCGGGCGATCGACGGCATCAAAGCCATCCATCGCCGCGTTCACGGCCATCTAAGCGTCGGCTCGGGCGTCTTCTCGACCGGCACGCGCTACTCTGCAGAGGACCCGGATCTGGTCCTCTGGGTGCACGCCACGCTGATCGAGTCCGTCCCCGTCTTCTATGAGCTGCTGGTGGCCCCGCTCACGCATGCAGAGCGGGACGCGTACTGTGTGGAGGCGGCGTCCATTGCCGTGGCGTTGAATGCACGGGAAGCAACCGTGCCCCGCTCGTGGGCGGACCTGCATCAGTATGTTTCCGACATGTATGCCTCCGGCCGCATCTCCGTGAGCGCGCAGGCACGGGAGCTTGCTACGGCCGTCATGGCGCCGCCGCTGCCCGTGGTGGGCGTGCCCGCAGCATGCATCAACCGCGTGTTGACCATCGGGTTGCTGCCGTCGTTCGTCCGGAGCCAGTACGGATTCAATTGGACCGCCCGCGACGAACGCACCTTCACGCGCGCCGTGCGAGCGCTGCGCCTGTTTCGGCAGATGCTGCCAACCGTGCTGGCCACATGGCCCGAATCCAGAGGCTAGCGCCGCGACGACTCACACGGCGATCTCGCGCGAGACGACTCGCGATTCGAAGCGGTCCACCACGGTGGCCGTGACCAGATCGCCAGTGACGTTGACGACCGTCCGGCACATGTCCAGGAGGCGGTCGGCGCCCAGCACGATGGCGATGCCCTCCACCGGCACTCCCACCATCCCGAGCACCATCATCAGCAGCGGAATGGAGCCGCCTGGAACTCCGGCCACGCCAATCGCGGTGACCACCGCCATCAGCAGCACGACGAGCTGCTGTCCCAGGGTGAGGGACACACCAAACACCTGTGCGAGAAACAGCACGGTGACCCCCTCGAAGAGGGCCGTGCCGTTCATGTTCATCGTAGCGCCAAGTGGAATGACGAATCCGGCCACGTTCGGCCGAACTCCGAGCTCGCGCTCCGCCACACGAAGCGTCGTCGGCAACGTGGCGTTGCTCGACGAGGTCGAAAAGGCTGTCAGCATGACAATGCCCGCCTTTCGGAAGAACTCGACCGGGCTCCGCAAGGCGACCGTTCGCAGCACGAGTGTGTACACGGCTGTCTGAAAAATCGCGAGCGCTCCGACAACCGTCAGGATGTACATCAGCAGGTTGAGCAGAACGTCGAATCCAAACCGTGCCGTGACGCTGAAGATCAGCGCGAAGACGGCGAACGGGGCGAACCGCATGACGAGGCCGATAATGGCCACCATGACGGCGGCCACGCTGTCCAGCACCCCCATGAGCGGCTCGGCACGCTCGCGTGCGATGAGCGTCAGGCCTATCCCCATCATGAGCGCAAACACGATCACGGCCAGCATCTCACCGCCGGCCGCTGCTGCCACAGGATTGCGCGGCATCATTCGGACGAACGTCTCAATCGTGAGCGCGTCCTCGGCAAATCCCATGGCTCCTTCGGCCTGTCCGCCGTACGTCTCCATGAGCCGACTCGTCACGGCTGGATCGAGCCCTTCGCCGGGACGCACGACATTGACCACGATGAGCCCGAGTACGGTGGCCGTGGAGGTCAGGCACAGAAAGGTGAGCAGCGTTGCGCCGCCGATCCGACCGACGTGCGCGAGGCTGCCGAGCCCGGCAATGCCGAGCGCCACCGTCGAGACGATGAGCGGAATGACGACCATGATCAGCGCGTTCAGCCACACGCGGCCGAGCGGTTCGGCAATCTGCGCGAGTGCCCACTCGAGCGCTGGATGGTCACCTGCGGCGACATTGAAGAAGATACCGGTCCCGGCGCCAAGGATGAGACCCAGGAGGATGCGGTTGTGCAGCAGCACGCCCGACGGTACATCCGGGTGACGGGTTCGTCAAACCAGCCACGGGGCTCCAGCCACGGGCTCCGCTCCTTGATGTCCCCGCTGCGCCCCGACGGTCGTAGTCGGCCACGCGGTTCCGCCCCCTATGTTCTTCGAACGTCGCTCAGGAAGGTCCCGGACACTCCTCGACACCGGGAACATCCGTGGCTACAATGAGAGGTCCTGCCTCGAGCACGTGTGCCTGCCGTGCGACCGAGCCTGGCAACGGTGCCGCTCATCGCGACGGTTGAGGCGCGACCACTGCGGAAGTGGCGGAATTGGCAGACGCGCTAGCCTCAGGAGCTAGTGATCGCAAGATCATCGGGGTTCGAGTCCCCGCTTCCGCACCAAACACGACCACCACGCCGCCGCCGGACCACTCGCCCCG
>CAZDLW010000029.1:0-31041 GCA_964505975.1 uncultured Bifidobacteriaceae bacterium | reverse complement strand
GCAATCAGTTCGTCTATCACGACGAGATCGTGAGCGGCGAGCTCGGGCAGATCGGGACGCAGTTCGACGGACTCGGGCACGTCGGCATCGGGGAGCTGTTCTACAACGGCAACCATCGCGCCGATTTCGTCCGTGCCGAAGGTCTGACGCGGCTCGGCATCGAGCACGTCGGGCCGATCGTGACCCGCGGCGTGCTCATAGACGTGGCTGCCTACAAGGGTGTCGCGCAGTTGGAGAGCACGTACGAGATCACGGCGGCCGATCTCGACGGAGCACTGCGGCGCCAGGGGACGAGCATCCGGGTCGGTGATGTGGTGTTGATCCACACGGGGTGGGGGGCACTGTGGATGAAAGACAATGCGCGCTATCTCCAGAGCTCGCCCGGCCTGGGCGTTCCGGCCGCGCAGTTTCTCGTCGACAGGGAGATCGTCATGGTGGGTGCCGACAACTGGGGCATCGAGGTCTCGCCAGCGTCGGATCCGTCAATCTCGGCTCCGGTGCACCAGCTGCTCCTGACGCGAAATGGCATCTACCAGTTCGAGAACCTGGCGACCGAAGCGCTCGCACGCGACGGCGTCTACGAGTTCGCGTTCTTCTTCTCCCCGCTGCCGCTGAAAGGTGCCACCGGATCGCCGGGAAACCCCATCGCGATTCGCTGACTTCTCACGCCTCGCCATCGTGCGGGCACGAGGTGGAGCTCCGGGGCTTCGTTCAAGAGATGTCTAATCCCAGCTCACTCGAGTGAGCTCCGAACCCTACGTCGCCGCTCCTGACGGGAAGCTCTGCAGCGCCTCCGCTTCGGTGTTGTGCACGTCGAACACGGTGAGTACCTTCGTGATCGTCAGCAGATCCGACACGCGCTTGGTGAGGTTGAACACCTTGACCATGCCGTTGCTCTTGGCGACCGTGTTCTGCGCCGCAACCAGCTCTCCGAGGCCGGCGCTGTCCACGTACGTCAGATCGCCCAGATTCAATGCGACGTGTCGCTGCCCCTGGTTCATGAGACTGTGAATCTTGTCCTTCAGCAGTCCGTCCCCGTCGCCGAGTGCGAGCTTTCCACTCAGATCCAGTATCGTGACCGCTCCCACTCGACGCTCTTTGATCTGCATGTCCTCTCCTTCTTGGAACTCGATGTTCTGTCGCCATCACGACACGCGGCAGGTGCAGGCGTCCCGCCGGGCGCGTGCCGGCGCTGGACGGCTCAGACGGCCGGATCCTCACCGGGCTTGCTGGTCCTGACGCGGTCCTCACGCGGACCGTAGCGGAGCACCAGCACCGTGATGTCGTCGGCCTGGGACGCGCCCTTCGAGAATGCGCCGACGGCCGCCAGCAGTTGCCCGACGACCGCCTCGGCCCGTGCGCCGTGGCAGGAGCCGACCGTTGCGACCAATCGATCGCGCTCGAACTCCTCGCCAGCCGTGTTCCGCGCTTCGGTGACACCGTCGCTGCAGACAACGACGAGATCGCCGGGCGACAGCGGCACCGTTCCGCACTCGTAGGTCGCGACGCTCAAGAGACCGAGCACCGGGCCGCCGATGTCGAGCGAGGCGACGTCATCCCTTCGGACGAGCAGCGGCGGCTCCTGGCCGGCGTTGCAGTACGTCAACGTGCCGTCGGCGCCAATAGCCCCGTAGAACATCGTGGCAAACCGTGCTTCGATCGTGCGGCGCAGCAACGCACGGTTGATCCGGGCCATGGTCTCGGCGGGATCGCTGGTCACCTGTGCCTGGGCGACGAAGTTGCTCTGCGCGACGGCCGCCAACAGTGCAGCGGGGGGGCCCTTTCCGGCGACGTCGCCGAGCGCAAAGCCGACCCGTCCTCCTGGCACGTCGAGGTAGTCGAAGAAGTCGCCTCCGACGGTCCTGCAGGGAATGGAGGCGGCGGCGAGGTCGACACTGTCGGTCTGGTAGTTCGGCTCCGGCAGCAACGCGCGCTGAATCTCCGCGGCCACCCGCAGGTCCCGATCGATGCGTGCCTTCTCCGCCGCCTCGGCGTACAAGCGTGCGCTCTCGATGGCCAGGGCTGCCTGTGTGGCGAAGGCCTCGAGGGATGCGAGCGTCGCGCGGGAGGTCATCGTGCTGCGTTCACGGCCATCGAGGTACAGGACGCCGATGACGCGGTGCACGCTGCCCGGGCCGAGACCGGTGCCGAGCGGCGACACCCGCAGCGGCACGCAGAGCACGTGACGAATCCCGACCGCGATGGTCCCGTCGTGCGCCCCGGCCAGCGTGCCCTCCATCAGGTCGCCGACGATGCGGCTGTCGCCGGTCAGGAACACTTCGCGTGGAATCTTCGCGCTCGTCGCGAACGACGTCCCTGGAAGCGTGATCCGACCGCGCCCGCGCGCAATCTTGAACTCCAGCTCGCCGTCCGCGTTTGCGAGCATCACGAATCCGCGCTCGGCACGTGTGACGTCGAGCGCCGAATCCATCACGAGCGTCAACACTTCGTCCAGGACTCGTCCGGATCCAAGGGCGCGAAGGCCATTCAAGATGGCCGCCATCTGCCGCAGGTCGGTCGCGTCGGATGCGACGGAATGCAGCGTCGAGGACTGCGAGCCGTCGAGCGTGAACACCAGCTCCACGGCGTCGCTGCGTCCCAGGCGGATGCGGTCGCCGTCGACCAGGATGCGCTCGGTCACCGGTTCGCCATTCACATAGGTGCCGAACCGGGACCCCAGGTCGCGCAGCACGTAGCGGTCTCCATCCTTGACGATCTCCGCGTGTTCGCGGGAGACATCTCCGGCGAAGACCTGCAGATCCGCAGCCGTGCGTCGTCCGACGACGAACAGCGGCTTGTCGATTGAGACGACGCGCCGTCCCTGCGCATCGGTGACTTGGAGTCGGGCCCCAGACATGGCGGTCTTTGCGTGCTCCAGCCGGCGGGACCAAGGGGTGGGGGAACCACCCGATCATCCTCCCGGACGTTCTCATCCCGGAGCTCAGTTGAGTTGCGACGGGGCGGGCTCCCGACGACATCGCGCGGTAAAACGCATCCTCCACCCGTAGGTGGCGACCCGAGCTGGGTCCCGCCACCCAGCTCGGTCTTCACGCTCCGGATGCGTTTTGCGCGACTGGGGTCGCGCGAGTCGTAGGTCGCCGCCCGTCGCAACTCAACTGAGCTCCGGGACCAACGTTGAATGCTCCTGACGGTGCGCAGATTGTAACAGTAGAGTCGGTGCTGTTGCAGGACGGCCAGTGAAGCCTTCGTCCCGCGTGCCAGGGTTCGTCGCCGGCCGGAGGGAGGGATACACTTCTTGCCATGGATCTGCAACTCACCGGACGAGTGGCGCTCGTCACAGGGGCCAGCCGGGGCATTGGCCGGGCGATTGCCGAGGCGCTCGCGGCTGAAGGGATGCGTGTGGCGGTGGTTGCCCGGTCGCGAAACCAGCTCGAAACGGTTGCCCGGTTGCTTCCAACGGAGTGTCTGGTCCAGGCTCTCGATCTTCGCGACGCCGATGCACCGGCGGCCGTGGTGGCCGCGACCGTTGATCGTTTCGGGCAGCTCGACCTGGTCGTCAACAACGCGGGGGATACCAGGCGTGGCGATTTCCTGACCTTGCCCGATGCCGACTGGGAAGGTGGCTTCGGGCTGAAGTTCTACGGTGCGATGCGCTGCTCCCGGGCCGCCTGGCCTCACCTTCGGGCCACACGCGGCAGTATCGTGAACATCGTCGGCCTTGGCGGGCGCACGGGCACTGCCGAGTTCACCATCGGCGGCGCTGTCAACGCGGCGCTGCTCAACCTGACCAAGGCGCTCGCGGATCGCGGTGTACGAGACGGCGTGCGGGTGAACGCCATCAACCCAGGTTCGATCGCGACCGACAGGCTGCAGGTGCGACTGCGCAGTTACGCATCCGAGCACGGCATCGAGCTGGAGAGGGCCGAACGCGAGATGGCGCGTGCGCTGGGCATTGCCCGGTTCGGCGAACCCGCCGAGATCGCGCGACTGGTAGCGTTTCTCGCCTCGCCGCAGGCGGCGTTCTGCCACGGTTCCATCGTCGATGCCGACGGCGGCCAGACCAGAACCCTGTAGCAGGGTGCTGAAGAGCCAGTAACCGGACTGCGCGCTCCATCGTTTGTCGGCGGATGCTGCGAGTCCAGGGACGAGCGGGTGGGCCTGCTCCTCCGATCGGGTGCTTGTAATCCCGCTTGTGGCCGTGCATATTTCGGGGTGATCGCGACGCCGTCGGCGGCCTCCGTGGTGAAGGAACACCGAAAGGTCGCTGTACGTTGGCGTTCTCCACTGTTGGTGGGGGTCCAACCAGCCACGGGGCTCCGCCCCTTGATATCCCCACAGAGCCGCGCGGCTGGGACCGCTATGCGGTTTGAGCAAAGAACACGAAATTCGCCTTTGGGGCCGCATAGCGGTCCAGAGGAGCATCTCTTCGGTGACGAGACGGGTCGTGGTTCTGGCGGTGGCCTGTGTGTGCCTCGGAGGTGTGGCGTCGAGCCTCCTGCGGGCCGAGGCGCAGAATGGTCATCCAGCCGAGTTTGCTAGTGCTATCGCCGAGCACGAGTCCGTGCTCCAGCGCTACTGCGTCGCCTGCCACAACACCCGCGTGCAGACAGCAGGTCTGGCGCTGGATGGGCCGGATCTGAACGACGTTCGGAGTAACGCCGACATCTGGGAACGAGTCGTGCGCAAACTACGGACCCGCGCCATGCCTCCGCTGGGCATGCCGCGACCCGATGACGCGGTGTACGACAGTCTGATTGCATCCCTCGAGACGGAACTGGATCGTGCAGCCGCGGGCGCGCCGAGTCCCGGACGGCCTGTCCTCCGGCGGCTCAATCGGACCGAGTACGCCAACGCCATTCGCGATCTGCTCGATCTGGAGATCGATCCGGCATCACTGCTTCCACCCGACAACTCCGCCTTCGGATTCGACAACATCGCCGATGTCCTGGGCTTCTCGCCAGTGCTCCAGGAGCGGTACCTCGCGGCCGCCGATCGAATCAGTGCTCTGGCCATCGGAGGGGCAGACCTGGGCATGGAGGCACACACCTATCGCGTGCCGCAGGATCGGTCCCAGGATCAGCACGTCGATGGGATGCCGTTGGGGACCGTGGGTGGTGGCGTCGTTCGCCACACGTTTCCCGCCGATGGCGAGTACGAGTTCAACGTCAGGCTGTTTCGAACGAACTTCGGGATGATGCGCGGACTCGAGCACCCGCGTGAGTTCACGATGACCATCGACGGCGAACGGGTGCACTCCGCGATGGTTGGCGGCCCCGCCGATCTGGAGGCCGCGTTTGCGGCTCCCACGTCAACCGCCGATGCGGTTGACGAGCGGGTGAGTGTTCGTCGCCGGGTGCAGGCCGGTCCGAGGGACGTGGCCGTCGCGTTCGTGGACAATCTGGCAGCGCTGGACACGGTGCGGCTGCAGCCGTTTCTACGCAGTTCCGCCAATACGCTCGATTGGACGGGCCGGCCTCATGTCGATTCGATCCTGATTACGGGCCCCTTCAATGCCGCCGGCCCGGGCGATACGCCCAGCCGCCGCCGTGTGTTCTCCTGCCGGCCCGACAGTGTCGAGGCGGAAGATCCGTGTGCGCGGGCGATCATCTCGACGCTTGCCGGACGCGCCTACCGCCGGCCGGTCACCGAGACGGATCTTCAGCCCCTGCTGCGCTTCTTCGAGCAGGGTCGCAGCGAGGGGAGCTTCGACACGGGCGTACAGCGCGCGCTGCAGCTCATCCTGGCCAACCCTCAGTTCGTCTTTCGCCTCGAGCGCGACCCTGAGCACGCGCGGCCGGGAACGATACATCGTGTCGGTGGCCTGGAGTTCGCGTCGCGGCTCTCGTTCTTCCTGTGGAGCAGCATTCCGGATGATGAGTTGATCGAGCTGGGGGCCGAGGACCGTCTGGCCGACCCGACGGTGCTCGAGCAGCAGGTGCGGCGGATGCTGGCGGATCGGCGGGCGCACGCGCTCGTCGACCATTTCGCGGGACAGTGGCTGCGTCTCCGGAATATCCGGAACCTGCGGCCGAATTCCGATGTGTTCCCCGACTTCGACGACAACCTGCGGCAGGCGTTCCTGCGCGAGACGGAGCTCTTCTTTGCCAGCATCGTCCATGAGGATCGAAACGTGATCGATCTGCTGACTGCCGACTACACCTTTGTCAACGGCCGACTGGCACGACATTACGGGATGCGACACATCTACGGCAGCCACTTCCGGCGTGTCCAGGTGGACGACTCGCGGCGTGGGCTGCTCGGGCACGGCAGCGTGCTCGCGGTGACTTCCTATGCGACGAGGACCTCGCCCGTGCTGCGCGGACAGTGGATCCTCGAGAACATCCTGGGCACACCGCCCCCTCCACCGCCACCGGACGTTCCTGCGCTGGAGGAGAACGAGGGCGGCGGTCCGCCGGCGACCGTGCGAGAGCGGCTGGCCTCGCACCGCGCGAACCCGGCGTGCGCGGCCTGCCACAACGTGATGGATCCGCTTGGATTCGCGCTGGAGCACTTCGATGCCCTCGGTGCCGCCCGGAGTCACGAGGCCGGCAAGCCCATCGACGCGTCGGGAGTGCTCGCCGACGGGACGGAAGTCGAGGGCATAGAGACGCTGCGTGATGCGTTGACCATGCGCCCCGCGGTGTTCGTCGGGACGCTCACGGAAAAGCTGATGACGTATGCGCTCGGCCGCGGACTCGATCACGACGACATGCCGGCCCTGCGGGCGATCGTACGAGCCTCGGCTCCCGATTACCGCTTTTCTTCGATCGTGCTCGGCATCGTCAACAGCGTCCCGTTCCAGATGCGGATGACGCCCGCCCCCGATGGTGACATTCCCGATGTGCGGCACGCCGCCCGTTGAGTGCAGGCGAATCAGGAGAGTGCGATGTTCGTGACGAAGAAGTCGATACCCCGCCGGACCATGCTTCGAGGCATTGGAGCGACGCTGTCCCTGCCGCTGCTCGAGGCCATGATTCCGCCGTTGACGGCGCTCGCGAAGACCCCTGCCAATCCGCGCCCTCGCTTCGGGGCGGTGTTCGTGCCGAACGGCGCGATCATGGAGCAGTGGATGCCGCGGACGTCCGGTGTCGGATTCGAGTTCTCGCCGATCTTGAAGCCGCTCGAGCCGTTCCGCGACCGCACCGTGGTTGTCAGTAACCTGACGAGGGCCAACCCCGGCGTCGTCGAGGGCGATCATGCGATCAGCGCCACCGGGTTCCTCAGCGGCATCTACCCGAGGCGGACGGAGGCGGAAGACGTCGAGGCCGGCGTCACGATCGATCAAGTCCTGGCCAGGCACATCGGTCAGGAGACGCCGTTCCCCTCACTGGAGCTGGCGACAGCCGACTTCACGGGATACGTCGGCGCATGTACGAGCGGTTTCAGTTGTGCCTACACCAATACCATCTCATGGAGCTCGCCAACCACGCCGCTTCCCATGGAGATCAATCCGCGCGTCGTGTTCGAGCGGATGTTCGGGCGGCCCGGGAGCCCGGAGCAGCGCCGCGCGCGCCTGCAGCGTGACCGGAGTGTGCTCGACGTGGTGAAACAGGAGGTCGAGCGGCTTCAGCGCGATCTCGGGGCGCGTGACCGCGCAACGCTCGGTGAGTATCTGGAGAACGTGCGGGAGATCGAGCGCCGGATCGAGCGTACGGAAGCCCATCGCAGCAGCCAGGTGGAGGCTCCCGACGTGCCAATCGGCATTCCCGACGTGTTCGAGGAGCATCTGACCCTCATGTACGACCTGCTGACGGTTGCGTGGCAGGTGGACCTCACTCGGGTGTTCACGTTCATGTCCGATCGCGAGCTGAGTCAGCGCACCTACCCGCAGATTGGCGTGCCGGACCAGCATCACACGGTGTCGCATCACGGCAACAACCCGGAGAACATCGCGAAGAACGTAATTGTCAACACGTATCACGTGGAACAGTTCGCGAAGTTCCTGGCGAAGCTGCAGACGACGCCGGACGGCGACGGATCGCTGCTCGATCATGCCCTGATCTTCTACGGTGGCGGTATGGGCAATCCGAATCTGCATGCCTCGGATCCATTGCCCATCGTGGCGGTGGGCGGAGACGTGGGCACCGGGCACCGCCACTTGCTGCTGCCTCCGCGCACGCCCGTGGGCAACCTGTGGCTGACGGTGGCCGACCGATTCGAGGCCGGACTCGAGACCTTTGGCGACAGCACCGGAACGATTGACCTGTTCTGAGGAAGCGTGGAGTCGAGCGTGATGCGTGCGGGAGTTGCAGCGGTCACCTGGCCGATCGTTCTCGGCGCGGTGGTCGTGTCGAATGCGGGGGCGAGCGAGACTCGTCTGATTGCCGCCATCAAGAGCGGCGATCGCGGGGCGGTGCGGACGCTGCTCACGTCCACGGTCGATGTCGACGAGGCAGATCGTGACGGAACCACTGCGCTGCACTGGGCGGCGCACGCGGACGATCTCGAAGCCGTGAGACTGCTGCTGCGCGCGGGCGCGCGACCGGATCCCGCCAACGATCACGGCATGACGCCGCTTGCACTGGCTGCCGTCAATGGAAATGCCCCGATGCTCGCCGCCTTGATCGATGCGGGCGCCAATCCGGGCACGCCGCTGCGACGGGGGCAGACGGTCCTCATGACCGCGGCGCGCACCGGCAATCCGGAGGCGGTGTCGGTGCTGCTGGCGCACGGGGCAGACGTGAACGCGCGCGAAGAGATGCTTGGTGAAACAGCACTGATGTGGGCGGCAGCCGAGGATCATCCGGCCGTCGTGCACGTCCTCGTCGAGCACGGCGCCGACGTCGACGCCCGGTCGGCCCTGATGCAGTTTCCGCGGGATCGGTTCGGTGACGGGGCCTCCGCCCGCTTCATGGTGCTGCCTCGCGGCGGATGGACCCCCGTGATGTATGCGGCCCGTCAGAACGCGCTCGGCGCCGTGCGCGCGCTGGCGGATGCCGGCGCGGATCTCGACCTGACCGACCCCGATGGCACCACGGCGCTCGTCCTGTCCGTCATCAACGCGCATTACGATCTCGCGGCGCTGCTGCTGCACAAGGGAGCCGATCCCGATGTCGGCGACAGCCGCGGGATGACGGCCTTGTACGCGGCGGTCGACATGCAGACGCTCGACGAAACGCCCGGTCGGCCCGCTCCCGTTCCCTCGGGCGCACTCGATGCGCGGGGCCTCATGACGGTGCTGCTGGCGCGTGGTGCGGACCCCAACGCGCGGCTCACCAACAGAGTGCTCGAGCGATTGCACAATGCGGGCGATCCGGCGCTCGGAGCCGGCTCCACGCCGCTGATGCGCGCGGCCCGCAAAGGCGATGTGGCGACCGTGCGGCTGCTGCTCGAGCATGGCGCCGACCCGCGGATGGCCGCCGCGAACGGGGCGACCGCGATCATGTATGCGGCAGGACTGGGCGGGCTGGGCCGGTTCGGAATTTACGAACTGAATCGTGGCAGCGAGGCCGATCGAATGGAAATCGTGGCCCTCTGTGTCGAACGGGACGCCGACATCAGCGCCGCCAACGACGCCGGGCAGACGGCACTGCACATCGCCGCCCTCGAGCGGGAAGATGCGTTCGTGAAGTTCCTCGCCGATCGGGGCGCGCGACTGGACACGGCGGACAAAGATGGGCGGACGCCACTCGACCTGGCGCTCGGCGTCGGCGTGCGCGCGCGCGGTGGTGCGTCCGCCGCGCCTCGCGACAGTACCGCCGCGCTCCTCCGCGAACTGATGTATGCGGCGGCGGTGTCGCGCCCGTAGCCCGCGGCTCGCATACTCCGGACGGTCTCCTGCTTCTCCGCTTGCGTCGCGACGGCAACTGGCTCCAAGGCAAGTGGAGAAGCAGGAGCTGCCACCTAGCGAGGCGGAGCTCGCCCGTGCTCACTCTACGATGAGCTGGCCGATCGACCAGGGATGCTCCTCGCACACGTACTCGTAGGTGCCAGGTCGGGTCACACGGACCGAGGCCGACCCGCCAGCGGCAATCGTGCCCGTGGTCCACGACCCGTCGCGTGCGCGAATCGTGTGAGCCATATCGGTCGTGTTGGTGAAGGTGAGAGCCGTGCCCGTCGCCGTTCGGACGCGAGCGGGAACCACGGCAAACGGGTTCGACCATTCTTCGTCCCGGTTGGCGTTGACAATCCGCGTCACGCTCTCGACGCCCAGCCGGATGGTCGTCGCCTCCTCGATGCGGCCCTCCCATAGATCGATGATGGGCAACGGGGGCGGGGCCGGGCGCTCCGGGATCGTGCCGCCCAGCTTGAAGGACCACACGTGTCGATTCATGACGAACGCAATGTGCTGTTCGCCGTTGACCTCGTATGTCGAGATGGGACCGCCCACGTTGCCGTTCGAATTGGGCACGCCGTGCTCGCCGGTCTCGAACTGCCACAACAGCTCCCCGGTGGCCGCGTTGTACACCTGGAACTTGCCATCCGGCGTATTGTGGAGCATCAGCCCTCCGGCCGTGACCGTGGCGCCGCTGCCGGCGCACTCGGCGTACGGCATGCGCTGCTGCCAGGCGATCCTGTTGGTGCGCGTATCCACTGCTGCGAGCAGGCCGAACTGGCTGACACCAGGGACCCGCGTCGGGAAGACGAAGATCCACGGATTGTCGACACGCCGAATCCACTTCGGCCGCACGCAGGCCGCCGCATACAGGTAGCCGGTCTGCGGGCTGTGGGCGACTGGTGCATGACGCAGCGTCATGTGCGGCATGAACACGTTGGGCATATCGGACCGGATGGGATCGAAATAGCATCCGATCTCCCATCCTTCCGGCACGTGTTCGCGAAGCGCGCACTCCGGACCGATGCGATCCGCTCCAACCGGGAACGGCTGCGTCGGTGACGTGTGCATGTGCGCGTCCTGTTTGACCGGGCGCTCCTCGATTGGAAGGAGGGGCTCGCCGCTCTCGCGATCGAGGAGGAAAAAGTAGCCGTCGGTGCGCGCGACGGCCACCGCTTTCCGCGGCTTCCCGTCCACTGTCGTGTCGTAGAGCACCGGGCCGGTACTGACGTCGTGCTCCCAGATGTCGTGGTGCACGAGCTGGAAGTACCATCGCATCCGCCCGGTCTGAAGATCGAGCGCGACGATCGAGTTCGTGAACAGATTATCGCCGGGCCGGATTTCACCCGCGAACTGGGGCACGGCATTCCCGGTGACCACGTACACGAGTCCGAGGTCGGCATCGACGGCCGGGATGGTCCAGATGGCACCGCCACCGTACTTCCAGATGTCGCTATCCGCAGGCCAGGTCTCGTGTCCCGGCTGTCCGGGCTCGGGAACGACTTCGAAGACCCACAGCTGCTTCCCTGTCTTCGCGTCGTACCCGATGGCGCGGCCCCGTGCGAAGTTGTCGGCGCCCGACACCGTGGCGACCACCACGCCCCCCCCGTAGACGGGTTGTGCGGTCATCCCCTGCGAAGGAAGCGCAGGATCCCGTCTGGCGGTCCAGACCAGCGAGCCGGTGTTCTGATCCAGTGCTATAACCGTTGAATCGGCCAGTCCGGCGAACAGCAATCCTTCGCCAACGCCCACGCCACGGTTGCCGCCGTACCGGCCCTCGGGCGTATAGCTCCAGAGGGTGCGGCCCGTGGCGGGGTCGAGCGCGAGAATACTCCCTCGCGTTGTCGTGATGAACATGCGGCCATCGGTGACGACCGTGTAGGCGCGCGACACCTCCCCATCCGGCAACTGAGTGACCCACGCGCCACCGAGCGATTTCGCATTACCGGTGTTGATGTGCGACAGCGTGGAGTAACGGGACGTTCCCCAGTCTCCGCCCGGAGCAGGCCATTGCTTCCCCGCGTGCGACCGCCCGTCTTCGGCCGTTTGCACGGCGAGCGAGATCGGGAACACGAACACCAGCACAACCACCGCGAGAACAGATCGACCAGTCACGTGCATTGGACCGCTATGCGGCCCGGAACGCGAATTTTGTACTCGTGTGTCAGTTCGCATAGCGGTCCTTGCCGCGCGATGCGCGGCGGAAGATACTGGCAACCAGCCAAGGGCTCTGCTGGGATATCAAAGGGCGAGCTGGTTCATCGCCGCCCTGCCGCCGCGTACTCGGCGTCGCTCACCTTGTCCAACCACGTCGTGACGCCGTAGCTCAGTGCGACCTGCGTCAACGTTTCGTCCGGAACGGCGCCGTGCCAATGCACGACGCCTGGCGCGACAACGTACGTCTGACGGGGGCCGAATTCCCTGCCCGCACTGCCACGCTCCTGAACGCGCATGCGACCCTGTTCGACCACGACGACCTGGCCGCCTTCGTGGCTGTGCCAGTTGGTGCGCGCGCCCGGCTCGAAGCCGTAGCGGTTCATCCGGAGGTCGCTGGTGACATGCGGCGTGACGGTGCCGGTGAAGTTGGCGGGATTCGGTGCCGGAGGCGTTGCGGGTGCCTGCGAGGCCTGACTCCAGACTACCGATGAGCCTCCGAGCGCAAGCACGGCTGACAGTACCAGCGATCGCGTCATGGCGGCGGATCGTACCACAGGATCCGACACGCGGTCTGGCCGTCTCCCCCAGGTTGGGGAGGGCCCATGTCACTCACGCAAGCCGAACGTGACGAGCGAGTGTCCGGAAATCACAGACACGTACTGGCGGCCATCCACGGCGTACGTGATCGGCCCCATCACGATCTGCCCGCCAAGGCTCGCCTTCCAGAGCAGCGATCCGTCGCGCGCATCGAGCGCGTAGAAGTAGCCCTCCCGGCCACCCGTGAACAGCAGGTCCGTGGCCGTGGTCAGGATGCCGCTGTCGGTGACGTCGAACTGCTCGAAGCGCCACTTCTGCTCACCGGTTTCGGGATCCAGTGCCATCACCGTACCCTGGCCGACCGCATTCGTCCACGTGTTGATCGGACTCGCACGGCCGATACGCACGCCCGGCGCGCCGGGCACAGGTGTCAGCACCTGATGACCTCCGCCGGCGAACGTGCGTCCGGGGATGTACTCCGCAGGCTCCTTCCGGAAGATGGATGCGTAGTTCTCCCACGTCGAGACGTAGAAAAGCCCCGTGCGCGGGCTGTACGAGGGCGAATACCAGTTCGTGCCGCCCTGGTTGCCGGGCCACGTGGGTCGGCCGGGCGGCTGCGGCGTCGGGATGGGCCGTCCGTTCTCGTCGAGGCCGCTCGCCCAGTTGACCTTCACGAACGGCGTGCCCGAGAGAAAGCGCCCTGTCTCCCGGTCCAGAACGTAGAAAAAGCCATTGCGATTCGCCCACAGCATCAGTTTTCGTGGCGTGCCGCGCCAGGGCATGTCCACGAGCACGGGAATCTGCACCGAGTCGTAGTCGTACGTGTCGTTGGGCGTGAACTGGAAATGCCAGCGAAGCGCACCGGTGTCTGCATCGAGCGCCACGACGGAGTCGGTGTACAGGTTGTCGCCGGGCCGCTGATCGGCGTTCCAATCGGGGCCGGGATTCCCGACGCCCCAATAGGTCAGATTCAGGTCCGGATCGTACGACGGTGTCAGCCAGATGGAGCCGCCCCCGGTCTTCCAGGCATCCTCGGTCCAGGTCTCGTGGCCGGGTTCGCCCGGCCCGGGAATGGTGTAGAAGCGCCAGACCTCCCTGCCCGTGTGCGCGTCGAACGCCGCAATGAAGCCGCGAATGCCGTACTCGCCTCCACCCAGACCGACGAGGACCTTGTCCTTCACCACGAGCGGCGCCATGGTCATCGAGTAGCCGAGCGCCGGATCACCGACCGCGACGTCCCACAGGGGCCGGCCGGATGTCGCATCGATTGCGACCAGGTGGGCATCCAGTGTCGCCAAGAAGAGCGTGTCGCCGAGGATGGCCACACCACGATTGTTGGCGCCGCAGCACACCCGCGCGTCCGGGGAGACGGTGTAGCGGTACAGCCAGAACACCCGTCCGGTCTTGGCGTCCACGGCCAGCACATCGTTCGGACGCTGGGTGAGGTACATGATCCCGTCGACCACGAGCGGTGTGGACTGCCACGCGCCGAACACCTGGTTTGGCAGAATCCACTCGAGCTCGAGATCCGCGACGTTCGAAGGATCGATCTGATCGAGGAAACTATGGCGCTGGCTGGCATAACCGCCCGAGTAGGTCAGCCAGTTGTGTGGTTCGTCCGCAGCCAGCCGCACGCGCTCATACGTCACCTGCGCGTGGACGGCAGACCACATCACGAACGCCAGCAGCGATGCACCGAGGGCTGTGCGCATTGTCATTGCGAGAGTCTCCGCGTGCGGGACGTGTTCGACGTGCGTGTGCCGGATCTCTCACGGGCGCGCCGGCAACACACGGTAGATGCGACGTGCCAGGCGGGAGGCCCGTTTGACATCCCCGGCACGCAAGGCGTTGCGCACATCGTCGAGCCTGCTCGCGTCTTCCACGGACAGGGACTGGGTCCACGGTCCTTCGGATTCGACGAGCGTGACGGTGACTTCGGCGACGAACTCTCCCTCGCGCACGATGGTCGTGCCGGACTTCGCGGTGGTGTGCCGCGGCTCCGAGTGCGGAGCACGTGCGGAGGATGGAGGTCTGCCTGGCGGGGTGAAGCTCGTCATGGTGGAGTCCCCTTCAGCGTGAGCAGATAGGCGATGACGTCGGCGCGCTCCGCGTCCGTCAGGCTGTTCGCATAGGACGGCATCGTCGACACGGTATCGACGACGTAGGAGCGCATGTCGCTCTTGGCAATCGAGTGGAGGCGCTCCTGTTCGTCGATGAGCTGAACCGTGAAGGTGTCCTCGTTGAGTCGCCGGCCGTTGATGCTCGAGCCGTCGTTCATGACGACACGCACCGGGCGGTTGATGGGCATCATCGCGGACGAGGGGTCCAGCAGCGACCTGCCGAGAGACGCGGGCGTCCGGAGTGCGCCGATGTCGCTCAGGTCCGGGGCCACACGCGATCCCCGTCCGTTCACGCGGTGGCACGTGAGGCATCCCCCCTTGCCGTCGAACACGGCGTGGCCCCGGCTCGCATCCCCGATCGGGACGGTTGCCGATGCGGCATCGAGTCCCGATCGGATGAAGGCCACGATGCCGGTCATCTCGAACGGCTGCAGTGAGAATGGCGGCATTCCCGACGTAGGAACGCCGTTGGTGATCACCGCGACAAGGTCGTCGTCGGTCGAAGCACGCCGCATCTGGCCGCGGCGCAGATCGATGCCTGAGACGAGATCACCGTTGGCACCGTGGCACTGCGCGCACTGCGCGGCGTACAGCCGGGCGCCAACAGCGATGTCCGCCTCGGTGTACGCGGTGGCATGGTCCTGCGCCGGGCCCTGTGCACCCGCCGGACTCTGCGCCTCGAGGGGCCACGCGAGGAAGATCGAGCACGCAGCCGCCGCCGCGATCCGCGGGAGAAGCCTCAGCTCGGAGCCGTGGCGTGCTGCCTGTGCCGTGCCGTCGTCACCAGTCACACGAAATTCTCACGCCCCGCGCAACAGAGTCGGGGACACCGGGAGTTTGGTGCATGCGGGGTCCGTGTCGTCAGGACACTCCGGCCGCGTCGAACGGAGCGCCGGTGGCGACTCTGTCGGATGCATGCCGCGACCTTGTACATGAGGCGACACCGATCTGTCCAGACGCGCGTGTCGGACGCGCGTGTCGGACACCTATCGCCACCTCGTCCGTTCGGGAGATCCGACCTGGATGCGCAGCTTCGGGTTCGGGCTCCGAGAGACCTCCGGTGGGCCGCCTGCAGCAGGCGAAGAAAAAGGTGAAACCTCACACGATCTTGGGGGGGGGTTCGTTGCGCGCGCGGGCGGCAAACGGGTTAGGATCCTGCAGAGGCTCAACCGGTCCCAGGCATGCTCGTCGAGCCCGAGCGCCGGGGGGTTGGGAGCTACACGTCGGAGGAGAGCGGGGATGTCCACGGGGGTATCTTTCACACGTGACAAGCGTGCCAGGTTCTGGCGGGTTGGACTGGGCGTCTTCGTGGCCGTGTGGCTCGCCGCCGTTTCTGTGCAGCGTAACCACGTGGAGGCCGCCTCTCCCGCGCCCCAGTCGGCGGCTCCGGCGGCCTCGCAGGCGTCCGGCGGTGAGTATGCCGCGCTCTTTTCCAAGTACTGCCTGACCTGTCACACCGAGCGCATGAAGTCGCTCGGGACAGTGCCCATTGCGCTCGAGACGCTGGACGTCACGAATATCGCCGCGCACGCGGAGACGTGGGAGCTCGTGGTTCGGAAGACCGGTGCCGGATTGATGCCGCCGGCTGGCGCCCCGCGTCCGGACAAGCGAACGGAGGATGCGTTCGTCGCGTGGCTGGAGTCCGAGCTGGATCGAGTGGCGGCTGCCGATCCCAATCCCGGTCGCAGTGAACCCTTCCACCGGCTCAATCGATCCGAGTATCGCAACGCAGTTCGCGACCTGCTCGACCTCGACGCGGACGTGTCCTCGCTGTTACCCGCCGACGATGCAAGTTACGGCTTCGACAATATCGCGGGCGTGCTGAGAATGTCGCCTACGCTGATGGAGCGGTACCTCTCTGCAGCGCAGAGGGTCAGCCGGCTCGCGATTGGCACGCCGCCGCCGTTTCCCAGCATCGACTACTTCCGCGTCACCGACGACTTGTCGCAGGAGGTCCATCTTCCAGGGCTTCCATTCGGTACGCGTGGGGGCACACGCATCCCGTATGTCTTTCCAATGGACGCGGAATACGTGATCAGCGTGCGGCTCACGCGAGACTTGAACGAGGGCGTGCCGCTGTATCTCGAGCCGCAGCCGCTCGAGATCAGCGTAGACGGCGAGCGCGTGGGACTCTTCACGCTTCCCGGCGTCACTCCCCCGCCGCCGCCGGCACCACGGCCTGCGCCATCGGCGTCGCCGTCCGATGGCGATGCGCAGCCCCAGCGTCCCGCGATCTCGCAGATCGATCAGGGGATTCGGATCAGCGGCCGCGACCGGGCCGAGCGAAATCGCGCGGACGATGCGTGGGATCTTCGCATCCCGGTGAAGGCAGGGCAGCGGGAAGTTGCGGTGACGTTCCTGAACCGCGTGCCGGCCCTGCCCGAAACAGTGCGGTTGCCGTTCCTGCGGCCGTACCCAGCCGGCGTGAATATCGCAGAGACGCGGCAGGGCGCCTACCTGCGGAGCGTCGAGATCAGCGGCCCCTACGACCCGAGCGGCCCGGGTAATTCGCCGAGTCGGCAACGCGTGTTCGTTTGCAGGCCGGAACCCGGCGCCAGCCCGGACGACCAGACCGCCTGTGCGCAAACCATCCTCGCAACCCTCACGCGCCGGGCCTACCGCCGCCCGATCACTGGCACCGACCTCCAGCCCATGATGGTGTTCTACCGTGAAGGGCGTGACGAGGGTGGTTTCGATGCCGGAATCGAGCGTGCACTTCGCCGCCTGCTCGTGAGCCCGGAGTTCCTTCTGCGGGTGGAACGCGATCCGCAGGGTGAGGCTGCCGGCGCGCCCTATCACGTGAGCGACCTGGAACTGGCGTCCAGATTGTCGTTCTTCCTGTGGAGCAGCATTCCCGACGACGAGCTGCTGGATCTGGCCGAACGACGCCAGCTTCGCAATCCGGACGTACTCGCGTCTCAGGTGCGACGGATGCTGTCGGATCCGCGTGCCGAGGCGTTCGTCCTGAACTTCGCCGGGCAGTGGCTCTTCCTGCGCAACGTCGCCGCCGTGGGTCCGGTCCAGGGTGTCTTCCCCGATTTCGACGATGGCCTTCGTCAGGCGTTCCGGCGCGAAACCGAGCTGTTCTTCGAGAGCATCGTCCGTGAGGACCGGAGTGCGCTCGATCTGCTGCGGGCCGACTACACGTTTCTCAACGAGCGTCTCGCACAGCACTATGGAATTCCGAACGTCAAGGGCAGCCATTTCCGGCGCGTCGAGCTCGGGCACGAGAGCATGCGGGCCGGGTTGCTCGGACATGGGAGCATCCTGACGGTCACCTCCTATCCCAACAGGACCTCACCGGTGCTGCGTGGCAAGTGGATCCTCGAGAACCTGCTCGGAACGCCGCCTCCACCGCCCATCCCGAACGTGGGGGAGCTGCAGCCGATGACGCCAACCGGCGAGGTCCTGTCGATGCGCGAGCAGATGCAGCGTCACCGGACCAATCCCGTGTGCGCGGGATGCCACTCGATGATGGACCCCCTGGGGCTCTCGCTCGAGAACTTTGACGCAGTCGGCAAGTGGCGGACGCTCGACGACTCCTCGACGGTCGTCGACGCAACGGGCGTCATGCCGGACGGCACGGCGTTCGAGGGCCCCGCTGGCCTCAGGGAGGCGTTGCTGCGATCGAACCGGGTCATGGTGACGCTGACCGAGAAGATGATGACCTATGCGCTGGGGCGCGGCCTCGAGTACTACGACGCCCCGGCGGTGCGCAGGATCGTCCGGGACGCGGCGGCCGACGACTATCGCTTCTCGTCGCTCATTCTGGGCGTGGTCCAGAGTGCGCCCTTCCAGATGCGACGCGCCGCGGATCGTGAGGATGCAGCTGGTCGGGTGGCAGGGCGAGACCCCAAACGGGACCGGTTGGGGCGTTCACGGCCTTCGTAGGTGTCGGACGGCGTGCTCGTCAACGTGGCCTGACGGCCAAGGAGACTGTTGATGTTCGTGACCAAGACGGCGTTGCCCAGACGGACGTTTCTGCGGGGCCTGGGTGTGACACTGGCGCTTCCGCTGCTGGATGCCATGGTGCCCGCAATGTCCGCCATGTCCCGGACGGCGGCGAATCCGGTTCGCCGGCTCGGGTTCATCTACATGCCGAACGGCGTGGCGATGAACTTCACGGGCATCAATTACTGGACCCCTGCTGGGGAAGGCAAGCACTTCGAGCTCTCCCCGATCCTCAGCCCGCTGTCGCCGTTTCGCGATCGGCTGCTGGTGATCAGCGGCCTTGCGCAGCAGCAGGCGGATGCGTTCGACGATGGCGCAAACGGCGACCACACGCGAGGCACGAGCACCTGGCTCACGGGCGTGTATCCGAAGCGCACGGAAGGCGCGGATGTGCGCAACGGCATCTCCGCCGATCAGATTGCGGCGGCCGTCATCGGCAAGGAGACGGCACTGCCGTCCATCGAGATGGGGATCGACCTGAACTTCCTCTCGGGCCAGTGTGAGAACAGCTACAGCTGCGTGTATCTGAATACGCTGGCATGGAGCTCGCCGACGACCCCGCTGCCCACGGAGAACAATCCGCGAATCGTCTTCGAGCGGCTGTTCGGCGATGGCGGAACACCGGAGCAGCGGCTGGCACAGGCACGGCAGAACCGGAGCATTCTCGATTCCGTGCTCGAGGATCTCGCCAGCCTCCAGCGGTCGCTCGGTCCAGTGGATCGCACGAAGGTCTCCGACTACGTCGATGCCGTGCGCGAAGTGGAGCGGCGTATCCAGCGCGTCGAGTCGCAGGGCGGGGAGGCCGATTTACCTACCTTGGAGCGCCCGACCGGCATTCCGGATCGCTTCGACGAGCACGTGAAGCTGATGTACGAGCTGCAGTGGCTGGCCTTCCGCGCCGACATCACGCGGGTCTCTACGTTCATGCTGGGCCGCGAGCTGAACTTCCGCACGTACCCGGAAATCGGCATCACGGAAGGGCACCACGGCCTCTCGCATCACCAGGACAATCCCACGCAGCTGGAGAAGTACGCACGGCTCAATACCTACCAGACGCAGCTGTTCGCGTGGTTCCTCGAGAAGCTGCGCGAGACGCCGGAAGGCGACGGCACGCTGCTGGATCACTCGCTGTTCCTCTACGGGGCTGGCCTGAGCAATCCGAACCTGCACGCACACTACGACCTGCCCATTACCGTGGTTGGTGGCGGAGCAGGCACGCTGGAGGGAGGACGTCATCTCGTGTTTCGACAGGAGATGCCGATGACGAATCTCCTGTTGAGCCTGCTCGACAAGGTTGGGGTTCACCCGGAGACCCTGGGTGACAGCACGGGCCGTGTACAGATTGCGCCGCTGTCTGGCGTCTAGCCGCAGTGCGCTGAGGGATGGCGACGATGCGGGTAGCAGGTCCGGTTGGGGTCGTAACAGCCTCGCTGCTGGCAGTGCTTGGGGGCGGGAGTGCAGCGGAGGGCGCCTCGCTCGTGGACGCGGTGAAGAGCGGCAACGTGGTCGCCATCCGTACGGTGCTGCCCACGGCCGACGTGAACGAAACCGAGGCCGACGGGACGACGGCGTTGCACTGGGCCGTCCAAAGGGACGACCTGCAGACCGTCGAGCTGCTGATCCAGGCCGGGGCGAGCGTGCGTGCCACGACCCGCTACGGCGTCACGCCGCTCTATCTTGCGTGTACTAACGGCAATGCCGCAATCGTACAGCGACTTCTCGACGCAGGCGCCGACCCCCACGTGGCGATGCCCGACGGTGAGACGCCGCTGATGACCGCAGCGCGGACGGGCGCCTCTGATGTCGTCAGGGTGCTGCTGGCGCACGGGGCCGATGTCCACGCCAGGGAACCGGTACGGGGGCAGACGGCACTGATGTGGGCGGCGGCCCACAACAACGCGGACGTCGTGCAGGTGCTGCTCGCCGCGGGCGCGAATCTCACCGAGCGTTCGAAGGGCGGCGCCTTTTCGCCGTTCCTGTTCGCGGTTCGCGGGGGACACGTCGACGCCTCACGCGTGTTGATCGATGCCGGGGCGGACGTGAACGAGCACCTGCCGGACGGCACGAGCGCGCTCGTCATGGCCGTCATCAACGCCCACTACGAAATGGCGTCGTTCCTGCTGGACAGGGGGGCGGACCCGAACGCTGGTGAACAGGGGTGGACGGCCCTGCACCAGATCGCCTGGTCGCGCCGGCACAACTTCGGATTCAACCTGCCCGGACCAGTGGCCACGGGCGCCATCGATAGCCTGGATCTGGCGCGAAAGCTCGTGCGGCTGGGGGCGGACGTGAATGCACGGCAGAAACGGGAGCCCCGGGATGGCAACCGGAACATGCTGAACCGCATTGGCGCGACCCCGTTCCTGCTGGCCGCCAAAGCCGCGGACGTGCCGCTCATGCGCGCGCTGCTCGACGAGGGCGCGGACCCCTCGCTCACGACCGATCGCGGCACGACCGCGCTGATGGTGGCTGCCGGAGTCGGCATCTGGGCACCGGGCGAGAACCCCGGCACGCCAGAAGAGGCGCTCGCGGCCGTGAAACTGGCATTCGAAGTCGGCGGAGGCGCGGTCGGCGACATCGACATGGACGGCGAAACCGCGCTCCACGGCGCCGTGTACCGTGGCGGCGCGGTCGCCGTGATTCAGTTCCTCGTCGATAACGGCGCGGGTGTGAGCCTGGACGTCGTGAACAAGAGGGGCTGGATGCCGGTCACCGCCGCCGACGGTGTCGAGTACACCCCCAACGTCCTCAAGCGCTATGCCGACGCCGCGGCTCTCTTGCGGCAGAAGATGCGCGAGCGCGGACTGCCGGTTCCTGAGCCCGCGCAGACCGCCGCTACTGCCGCGACACCATGACGCCGAGCGCGATCGTCGTCAGGATGCGTGCTCGGTTCCACCGCTCGTCTCCCGTGTACCCGACGCGGACCGGTCGCGCGATCGTATGGGGCATAATGCTGGTGCTCGGGGTGGCGCTGTCTCTCCGCGGAGGCGAGGCGGCAATCCCTTCGGCCTTCGGCGCGCAGGGCGCCTCGAGCGAGGGGAAGGTCACCATCTGGAATGGTGTCTACACCACGGACCAGGCCTCGCGGGGTGAGCAGGTCTACAACCAGTCGTGCGCCGCGTGCCATCAGCAGGATCTGCTCGGCGATGCAGTGACCCCCGCACTCGTGGGCGAGTCGTTCTTCGAGCGCTGGGCCGACTCCACCGTTGACGACATGCTGCGGACGATGAGGCGGTCCATGCCGATGGAGGCGCCCGACAGTCTGGGGACCAGGGCATACGTCGAGATCATCAGCTACGTGCTCGCGGCCAACGGCGGCCCGACCGGGGCGGCCGAACTCCCGGAAGAACAGGCACGGCTCCAGCAGATTTTCATCACCGCGAGATGATAGGTGGCCGTGTCCCGCCACGGTGATTTGTCACATAATGCGCGGGCGGGACATGGCGCCGCTCCAGACCAGCACCCCCTGCAGTTCAGTGCTCAGACTGGGACGCTGGCGTGGAAAGAACCAGCCACGGGGCTCCGCGCCTTGACCGCATAGCGGTCCAATCAGCAATGACGATGCTCGGGCAGACAAAGGCGACAGCGATGACGAACACCGATCGGCGATCCGTAGAACCAGCCACGGGACTTTCGCCCCGCGAGTGGTTGCCAGTGTCTCTTGCCGCGCGCCGTACGACTCGTGCGTCGATGCTGGCAGCTGTCTTCTTGGTCGGGGCGATCGGCATCCTGCCGCTCGCCGCCCAGGAAATGTCGGTTCCTCCGATTACGTCGCAGGATCTGCTGGATGGTCTGGAGCATCCATCCCGCTGGGTCATGTATTCGGGGGACTACACCGGACGCCGGCACAGCCCTCTCACCCAGATCACCCCCGACAATGTCCATCGTCTCGCGGCGCAGTGGACGTTCCAGGCCGAGGGAATGCCGCTTGCCAGAGGGTTCCAGACGACGCCGATCGCGGTTGATGGCGTTCTGTACATCGCCGGCAACGGCAACTATGCGTATGCCGTGGACGTGCGCACCGGGCGGCAGCTCTGGCGCTATCGCCGGCAGCTTCCAGCAGGGCTGACCTACGGCGGCGGGAACCCCACGAATCGCGGGTTTGCCATCCTTGGCGACCGCCTGTTCATGGGAACGCTCGACGCGAAGCTGATTGCGCTGGACCGGGCCACTGGCAAGGTGGTGTGGGAGTCCACGCTCGAGGACTTCAAGCTCGGGCACGCGGCGACGGCGGCGCCGCTCGTCGTCAAGGACAAGGTGATCCTGGGCAACTCCGGAGGCGACCTGCCGACGCGCGGCTTCCTCGACGCCTACGATACGGAAACCGGCGCGCGTGTCTGGCGCTTCTACACGATACCCGCGCCGGGCGAGCCGGGAAGCGAGACGTGGCGAAGCGAGACGCTGCCTGCCGCTGAGATCCTCTCTCGGGGTGGTGGTGCGACGTGGATGACCGGCACGTACGATCCCGAGTTGAACATCATCTACTGGGGCACGGGTAATCCCAATCCGGACTACTGGGGGGACGATCGCAAGGGCGACAATCTCTATACGGCGTCGCTCGTGGCTCTCGATGCGGATACGGGCGCGCTGAAGTGGCACTATCAGTTCACGCCGCACGACCTCCATGATTGGGACTCGAACCACGTCCCGGTGCTGGCGGATCTCACCATCCAGGGTCAACAGCGACGGGTCGTGATGGTGGCCAACCGCAACGGCTTCTTCTACGCCCTGGACCGCGCCACGGGCGAGTTGCTCGTTGCCAGACCGTTCACCGGAACGCAGTGGGCGCGGGAGATTGGCCCGGATGGCCGGCCCATCGTGCTGAATCTCGGCCACAACCGTCCCGACGAGACGGACGCGAATCTGCAGTGTGTTCCCGATTTCCGCGGCGCCACGAATTTCAATCCGCCCTCCTACGACCCTGCCCGCGAGCTGTTTTTCGTAATGGCCCGGGAAACGTGCGCGGTCTACACGCCGCAGAAGCAGGAGCCGGAAGTCGGCCGCCTCATGATGGGCGGTGGCATGCGGAAGCTCCCGGAGCCCGACTACAGCGCCTTGCGCGCGATCGATCCGAAGACGGGTGCCATCCGCTGGGAGTACAAGTTCCCAACCTCCAACCTTGCCGGCGTGATGTCCACTGCTTCCGGGCTGGTCTTTGCGGGCGATCAGGAGGGAAATTTCAACGCGTTCGATGCACAGAGCGGCCGGCGACTGTGGCACTACAGAACCGGCTCGCACATCTGGGGCGGTGCGGCGACGACGTACATGCTGGAGGGTCGCCAGTACGTCCTGATGCCGTCCGGCGTGACGATCACGGCATTCGCGCTCCCCTCTGAGTAGTGCGACGAGACCATTCGAAGGACAACATGCAGAAACCCTCCGTGTCGGTCTTGATGGTAGTGGCGGCCGTGCTTCTCATGGCCTCCTTTGTCGGTGCACAAGGCCGCGCCTCTCCGCCTCTGCCTCCCCTGCCGCAGGTGTTCGAGACGTCCGAGCACCGCATTCGCGTGGTGGCCCTGGCCACCAACTTGTCGAATCCCTGGAGTGTGGCTTTCCTGCCAGACGGTGACATGCTCGTCACCGAGCGTGTGGGACGGTTGCGGATTCTGCGGAAGGGCGTGCTCGATCCGGAGCCGATCGCGGGAGTGCCCGCGGTGCAGGCGCGCCTGCTCGGCGGACTGCTGGAGGTGACCCTGCACCCGCGCTTCTCCGAGAATCGGCTGTTGTACCTGACGTACTCGAAGGCGCGAGACGACGGTCTTTCGACGACAGCCCTGGCGCGTGCGCGGTTCGACGGCAAGGCGCTGACGGACGTCCAGGACATCTTCGTTGCCAACAACTGGAGCAAGTCGGGCACCAACTACGGCGGCCGGATTGCCTTCGACAACGACGGACTGCTGTATCTGGCGATCGGCGAGCGGCAGGAGCACGACCGGGCGCAGAAGACGAAAGACCACGGCGGCAAGGTCGTACGGCTGCGTGACGATGGCACGGTGCCGCCGGACAATCCATTCGTGGGTGAACCCGAGTACAGCCCCGAGATCTACTCGCTCGGCCATCGGAGTCCGCAGGGCCTTGCGCGCCACCCGGTGACAGGTGCCATCTGGGAGCACGAGCACGGCCCGCTCGGCGGAGATGAAGTGAACATCATCCTGCCCGGACGGAACTACGGCTGGCCGCTCGTGACGTACGGCACCTGGTACGACGGCGAGAAGGTGAGCGACCAGACGTCGCGCCCCGATCTGGAGCCGCCGCTGATGTACTGGGTCCCGTCAATCGGCATCTCCGGGCTGACGTTCTACACGGGCGATCGATTTCCGGCCTGGAAGGGCAATGCATTCGTGGGCGCGATGATGATGGGCCGCATCAGGTGGACGGGGCACATGCAGCGGTTGACGTTCAACGAGGGCGGGCATCCCATTCAGCGCGAGCCCATCCTGTACGAGCTGCGGCAGCGGATTCGGGACGTGCGCGAAGGTCCCGACGGGCTCTTGTACGTGTTGACCGACGAGGACCCTGGTGCACTCCTCAGGGTGGAGCCGGCGCCCTGAAGGGTGATGGGCATGTAGCCGGGACGCATGCTCGAACATGAGTCCGACACACTGATCCCGGAGCTCAGTTGAGTTGCGACGGGGCGGGCTCCCGACGACTTCGCGCGGTAAAACGCATCCTCCGCCGGCGGTCGGCTACCCGAGCTGGGTCCCGCAACCCAGCTCGGTCCTCACGCTGCAGATGCGTTTTGCCCCCATTGGTGTCGCGCGAGTCGTAGGTCGCCGCCCCGTCGCATCTCAACTGAGCTCCGGGACGAAGCAGCGGATTAGGCGCTGTTCTCGGCCACCCGTGCTCGTCCCGGCCACGGGCACATAGTGTAGAGAGGTACCTCCAGAAACATGTCCTGGTGGTGCCCTGTCAGGGAGACACGCAGAGATGTCACGCACTGTACGACGATCGCGTACCAAGCCCGGTGGAGGAGACCCGTCTGCGGAATCGCGGCCTCGAGTCGTCGCGACGCTGCTCGTGGCGTTTCTGCTCCTGCCGGGGAATCGCTCATGGGCACAGCTTGCGGAACCGAACGGGGCCGGCGTGGCCATGGGGCACGTGCATTACCTCGTCAGAGATGTAGAGGCCAACAAGCGGTTCTGGATGGAGCTCGGCGGCCAGCCAACCGAGATTGACGGGACGGAGGCCCTGAGGTTTGCCGACGTGTTCGTCTTTCTCATGCGCGCCGAATCGACTGGCGGCTCCGACGGGGCCGTGTTGAATCACGTCGCGTTCAGGGTGCCGTCGTTTGCCGCGCTCGAGGCCCGCGGCATTGCCGTGCAGCCCGTCCGGGGATTCCCCGGCGTCGGGTCCGTCACGTCTCCGGAGGGAGAGCGGATCGAGCTGTTCGAGGACGCGGCGACGAACCTGACGTTCACGTTCGACACGGGTCGCAGCGAGCCCGCTGCCGAGCGTCACAATCGGCCGCTGCCGGTGCCGATTGCGTTTCACCATGTGCACCTCTACCTGCCGGAGGGTGCCGTTGCCGACGCCAAGGCGTGGTACGTCGAAACGTTCGGCGGGATCCCGGGCAAGAGGGGCGTGTACGAGGCCGTCGACCTGCCGGGGATTAACTTCAACTTCAGCGATGCCCCACGCCCGGTGGTTCCGACGAAGGGACGGATGCTCGACCACATCGGGTTCGAGGTCGTGGACCTCGAGGCGTTCTGCCGGCGGCTCCAGGCGATGGGTGTGACGTTCGATGTGCCCTACACACGGCAGGCGTCGGGCATCGCGTTCGCCAGACTCACGGATCCGTGGGGAACATCGATAGAGCTCACCGAGGGGCTGCGGGGGCGGTAGGGCGAGCTTCTGCACCCAGCTCGGCCCTCCCGCTCCAGATGCGTTTTGCCCGACTGGTGTCGCGCGAGTCGTAGGTCGCGTCGCCGCAGGGCACGCCGGCGCGCCAAGTGGAGATCGGGGGTGGTTGGTCGCGGCGTAGTCGTGGACTAGTCTGTCTCGCTATCGACGTGTTCGACGACCTCGCCTGTGAACGCTCCCGGTCTCAGCCGGCTCCGCCGCTCGCGACCGCCAAGCGGCATACCGCGCTCCATCACGACCCCGGACACGCGGTAGCCGCGAAAGAGGATCGGAATCCCCTCGCCCAGATACGGCGTGGGGGTGTCCTGCAGGTGCAGGTGCACGTGGGGCTCGCTGCTGTTGCCCGTGTTTCCGACGAGCCCGAGCACCTGTCCTGCCTCAACGCGATCGCGTGACGCCACTGTGATCGAGCCCGGTTGCAGGTGTGCGATGAACAGATACTCTGACGGAGCGACCTCAATCACGACGTGATTGCCTGCAGTGCGCACGAATTGCCAATGCCCGATTGGCCGCTCCGGTTCGCCGTCGTGCACGGTGTGCACGATTCCGTTAGCGGGAGCACGCACGGGGCGGCCGTAGACGTAGTAATGCTCCAGCCGGCTTCCGTCGTCCCGGAAGGAACGGCCCTCCATCGTTACCAGCAGGTCGTAGGCCCAGCGCTGGTCGGGGATGACCGCGTGATAATTCACCGCCGGCGTCGGTCCGCCCCAGGCAACCGTGACGGGGCCGTCGAGCGGCAGGCGAAACGCCACCTGGCTGGGCATGCTGTCGTGTGAGGAGGGATAGGTTCTGAAGACCAAAAGGGACACCACGACCAGAAACAGGGCGGCAAAGCCCGACAGCTCACGCACGTTCGGTGCGTCAATCCTTCGACCGGCCAGCCCGTACGACGTTGCGCCGCGCCGCCGCCAGACGGCGAAAAAGGCGAGGCCGAGAAGAACGGCTGTGGCCAGCGCGCTCAATACGGGAACTCCGTACCACAGCAGGATGGCGATGCGTCCGGGCCGGGCATGCACGAGCGCCAGAAACGCGGCCTGAATCAACGCCAGCGTGAACGTTGCCGTGACCCAGCGCTCTCGATTCTGAGTGTGGTTTCCCATCTGGACGTAGGGCTGGCTCACGGACCTAATCCGTCAAGACCTAATCCCGGAGCTCACTCGAGTTGCGACGCGCGGCGACCTACGACTCGCGCGACACCAATCAGGCAAAACGCGTCCGAAGCGTGAGGACCGAGCTGGGTTGCGGGACCCAGTTCGGGTCGCTGGCCGCGGGCGGAGGATGCGTTTTTCCGCGCGATGTCGTCGGGAGCCCGCCCGCGTCGCAACTCGAGTGAGCGCCGGATTAAGTCAACGAGGCCCTGTCTCGGACCGCGAGCATGTCGGCGGCGGCTTCGCCTCGCCAGGTGGCAGTGTCGTGACCGGCGATCGACGTGCTCAGCTCTGGCACCGCCGCGCATCGTCATCCACGGATCTCGACGCCGGCCCACTCTTCGACGACCTTGACGACGGATGTGAAGTCGGCCGCGGGACCGAAGCGTGCCGCTGCGATGGTGAACATCTGTTCGACGGCGGATCCCACGACGGCTGGCACGCCGAGCGAACCGGCTTCGTCGAGGCACAGCCGGACGTCCTTCAGGAAGAGCCCCGTATCCATGCCGAAATCGAACGTGCCGGGGAGGATGGCGCGGGGGAACTTGTCCTCGGTGGCACTGTTGCGGCCGCTGCCCGCGTTGATGATATCGAGCAGCACACGCGGATCGAGGCCCGCCTTGACGCCCAGCGCAAGGGCCTCGGCGGAGGCGGCGAGGGCCGCGGCGCTGAGCAGATTGTTCGCGAGCTTCGCCGTCTGCGCGAGGCCCGGCGACGCACCTGTATAGACCACCCGGCCGAGCGCAGCGAGGACCGGCTCCACCTCGCGGAAGATGTCCTGCGGACATGACACCATGATCGTGAGCGTGCCGGCCGTGGCGCCCGCCAGGCCGCCTGTGACTGGAGCGTCCGCCAGCATGACGCCGTGGCTTTCGAGTCCCGCGGCGACCACGCGGGCCATGGCCGGTCCGGTGGTCGAGAGATCGATCACAATGCGTACGCGAGAACCCTGGGCGATACCGTGATCGTCCAGCGCAACCGCGCGAACTACTGCCGGGGTCGGCAGACACAAGAGTACGATCTTCGCGCGTGAAGCCACATCTGCTGCGTCCGCGCCGGCCGTGGCACCACGTGCGACGAGCGACTGCACCGCGCCGGGGTTCGTGTCGAAGACCGACAGCGGGTACCCCGCGTGGAGGAGTCGCGCGGCCATCGGCCCTCCCATTCGTCCGAGTCCGATGAACCCCAGCGTGTCCGTGTGCATCCTTCACCTCTCCGGCTCGGGTGCAGCGCTTCGTTCAACCCGCTTCATCGTACGTGGGGGCCGCCTTGTCGTAAGCGGATGAAAACGCGTCAGCGTCAATGCAGAATGCAGGATTCAGAATGTAGAACCTCGGAGAGGCCCCAACGAACAGTTCTGCATTCCGCATTCTCGTGCTACCCATCGGAGCACGAGCTATCGTCCGTGGGGCCACTTTCTGGTGGCCCGTCGGGGACGCGGTTTATCGTACTGGGGGCCGCCTGCACAGGCGGCCCGTTGCGTGTCCCGACGCCAATACTCGCGCCTCTCGCGGCGTTGCCGCACGAGATCGGGCCGCTACTCGAGCTGCGAACGATGCCTGATTGGACACCCGAACGGGTGACCACACTTCCGCGAACGGATGCATGATAATAGCCACCGCCCACAGGATTGTTCATGTCTGAAACCTACACGCTTGCATCGTATGTCGTCGGCGGCCGCCTCACCGATATTCCTGAAGACGTGCGCCACGAGGCTCGGCGCGCGCTGCTGAACTTCGTCGGCTGCGCGCTCGGCGGCAGCGTACATCCGGCGATGGACGCAGCCATCCGCGCACTTGGGCCGTACTCGGGCCGGCCGGCGGCGGCCATCCTGGGGCGATCCGAGCGCCTCGATCCGCTGCACGCGTCCCTCATGAACGGCATCAGCTCGCACGTGCTCGATTACGACGACACGACGCCCAAGAATTACAGCCACACCACGTCTCCGGTCGCGTCGGCGCTCTTCGCGTACGCGAGTGCGAACCGGGTGACCGGTGACCGGCTCGTGGAGGCATTCATTTTTGGTTTCGAGACCGGCTCGCGCGTCGCCAACGCTGTCTATCCGGCGCACTACGACGCCGGGTGGCACATCACCGGGACTTCCGGTGTGTTTGGCGCCGCCGCGGCAATTGGCAAGCTGATCGGGCTGACGGTGCAGGAGATGGTGTGGGCCATCGGCCTGGCCGCCACACAAGCCGCTGGCCTGCGCGAGATGTTCGGATCCATGGCCAAGTCGTTTCACCCTGGCCGCTCCGCACAGAACGGGTACTCCGCGGCGCTCCTGGCTCAGGCCGGGTTCACGTCCGGTGAGCGCAGCATCGAAGGCCCGCGGGGATTCGCCGTCGTGCAGGCTGGCCGGTACGACCTGTCGAAGATCACCGATCGCCTGGGTGTCGACTTCGACCTGCGTGCGAACACCTACAAGCCGTTTCCGTGCGGCATCGTGAATCATCCGACGATTGACGGCTGCATCCGGATTCACGACGAACACCGTGTCGACACTGGATCAGTCGTCGCCGTCACGCTCCATGTGGCGCCGCTCGTGCTGGACCTCTGCAATCAGAAGGACATCACGCGAGGCCTCCAGGGCAAGTTCTCCGTGTACCACGGCGCGGCCGTCGGGCTCGTTCGCGGTCGCGCCGGCCTGAGCGAGTACACGGACGAAGCCGTGAACGACCCCGCGATCAGGCGGGTGCGCGAGCGCACCACGGCAGTGGGTGATTCGTCGATTACCGAAGACCAGGCGCGCATAGAAGTGGAGCTTGCCGACGGCAGGCGGCTCACCACGTTCGTGGAGCAGTCGCTCGGTAACCTCCACCGGCCGCTGAGCGACGCGCAGCTGGAGGCGAAATTCCGCGAACAGGCGCTGCTCGTGTTGCCGTCAGCCGGCGTCGACACGCTCGTCGACATGTGCTGGCAGATCGACCGGTTGAGCGATGTGGGTGAGCTGGTGGCCGCGGCCGTGCCCGAGACGGCGCCAGCCGCCACGCGCTGACACGAGCCAGTGAGGCGCCGGCGACCGTTCCGGCCGCTGTGGAGCAAATGGAAGCGAGCGATGCCCGCCTGTCGTGGGCAGATCTGCAAGAGGGAGACTTGATGCTCATGGTTGCGGGCCCCCGCAACCAAAGATACTTGCAAGGAGAGGTCGTCGGATTCCGACGACCTCTTCGTTTGTACGGTCGCCCCGAGCATGGCCGCCAGATTCCCCCTCAGCTCGATCTGAAGCGTCTCGGCGTCCTGGCCTGGCGTGAGCACGATGGCGTCCACGAGGCCGCGCAGCGCCTCGGTGGCCTCCGATCGGCTGTCCGGCTCCTGGAGGGCCTTCGCGAGCTCTGTGACCTTCGTGCGGTAGATGCGAGCCATCTCCGGATGCAGGAACGGCGGCGGCTCCTCTGTGGCAGCGAGCTGCGTTTCCAGTTGTCCCCGCCTGGCCGCGTTCGCGTTCAGCTCGTCTTTCACCACTGAAGGCGACACGCATTCCATCACCATCTCGATCAGCTTCTTGCGGCGGGCCTCGATGCGTTCGATCTCA
>CAZDLW010000028.1:17104-32125 GCA_964505975.1 uncultured Bifidobacteriaceae bacterium | reverse complement strand
CGGACACGTTTTGCCTGATCGGTGTCGCGCGAGTCGTAGGTCGCTCGCCCCCGAGGGACGCGCCCGCCGCAACACCTCACTGCTGTTCCGGTAGCGGCTCACTCCTCAGTCAATGCCGAAGACCCGCGACAAGTAGTGATGGACGAGCGCAAACTCCCGATCGTCGATCGGCGCCCCCTCGTTCAGCATCGTCACGAGCGTTTCCTCCCACTCTTCCGACGTCCGCCTTCCCAGCTTGATGCGCTGCAGGTCGTGGCACATCGTGCAGGTAGTCAGGAGCACATCCTTCCCGGGGCCGTCAGGGAGCGGGCCGTGGTAGATGGTGAGATGCTCGACGAGCAGGGGCACGTCCTTGGGCGCCAGCTCCGCCCCATTCCCGATCATCGTGTTCACGGTCTGGGACCAGGCGTCCAGGTCCTTGGCCTGGACGTCGATGCGCCGGCGATCGTGGCACATCTGACAGGTGGAACTGAGGATCTGCTCGGCACGCTCGGCGCTCCTGGCACTGCCGCCCACTTCCTGCGCTCTCGAGCGATCGCTCGGGGCGGCCGCCAGCGCAAGCACCGCTGCGGCGGCGGCTATCGATGTCGATCCGGCGGTCTTCCTGCAGCTCCACAGCACCCTCGCCACCTCCTTCGTGGATTCGATGTTATCAGAGGCCTTTGCATTCTCGGACGACGCCACCTCGACCGCGACGTTGCGCCTGCGGGCAGCGGTCCGCCCGAGCTATCCCTCGCCCGTACCTATCTTCAGCGCGGGGAGCCTGAAAGGTCGTTCCAGGCGCGTGTACACCGACCCGAACACGCCTGCCCCGACGAGGGCGCCGGCAAGAGCGGCCAGCGCATAGAGCTTGCCCTCGCCAATGTTGACGAGAATCGGTCCGGGGCACATGCCAGCAAGCGACCAGCCCACGCCAAAGAGCAGGCCGCCCACGACGTTGCCTCGGTGCTGAGGCTTGACCTCGATCTCGACCCTGGCACCGAATAACGTGCGTCCCCGCCGCCTGATCAGCCACAACCCGGGTGCCGTAGTCAGCACGGCGACGCCGATGATGCCGTAGAGCTGAAACTCCTCGAAGAGGAACATCCCCTGGATGAAGTTGTAGTCGGCCGCACCCGAGCGGCTGAGGATAAAGCCGAAGACGGTGCCGAGCACGACGTAGACCAGCGTCATGGCAGCCCCGTTACCGGAAAGAAGAGGCGATAGACCACGTGCGTGGTGACGATGCCGCCTATCATGAAGCTGATGGTCGTGATCACGCTCGGGATTTCGAAATTCGACATCCCGAAGATGCCATGACCGCTGGTGCAGCCGCCGGCCAGCCGCGTCCCGAACCCGATGAACAGTCCGCCAACGAACATCCAGGCCAGCTTCCCCGCAGGGCCGAGGCCGATCGCACGATCGAACACACCCAGATCCCAGATTGGTTCCCACCCGCCGCCGAGGATTGCGGAGAGGATCCCCCCAAGAACGAGGCCGATCAGGAGTGGCAGGCGCCAGCCACGGGCCGAGAGCAGGCTGCCACGCCGGAAGTACGGCCCACTCAGCACGAGGCTGCAGAGATCTTCGAACCCTGTCGAGATACCGAGCCGGCGGCTGCCGATGAAGACGAGCGCCAGCGTCACGCCGGCAATGCCGATACCGGCAAGCGCCCAGTGCAGGACCGGGAGATCGTGAAGAATCAGGTTCATGGCTGTCGGTGGGGCCTCCATGCCCGATCGTAATCGAGCCCGGCGGCGGGCAATAGCGGCTATAATTCAGGCCCTGCGGGAGGCACGCACTGAACCGGTTCGCCTTGGCCATCGCGCTGCTGGTCGGCAGCGCCACACTCCTGACCGCCAGACAGCCGGGCGGAGACCTGCTGCAGACGCGACTTCGGCAACTGTTCCCGTCGGCCACCAGCTTCTCCCCGAAAAGCGGTGATCCGCCGCATTTCAAGGCGTACGGGGACGGCGGCCCGAATGAGGCTGCGGTGATCGGCTATGCCTTCTGGACGACGGAGCTGATGCCGCTGGAACGCGGGTACAGCGGCCCGATCGCCATCCTGGTGGGGATGGATACCAAGGGCGTTCTCGCCGGCATCATCATGGGCGATCATCGCGAGCCGTACGGCGATTTCTCGATCGACCGCCCCGAGTTCGCCGCGCAGTTCCGCGGCAAGGATGTTCGCGACCCGTTCACGCTGGGCCGCGATATCGACGCGGTCTCGAGGGCTACCATCACGATGGCGAGCGCCGTGCGGGGCGTTCGGAACAGCGCGCGACGCGTGGCCCGCCAGTTCCTGACACCGCCGGCTGCCGAGAACCAGCCACGGGGCTCCGCCCCTTGATATCCGCGCTCAGCCCCGCGGCTGGTTGCCTGCCTCTATTTGGCGCGCTCCGCGCGCCTAGGACCGCTATGCGACCGAACGGAGGGGCACAACGGGTACGTAAATCTCGTTTCGGGTCGCATAGCGGTTCAATGACGCGGGTCCGGCGATTCGCAATCCTGATCGGGATCTTCCTGCTCGCCTCGGCCGCCGCCGGCGCCCAACCGCCGGCAGACGATGGATGGGACTTCCTGGACGACGAAGAGGAAGTCGCAGCGAGCTGGTCCGACGACCTCCGCGCTCAGGCCACCGATATCGCGCTCGTGGCCGCCTTTGCCGTACTGGCCTTCGTGAGCTTCTTCCGGAAGAGCGTCTGGCTCAAGTACGTCACGCTCGTTGCCGCGGTCGGATACCTGGGGTTTTACAAGAGCCAGCTCGTGTCGATCGTCAATGTGTTCGGCCTGGTTGGCGGCACGCTCCCCCTCTTTCGGCACAACCTCGCCTGGTACCTGCTGGCGGTGATCGCGGTGGTCTCCACCGTGCTCTGGGGGCGCGTCTACTGCGGTCGCATCTGCGCGTTCGGGGCACTCACGCAGTTGATGGATCGCATCGTGCCCGCCAGGTGGCGCTTCGACGTGCCCCGGCGCGTCGAACGGCGCGCTGCATACGTGAAGTACGGCGTGCTCGGCGGGGCGATGATCTACTTCCTCACCACCGGTAATCCGCTGATCTACCCGTACATCGAGCCCTTCTGGATGTTCGGGTTGCACGGCACGCCGGCGCTATGGGCCGGACTCGGTGTACTGCTCCTGGCAACGGTGTTCGTCCGGAACCTCTACTGCCGGTTTCTCTGTCCGCTTGGCGCCGCGCTGGGCGTGCTCTCGACGCTCACGATGTTTCGCATCAAGCGCTGGTCCGAGTGCAAGACCTGTCGCATCTGCGAGAAGGCGTGCGAATGGGGCGCCATCCGCGGGCCCGACATCATTCTCACCGAGTGCGTGCGCTGCGACGACTGCGAACGACTCTACGCAGACACGACCAAGTGTCCGCACCACCTGATCATCATTCGCAGGAGCGAGATCAGAGCCCGCCGGTCGGCGGCGCCAGCATCACCAGGCGCTGCCTGAGCCCGGATGACACGCGAACCTCGTTCTCTGCTGTAACGATCACCGCTTCCGCGTCAGGCAGCCGTTCGATGAGCGCCATGCCGGCGTCCGGGCCGGCGATGAACACGGCGGTCGAGAGCGCGTCGGCATCCACGGCGCGAGTCGCCACGATGGTCACGCTTCGACATCCGGTCGCCGGCTGGCCTGTCGACGGATCGAGCAGATGGTGATATCGGCGTCCGTCCTGGATGAAGAATCGCTCGTAGTCTCCTGATGTGCTGATGGCCGCGGTGTCGGGTTCGACAACGGCAAAGCTTCGATCCTCGGGGCCACGAGGATCTCGTATGCCGATGCGCCACGGGCGTCCGCCACGCTGCCCGGCGGCGTAGAGATCGCCGCCGGACTGGATGAGAAAGTCACGCAGTCCATGTTCCCGCAGAATGGCGGCGGCACGATCGATCGCGTAGCCCTTGCCGATGCCACCAAGATGGGCGCGCATCCCTTCCCGTCTGAGAAAGGCCGTGTTGCCGTTCATTTCGAGCTGCCGGTAATCGATGAGCGGCAGCCGCTCAGAGACGGCCGAGCGGGAGGGAATGCGATTGTCCTGGTCGTGATCGAAGCGCCAGAGCCCCGAGAGCACGCCGAACGTGACGTCGAACTTTCCATCGGTCCACTCGCTGATACGCCGGGCCGCGTGCAGCACTTCGAGAACCTCCGGGCTGACCGTCACAGGATGCGTGCCCGCGGCAGCGTTCAATCGTTCGATGTCGCTCCCTTCGTGCCAGACGCTCATCAGCCGATCGAGGCGATCGAACTCGGCGAATACGGCATCGAACGCAGCCACGGCGCGCGCCTCGTCGCTCCCCGACGCGGTGAGGCGCAGCTCTGTCCCCATACTGACGAAGGCCCGCTCGACCAGACTAGCAGAGGCCGGATCTCTGGCTGGCCCTGACGGCTCCGCACACCCGGACGCTAGAGCAAGTGACACAATCGCGGCAAGTCTGAACATTCTTCCGGGCCTTTGAAGCACCCTCTCGCTACATTTCGAGCAGCACCTTCAACACCGACTTTGCGCTCGCCCGATCCAATGCTGCCACGGCATCCTGCAGGCCGAAGCGGTCCGAGATCAACGGCCGCACGTCCACACGGCCCGACTCGAGCGCCGTCAGGGCTCGATCGAAGGGGCCGCATCTCGATCCTACGATGGTCACTTCGTCAATCACGACAGGCGCCCACGCCAGTGTCTGCGCGCCCGCCACCGTCGTCTTCAGCACGATCGTGCCGCGCGGTCGAACCAGTGCCAGGGCCGTCGGCAACCCGCTCTCGGACCCCGTGCAGTCCACCACCACGTCGGCAGTCCGCTCGCGGCCAACATCGTCCAGAAGCGCCGTGGAAATGCCCAGATCGCCGAGCAGCGCGAGCTTCGAGCGATGCTTGCCTACCACCAGGACGTGGCTGGACACACCGGCCAACACCTGCGCGCATAGATTGCCCAGGCGGCCATCGCCAAGCACGACGACTCGATCGTCTCTGCGTATAGGTACTTGTGCGGTCACCTGGAACGCGGCCGCCACAGGTTCGGTGAACACCGCCACATCGTCCGGGAGCGATTCGGGCACCTCGTGCAGGTTTCTCTGCGGCACGGCGACGAGATCGGCAAACGCTCCATCGTGGTTGAGGATGCCGATCACGCTTCGATTCGGGCAGTGGGTGTTCAGACCGCGACGGCAGGTGTCGCAGCGCCAGCAGCAGCAATTGATCTCGCCGACGACCCGCCGTCCGGCGAGCGGCCCAGTGCTGGCGACACCGACGAACTCGTGGCCAAGGATGCCACGAAAGCCCATGTACCCGCGCATGAGCTGCAGATCCGTCTCGCAGATGCCCGCACGGACCACGCGGACCAGCACTTCACCCTGAACGGGGATCGGCTCCGGACGATCCATCTGAAGGGCGATCGATCCGTCGAAGACAACGGCGCGCATCGGAATCGAGCTGCAGCCGCGAGGCCGCTGCCTACCGCTCCCGCTCGCCCGCGGGTGTCTGCACGCGCCAGCCGAATCCCGCACCGCCGGCGCCGCCCTCGAAAGTCTGCCAGCCGCGCGTCACATAGTCCACCATCGTCAGCGCCAGCAGGATGAACAGGAAGAAGAATGCCGTGCCCGCAACCAGCTTCGTCAGGCTGCTGTTGTACTTCAGGTGCATGAAGTACAGGATCACCAGCGTGGCCTTGAAAATGGCGATGGCAAGCGCTACCGGGAAGCTCAGAATCCCGAGATCGATGAACGCTGCCACCACGGTAACGGCCGTGAGCACCATCAGCGCGCCGAAGATGGTGTAGTACGTGGACTTGGGAGAGACGTGCGACATGGTCCAATAAGCCCGTGAGAATCCGTCAATGCCTGTTCACGAGGTACAACAGCGGAAACAGGAAGATCCAGACGATGTCCACGAAGTGCCAGTACAGGCCGCTCATCTCGACGGGCGTGTGCCACTCGGGTGAGAACCGGCGTTTATAGGCCATCCATGCGATGACACTGAGCAGACCGAAGCCAATCACCATGTGGAGCGCGTGCAGCCCCGTCATCGCGAAATACACGGAGAAGAAGATCTCCACCTGACGCGCATTGGGGCTCTCCCACACGAAGTACGCGCCCGGTACGTGCCCGACCTCGAACTTGTGGGAGTACTCGAAGTACTTGATGACCAGGAACGTCAGCCCCAGCACCATCGTGATGAGCAGCCAGTTCACCGTGGCCCGTGGAAACCCTGTCTGCGCCGCGCGGACGGCCAGCGCCATCGTCAGACTGCTGCCGATGAGCACCGCCGTGTTGACTCCGCCCAACACGATGTCGAGCTCTCGACTGCCTTCCACCCAGGCGTCGTAATACCAGACGCGGTACAGCGTGTAGGCCAGGAAGAGGCCGCCGAAGAACATGATCTCGGTGACCAGGAACAGCCACATCCCGAGCGTGGACGACTCCTGCTGCTGCTCCAGCGTGTCGAAATGGTGCTGGAGCGCCGGATGGTGCGCGTGGACATGACCGTGCGTCGCCGCGTGAGCGGGAATGGCGTCAGACAACTTTGATCTCCCGCTTGGTGTACTCGTAGGCCCCTTCCGTGACCACCGGCGTCGTCGTGAAGTTCTCCGGCAGCGGCGGCGACTGCGTCGTCCACTCGAGGCCGGTCGCTCCCCACGGATTCGCACCCGCGATGGCTCCCTTCTTCAGCGACCAGGCCAGGTAGATCATCGGCAGCAGGTATCCCGCAGCGAGAATGGAGGCGCCGGCCGACGACAGGACGTTGAGAACCTGGAACTCCTCCGGATACATGTAGTAGCGCCGCGGCATCCCGAGGTACCCGAGGATGAACTGCGGGAAGAACGTCAGGTTGAACCCGACGAATACCAGCAGCGCAGCCGTCTTGGCCCAGATCTCCGGATACATGCGGCCGGTAATCTTCGGCCACCAGAAGTGAATGCCCGCGAGGTACCCCATGACGGCTCCGCCGACCATGATGAAGTGGAAGTGCGCCACGACGAAATAGGTGTCGTGCAGGTGCACGTCCAAGCCGAGAGCGGAGAGGAACAACCCGGTCATGCCGCCGATGACGAACAGGCCGAGGAACCCGAATGCATAGATGAGCGGGGACTGCAGCCAGATCGAGCCCTTGTAGAGTGTCGCCGTCCAGTTGAACGTCTTCACCGCCGACGGAATCGCGACGGCGAAGCTCAGGAAGGAGAAGACCAACGCCGCGTACGGCGAGATCCCCGACACGAACATGTGATGGGCCCAGACGAGGAAGCCGAACACGGCAATCGCCAGGCTCGAGAACGCGACGAACGAATAGCCGAAGATGTTCTTGCGGGAGAAGCAGGCAATCACCTCGCTGATCACCCCCATCGAGGGCAGGATCATGATGTACACGGCAGGATGGGAGTAGAACCAGAACAGGTGCTGGAACAAGACCGGGTCGCCGGCGAGCGCCGGATCGAAGATGCCGATGCCGAGGCCCCGTTCCACGGCCAGCAGCAGCACGGTGATGGCGATGACCGGCGTGCCCAGAATCTGAACCAGGCTCGTGGCGTACATCGCCCAGATGAAGAGCGGCAAGCGGAACCACGTGAGGCCCGGCGCCCGCAGTCGATGGATCGTGACGATGAAGTTCAGCCCGGTGAGAATCGACGAGAAGCCCGTGATGAAGACACCCACGCCGACCGCGACGACGTTCGTCACCGATCCCGACGTACTGTAGGGCGTATAGAAGGTCCATCCGGTGTCGACACCGCCCATCAGGATGGCCGCCAGCGCGAAGATGCCGCCCAGCACGTAGATGTACCAGCTGAGCAGGTTGATGCGCGGAAACGCCACGTCCTTCGCGCCAATCATCGGCGGGATCAGGAAGTTGCCGAACACGGCCGGGATCGACGGGATCAGGAAGAAGAACACCATGATGATCCCGTGCATGGTGAACATCTTGTTGTACGTATCCGCCGTGAGCAGATCGCCGGCCGGCGTGGTGAGCTCCAACCGGACGAATACGGCGAACAAACCACCGAGGAAGAAGAAGGCCGTCACGCCCACGAGATACAGCCAGGCAATGCGCTTGTGGTCCTTCGTCAGGAGCCACGAGGCGACGCCATGCTCATGGTTCAGATACGTGAGGCGCGGGAACGCAGTGGTCGTGTCCATGGCGGTCTTACCGGTCCTCCTGCCTGGCCAAGGCGTGCGCACCCTCCGTCGGCAGGGCGGCTGCACCAGCCTGCGCTCGTCCGATCCGCGGTGTCCCGCCCTCGCTGCCCTCAGCAGCATTCTGGCCGTCGTGCGTCACCGGCGACCGCTGCCGCGACGACTGACCGGACAGCGATTTCACGTACTCGATCAGCTCCATGACACCTTCTTCGCTGATCAGTCCCTGGAACGTCGGCATGAGCGGCTGATACCCGGCGACGATCTTCGCCTGCGGATTGAGAATCGATTCGCGAACGTAGCTCGCGTCCACGAGCACGGTTGCGCCGCTCGCCAGGATCTGCCTCGAGCCGAATACGTCGTGCAGCGACGGCCCGCGGCCCTCGCCATCCGACATGTGGCAGGTATTGCAGCCGAGATCGCCGAACAACTGCTCGCCGCGCGCAACCATGGGCTGTTCGTCCGCCCCTCCACCACCCAGCCAGGCTTGATAGGCCGCGGGTTCCATGACGACGACGCGCCCGATCATGCCCGAGTGCTGCGTGCCACAGTACTCGGCACAGAACAGGTGGTATTCGCCGAGACGGGTCGGCGTGAACCAGATGGTGCTGTAGCGGCCGGGAATGGCGTCCGCCTTGATGCGGAATGCCGGAATGAAGAGGGAGTGCAGGACGTCCTCGGACGTGAAGGTGATCTTGACGGCCCGCCCGAGCGGGACGTGGAGCTCGTTGATCTCACTCCGCCCGTTGATGTGCTGGAACCGCCACATCCAGCGCTTGCCGGTCGAGTAGATCTGAAGCGTCTGGTCCGGCGGCCGCACGTAATCGAAGAACACGCTCGCGGCCCAGAAGAAGATGACCATCGAGATCGCGAACGGGATGATCGACCACATCAACTCGAGCGGAATCGACCCCGTGATGGGCGCGCCGACGCCGGCGCCGTTCGTCCGATCCCGGTACCTGAAGGCGAAGTACACCACCAGCACCGCGATCAGCACCGAAAAGAAGGCCGTCAATGCCACGAGGAACAGGTAGAGGTTGTCCACCCGCGCCGAAAACGTGGCGGCCTGCTCAGGAAAGAGGGGAACTCCAGACCACATAGCTTCTCAGGCGTGCCTTTCCACGGCACGCGATTCACGTCGTCGCATGAGCACGATGAAACCGCCGAGCAGCAAGACCGTGATGGCGCCGCCAAGCCGCAACAGATTCATGACTACCATGCCGTACCGCCCTTCCGCCGGGTCGTAGTGGAAGCAGTACAGCAGCAGCTCGTCGATCGCCGAACCAATCCGGCCCTCCCCCGATTCGACGAGGGCCATCCGCAGCTCGCGCGGCGAGAACTGCACGCCGTAGAAGTACCGCGACAGGCGACCGTCGGGCGTGACGACCAGCAGGCCGCTGACGTGCGCGAACTGGCCGATCCGTTCGTCCCATCGATACGTGAATCCGGCCGCGGACGTCACCCGCTGGATCGTCGCCTCGTCGCCGGTCAGCAGATGCCAGCCTGCCGCCGTCTCCTCCGCAGACCAGTGCGCGAGATGCGAGCGCTTCCGCGCGCTCGCGACGGCGGCCGTCTCACGCGGATCGAAGCTGACGAGCACGACGTCGAAATCGCGCCCTGGCGTGAACGGCAGCGTCTTCAGCGCCGATGAAATGCCGTGCATCACCTGCGAGCACAACATGGGGCATTCGTAGTACACGAACGCCAGGATCACCGGCCTCCGGCCGAAGTACTCGCCAAGCTCCACCCGCCGACCTTCGTCGTCCGTGAGGACGGCATCGAGCGGCAGCCTCTCGTCGAGTCGCTGGGCGAACGACACGCCGGTCAGCTCCGTGGGGGTCTCGGATGCCACCCGGCCGGGTTCGGCCGCGCGCGATCCCGGCAGCCCCGGCTGCTGCTGTGCGTGCGCTCCAGGCGCAAACAGCGCGGCATGCAGGAGGCAGATGGCAACACTGGCCCACAGCAGTGCGGACCCTTCGCGCGGTCTCGACGTTCGGGCGCTCCCGGCCGGTGTGTCGTTGGTCATGCCTACTGCCTTCGCTGCACGAACGTCCGGCCGGCGCTCGCATCGCTCGGCATGAGCCCGGGCGTTTCCACGGGTATATCCGCCGGAACGCTGCGCACGGGAAGGCCGCGTTCGATGGTCAGCCGCATCGCCTCCGAAATCGGGATGTGCACCGTCCCGGCCGCCCGGTCGATCCAGCCGTAGTTCTGCAACACCGCTTCTTCCTGCGCCCGGAATTCGCGGTATTCCGCAACGGGAAACCGCTGCAGCCGCGGAGCGGGGGGGAGTCGTTCGACGGCGCCCACCGCGAGCGGGAATTGCGGCTCCGCCAGCTCCTTCCGCGTCTCGACGAACAGCGCGAACAGGCCCCACAGGCCCACGTGCACCACGACGGCCGATACGGCCAGCCAGAACAGAAAGCGCACGATGATGCCGACGTTGGCGTCGGTATGTTCGTAGCCGGCACCGGGGGGCGTTGCCAGGTACTGATCGTCGGCCGACCCGTGGCCGTGTCCGGCCCCGTGCTGGTGCTGCGCCATCAGTGGTGGCCTCCTGCGGTCTCGAGCGCCTGCCGCAAATACGGATCCCCGACCGCCAGCAGCGGACGCTGCCGCAACTCCGAGAAGAAGACCCAGAGCCACAGGCCCCCGATCGCGAGCGGCGCAGCCAGATCCAGCCAGTGGACGAAGATGTTGCCGCCGTGCTCACCGAGCAGATGGATGTTCTCGCCGGACGGCGCAAACTCCGGCGACACCATCATGTACAGGTCGACATACCGCACCACCAGCAGCCAGAACGCTACGACAACGAGCCGGCTGGGCGCGCGCTTGAGATCCCGCGACAGCAGCAGCGCGAACGGCACGGCGAAATGGAAGATGACCAGGAACACGGCCAGGTACTGCCACCCGTGACCGGTCCTCGCGATCATGTAGGGGATGCCCTCCACGAGGTTGGCGGAATACGTGAGCAGGTACTGCGAGAAATTGAAGTACGCCCACAGCATCACGAACGCCAGGGACAGTTTGCCCAGATCGTGGAAGTGTGACGGCTTGAGGAGGCCCACCATCGGCTCGCGCTGCACGAGGAACGCCGCCGCCACAATCGTGAACGCCAGCGCAGCCAGTCCCTGTCCGCCGATAATCAGGAACCCGAACAGCGTCGAGAACCAGTGCGGATTGAGCGACATGATCCAGTCCACACCGGCGGCTGTCACCGTCAGCGCATAGACGACGAGGCCGCCGCCGCTCAGACGCTGAAGGGACGTATTCACGCCGGCGTTGCCGGTATCCTGCATGTGCGACCAGCGGTTCAAGAGCGCCGCCATCAGCGTCCAGACCCCGAAGTAGATCACCGCACGGACGATGAAGAACGGCGTGTTCAGATAGGGCGACTTCTCCTGCAGGATGCGATCGGCCGCCACGTGGTCCGCATGCGTCCACGGATACAGGTTGTGCATCCCGAGGAGAACGGGAACGAAGAGCAGGGCCAGGAGCGGGATGGTCCGGCTCGACGCTTCCAGAATGCGCCGAAAAACGCCCCAGGCGCCGCCCGTCAGGTGCTGAATCATCACCAGCGCGAGCGACCCCAGGGCAATGCCCAGGAACAGCAGGTACGCCACCAGCCACGCCCGGAACAGGTGATCCGGTGCGACGACGAAGCCAATGACGCAGCCAACGAGGCCAACGAGGCCGGCCACGAACGCACGGGCGCGCTGGCGTTCGACATCGGCCGCTCGCAGGGTGTAGGTGATCTCCACGATTCCGTACTCTCCTGCGCCGGCTAACGGCCGGCGCCGCCCGCTGCCGGCCGATCGAGGTCGGCACGGCGATCGCCCGGGACCTCGTTCAGGGTCGCCCGTTGGCTGAGCTGCAGCGCACGAATGTAGGCCGAGATGGCCCATCGATCGGCCACGGGCACCTGCGTCGCATAATCCTGCATGGCGCCGAATCCGTGCGTGATGATGTCGAAGAAGTAGCCCGCGGGCGCCTCCCGAAGACGATCCTCGTGCAAGGACGGCGGTTGACGGAATCCCCGTTGCACGATCATCCCGTCGCCAACGCCGGTCCGGCCGTGGCAGGGCGCGCAGAACACATTGAAGCGCTCCTGCCCGCGCTCCATGATCGCGGCAGTCACCGTCATCGGGAATTCGTCGACGAGCTGGCCGTTCACTCGGCCGCTGTACAGGTGCTCGTCCTCGCGCAGCAGACCCCTGGCGACGGTGTTGGGCACCGGGGCACGCGCCGAGCTGCCGTCGGCAAAGAACGTCGATGCCTGCAGCGGGTTGTACCTGGGTGCGTCGTGCATGTCGAGACGGCAGGCGCCTACGGCCAGCCCCAGCACCACCACGAGGAGCGCGCGGGATCCGCGCCGCGAGACCCGATTGGCGAACGTGGTCGGGCGGCCCCCGCTGAAGAGACGCGTCACACAGCTACGGCGCAACGTCGGAGACTCCTACCGGATTCAAGGTCTCGAGGAACCGGCGCGTCGCGACGTGATCGAACTTCGCGTCGGTGGCCTCGATGCACAGGAAAAAGCGATCGGTGGATGCGCGTGCGAACTCGGGCACGTTGAACACCGGGTGATACGGGGTCGGCAGCCGGTTCAACGCCCACATCCCGAAAAAGGCCGTCAACGCAGCACCGAGCACCGTTGTCTCGAACGTCACCGGGATGAACTGCGGCCAGCTGTGGAACGGGCGGCCGCCTACGTTCAGTGGATATGCTATGGCCGAGCTCCAGTACGCCAGGCCGTAGCCGCCAATCCCGCCGAAGATCCCGCCGAGCAGCACGAGCAGCGGCAGCCGCGACCGGCGCAGCCCGAGTGCCTCGCTCAACTCCTCGATGGGGATTGGCGTATACGCGTCCATGTTCCGGTAGCCCGCGAGGCGGGCGCGCGTCGTCGCCTCGACGAGAGCCGTCGGGTTGTCGAACTCGGCCATCAGGCCGTGAATGCTGGGGCCGCTCTCAACGTGCGCCATCAGTTCACCCGTGGTGCTCCGTCTTCAGCTTCGCCTCGGGCACCAGCGTGCGCATCTCGAACATCGCGATGGCCGGCAACAGGCGGACGAAGAGGAAGAACAGCGCGAGAAACAGACCGATCGTCCCGATGAACATGCCGAAATCCCACCGCGTCGGGGCATACATCCCCCACGACGACGGCAGGAAGTCCCGATGCAGGCTGGTGACGATGATGATGAAGCGCTCCAGCCACATGCCGACGTTCACGAGCAGCGACAACACGAACAGCAACGGGATGTTGTCGCGCACGCTGCGGAACCAGAAGAGCTGGATCATCACCGCGTTGATCGCGATGAGCGACCAGTAGAACACCGCATAGGGGCCGGTCATGCGGTTGTACATCATGTACTGCTCGTACGGGTTGGCGCTGTACCAGGCGAAGAACGCCTCGTTCGCGTATCCGTACGCGACGATCATGCCGGTGACGAGCATGATCTTCGTCATGTTGTGGATGTGCCGCATGGTGATGAAGTCTTCCATCCCGTAGAACTTCCGCAACGGGATCGCCAGCGTCATCACCATCGCGAAGCCGGAATAGATGGCACCCGCGACGAAGTACGGCGGAAAGATCGTGGCGTGCCATCCGGGCAACACCGACACGGCGAAGTCGAAGCTCACGACGGAGTGCACGGACAGCACGAGGGGCGTGGACAGTCCGGCCAGCAGCAGGTACGCCGTTTCATACCGCTGCCAGTGCCGGGCGCTGCCGCGCCAGCCGAGCGACAGCATGCCGTAGATGACCTGCGCGGCGCGCGACTTGGCGCGGTCTCGAAGGGTCGCCAGGTCGGGCACGAGCCCCGTGAACCAGAACAGCGCGGAGACGGTGCCGTAGGTCGAGACGGCGAACACGTCCCAGATCAGCGGGCTTCGGAACTGCGGCCACAGCTCCATCGTGTTGGGATACGGGAACAGCCAATAGGCAGCCAGCCACGGACGGCCCGTGTGCAGCAGCGGAAACATCGCCGCGCACGCGACGGCGAACAGCGTCATCGCTTCGGCGAAACGGTTGATCGACGTGCGCCACTGCTGGCGGAAGAGCAGCAGGATGGCGGAAATCAACGTCCCGGCGTGGCCAATCCCGATCCACCAGACGAAGTTGATGATGTCGAACGCCCACGCGACCGGCACGTTGTTGCCCCAGATCCCGACGCCGGTCACCAGCAGGTGGCCGATGGTGATGTTGAGGATCATCAACATCGCGAAGGCCACACCGAAGCCCGCCAGCCAGCCGATAGAGGTCCGCTTCGTCAGCACCGTGTGGGTGATCGACTCGGTGACAGACTCGAAGGTGTGCCCCGGCTCGATGACCGGCGGCGTGCGCGCCATGAGCGCGCCCACGTCGGCTTGGGCGCCGATCCGATGATGCGGTTGGCCCAGCGGTTCAGCCATGTGCGTGTCCCATTCCAGAGTCCCGCCCGTCACGCGCGATCGCAGGTGTCCTCCACCCGGCCGGCCTCTCCGGTGCCCGCGTCATGCGTCTCCTCCGGCGACCTCGAGCTCGACGTTTGGATTCCGGACGATGGCGAGGTACGTCGTCCGCGGCCGCGTGTTCAGCTCGGCCAGCAGCGAGTAGTTGAGCGGACTGGCCTTCAGCCGGGAGACACGGCTGTTTGGATCGTTGACGTCGCCGAAGATGATCGCGTCGGTCGGACAGACGGCCTGGCACGCAGTGAGGATATCGCCGTCCATGATCCGCCGGTCTTCCAGCTTCGCGGCGATGCGAGCCTGATTGATGCGCTGCACGCAGTACGTGCACTTCTCCATGATGCCGCGGCTGCGCACGGTCACGTCCGGGTTCCGCATCAGCTTCAACGTCGGCGTGTTCCAGTCGGCGTACAGGAGGAAGTTGAATCGGCGCACCTTGTAGGGACAGTTGTTCGAGCAGTACCGCGTGCCGACA
>CAZDLW010000028.1:1812-17094 GCA_964505975.1 uncultured Bifidobacteriaceae bacterium | reverse complement strand
ATGTCGTTCAGCCCTTCGTCGCTGTGCACGGTCGCCGCAACGGGACAGACCACTTCGCAGGGTGCCTTCTCGCACTGCTGGCACGGCATCGGCTGATGATACGTGTCCGGATTGTCCAGATCGCCAGTGTAGTAGCGATCGATGCGCAGCCAATGCATCTCGCGATGGTTCAGCACCTGCGACTTGCCGACCACCGGCACGTTGTTCTCCGCCTGGCAGGCCACCATGCAGGCGTTGCACCCCGTACAGGTGTTCTGGTCGATGGCCATGCCCCAGGCGTACCCGTCGTACGGGAACTCCGGATACATCGACTCGCCCGTCAGCGGAAGGTTCTCCATCTTCTCCGCGAAGCGCGGATCGCGATCGAACTGCTCGACGGTGGCGACGCGTACGAGATTGCGTCCTTCGAGCGACCAGTGATCCTGTGTCGAGGCGAGGGGGTAGCTCTGACGGATCCGCGTGAGCTCGACCCCGGTGAGCACGTCGGGCGCTGCCGCCGTCCGCAGGACGTTGACGTTGAATCCCGTCCCGTTTCCGGTGTTCCCCGCCCGCGTCCGCCCATATCCCACGTGGAGAGTCAGCATGTCGGGCGCATGGCCGGGAGCCAGCCACACCGGGATGCGCAGCGTGCGGTCGCCATGGCGCAGCTCGATGACGTCGCCGCTGACGAGATTCAGCCCGGCAGCCGTCGCGGGCGCAATGAGCGCGGCGTTGTCCCAGGTCAACTTGGTGAGCGCCTTGGGGAGCTCCTGCAACCAGGCGTTGTTGGCGAACCGGCCGTCCCACACGGTGGAATCCGGGCGGAACACCACTTCGACCTGTCCCGCCGCACTCGAGGCCTGCGGGCCGGCTGCGTCGAAGCTGGCCTGCACGGAGACGGCACGAGGCGCGAACGCCGTGTCGGGAATCACACCGTCGTGCAGCCAGCGCCGCCAGTCCTGCTCGAACTGCGGCGAAGCGGATTCGCCTTCTGCAGCCGAGCCCACACCCGCACCGCTCCAGAACGCGCGGACCAGGTCATAGGCCGACCGGACCGGCCCGTCCTGGAAGGCGGCCATTACTTCATGGACGGAATGGCCTTCATAGAGCGGCGCGATGAGCGGCTGGACGATGGTGGCCGTGCCGTCCTCCGCTCGAACATCGCTCCACGACTCCAGGAAGTGCGTCCCGGGAACGTGCCAGTGGCATTGGGCCGCCGTTTCGTCGTGGTGAAGCCCGAGATGCGCGCGGAGCGCCACGTTCTGCATGGCGCGCCCGAACTCCAGGTCGACCGGGGCGTCGTACACGGGGTTACCGCCCAGAATCAGCAGAAAGCCCACTTCGCCGGCGTTCATCTCACGCACCAACGCCGCCAGATCGTTTCGCTGATTCGTGGGCCGTGCTTCCGGAGTGGCCGTGTAGACGAGGGTGGAACCGACGTTGCCGAGCGCGACGTTCATGGCGTGGGCCAGCGCATGCACAGCCGGCGGCTGGCCATCGCCAGGGATCACGACGCTTCGCCCGCTCGCCGACCGCAGATCGCGCGCGAGCGGTCCGACCCACGGGCGCGCCCGCTCCGGGACCGTTGCCAGCGCCACCGCAACCCCAAGTTCGGCGGCCACTGCGCGCGCAAACGACTCAACCTCGGAGGCGCGAAGCGGGAGGCGATGATCGGCTCTCGTGCCGGTGTTCGTGGGCGTGCTCTCGACCGCGTACAACCGGTTGAGCACGGCCCGGTCGCCTTCGATGCGGCGTCGCGAGGCGAAGGCACGAGCATGCTTCAGGCCTCCGTGTCCCGCACAGAGGAAGTCGGCATCGAGCGACAGGATCACATCCGCCCGTTCAACCGAATACTGCGGCGCCACATAGTCGCCAAACGCCAGGCGGCTTCCTTCGCGTGCGTTGTGGGATCCGAACGGCTCCCACTGTACCCACCGTGCCTGTGAATATCGCCCGAGGAACTCGTCTATCTGTGCGGCGAGCGTGGGGGACGCAATGGTTTCGGTGAGAATTCGAATCCCCGCTCCTTGCACCGCCTCCTGGGCCGCGAGCACCCTCCGGATCACGGTCACGAACGACTCGAACGATCGCACGTCACCCAGATGCGTGAGAGACTGCGACCGATCCGGATCGTACAGGCCCAGAATCGCGGCCTGGGCGAACACGTCGGTCGCGCCCCGGCTGGACGGATGATCCGGGTTTCCTTCGATCTTCGTGGGGCGCCCCTGGTGGCTCTCCACGAGCAGACCGACACCCGCTCCGGCAAAAGGCATCGCTGTCGCGTAGAACAACGGCTTGCCCGGGACGATCTCCTCCGGCTGGCGCACGTACGGGACGATGTCCTCGTCGGGCTGACGCGTGCAGGCACTGATGCCGGCCAGTGCCAGCGACGCGCCCATCAGCTTGAGAAAGCCGCGGCGTCCGACCGGATCGAGCCACTCGGACGCATTCTGCGGAAACTCGCGGTGGAGAAACTCCTCGAACTCGGGAGTCTCCGCCACGTGCTCGAGGCTGCGCCAGTACTGCTGGCCCCGGGTGCCGGCCAGTTTCTCGCGGAGCGCCTCAATATCGGTGCGTGCGGTCATGTGCGGGTCACCGGTGGCAGGTCGAGCAGCTCATCATGCTCTGGATCCCGTATTCCTCCACGAGCTGGGAACCGAGCACCGACTGCGGCACCGGTGGCTGGTATCCCATCGTGTAGATCTCGCTGCGGGGTCTCACGTAGTTCTCGGGATTCCGATGGCAGGACAGGCACCAGTTCATCTGGAGCGTGTTCTCCTGATACGTGAGCGGCATCAGGTCGATGCGCCCGTGACAGGTCTCACAGCCCATCCCCTTCTTGATGTGAATGCTGTGATTGAAGTACGCGAAGTCCGGCAGATCGTGCACGCGAATCCACCGGAGCGGCCGATCCTCGCGAAAGCTGGCCCGCACCGGCTCCAGAATGGGCGCGTCGGGCCAGATTTCCGAATGGCAGTTCATGCACGTCTTGGTCGGGGGAATTCCGGCAAAGGCCGAGGTCTCGACCGACGTATGGCAGTAGCGGCAATCGATCCCGTCATCCGCCACATGGTGGCGATGACTGAACTGCACTGGCTGTTCGCGGAACTCGTGCGCGCGGGTTACGTAGCTGGACCTCCCGATGACCATGATCAGCGAGATCGCCCCGACGGCGAGGAGAAGAAGGACGACCAGGCTGACTTTCGAGAGGGTGTTGGCGCTGCGATGAAAGATCTGCGGCATCGGATTCTGAAACCCGGCGGGCCCACACGGCGTACGCCCAGTCCTGGAGCGCGCCGAGAGGCACTGGTGACAGACGGATGAATTGTCCGCGTGACCAGACGGACGGTACCATGTTGTGAAAAAAGGATCAAGCGACCGGCACCGGCCGAGCGAGTCGGTGGGTCCGGCCGCCGAGATTGTATGCGCAATCCGTGTTCGGCGGCGCCTGCTTTACAGTGGATTCCGCATGGTGACCAGCTCGACCGGGGCGCGGGTTTCTGCCATGTATAAAGGGCTCTCCCTCCTTGGCGACCTCAGCAGTTGCGCAACAGGTTAAGATCTAGGGACGCCTGAACGGCCGCGTTGAAAGCTCGACTCATGAGCGATGAGTTCCGGCCGTTCCCGGCGTCCAGGCACGTAACATCATGAGCGACAGGAAATACCGTCAACGTGGCTACCAGGACGAACCGGATCGGGACCGGACACCGCGTTCACAGCCGAAACCGGCGTCAACCGCCGGTGCGCCCGCTGGCGCGCGACGTATCTCCCAGGATGGCCCGAAGACGCTGAACATGCCCGGGTACCGGGACGTCGTGCGCTGCACACAGTGCGGGAACCTCATCGGTAGCGAGGTCGCCGCGGAGAGCCGCTGCACGCGCTGCGGTGCCGACCTGCATGCGTGCGTGCAGTGCGGCTCGTTCGACCCCGGCAGCCGCTTCGAGTGCATGCAACCGATTCCCGCGCGAGTGACACCGAAGAACACGCGGAATACGTGCAGCTCCTTCACGTCCCGCATGACGGTCGAGCGCGCAACCACCACCCCCCGCACCAACGATGCGCGGAAAGCGTTCGACGACCTGTTCAAGTTCTGAGGCAAGGATTCGGCTAAGCTACAGCCATGGCGCTCTTGTCCGAGCAGGATCGGCAGACCGTTCAAACACACCTGGCCGAGATCGCGCATCCGGTCACGCTGCTGTTCTTCACGCAGACCATCGGCGAGCCGGAAACCGCCACGATTGCGCGGCAGGTACTCGACGAGCTCGCCAGCCTCAACGAGCGGATCACCGTCGAGGAAGCCAACTTCATTCTGGACAAGGACCGCGCGCAACAGTACGGCATCGACCACATCCCGGCGATCGTGCTCCTCAGGAACGGCAACGATACGCGGATGCGATTCCTGGGCGCGCCGGCTGGTTACGAGTTCATGTCGCTCGTGGAGGCGGTGATCCTGGCCGGCAGCGACGACTCGGGGCTGACGCCTGAGAGCAAGGCGCTGATTGCCGAGCACGTGAACGCTCCGTTGGACATTCGCGTGTTCGTGACGCCGACGTGCCCGCATTGTCCGCGAGCGGTGACGCTGGCGCACCGGATGGCCGCAGAGAGCCCGTACATCCGCGCCACGTGCGTGGAGGCGACGGAGTTTCCGGACCTCGCACAAAAGTACCGTGTCACCGGCGTTCCGAAGACCGTGGTCGACGAGACCACGGAGATCCTGGGTGCGCTGCCGGAGGATGCGTTCGTGCGAGGCATCGTTCAGGCGAACGGTGCCTGAGGGGTCAGATCTTGTTTCTTGCACGAGCGCTTTCTCGTCGGTGTCAAACCGTCGCAGAAACTCCCGTGTCGCCAGCATGGCACTCGGGTATCCCCATTCCATCGAACGCGAGAGAGGAGTCGCACATGCGTGTGAGGCAGAGGAACTGGTCGTCAGGACGGACGGCGGCCACTATTGTTGTGAGCCTGGGGCTGGCGGCGGCCGGCTGTGGCACGAGTACGACGGAGCAACCTGCGGCCGATGAGCAGGCTGGTCGTACCACCGCCCGGGTCTTTTTCGTACAGCCGCGTGATGGCGCCACGGTGAGAAGCCCGGTCCACTTCGAGTTCGGAAGCGATCAGTTCACGATCGCGCCAGTACCCCAGGGTGAGATCCAGCCGCAGGACGTTCGGCCCGGCATCGGTCATTTCCATCTCGGGGTGAACACCGACTGTCTGCCGGACGGACAGGTCATCGTGCAGGCCGAGCCCTGGATTCACTTTGGAACCGGGGCCAACACCATTGAAATGGAACTGGCGCCGGGGACCTACCGATTCGTCGCGCAGGCCGGAGACGATCTCCATCGCACGTTCGGCGGCTGCGAAACTATCACGGTGACCGTGGTGGAGTAACCAGGGCCGAACGTCGCCTCATCCCTGCTCTGCGAACGTGAACGCGAGCGCCGGCTGCGTGTCGCTTTCGGTAATCGTCACGACCTGCGTCTGCACACCAAGCCGCTCGTGCCAGGCTTCGACGGTGTAGGTACCCGGAGGCAACCCCCGGATCTCGAACCTGCCGTCCTCATCGGTGACGGAGAAGAAGGGGTGGGGCAGGACGCCCGCGTAGGCATTCATCCATCCGTGGACGTCGCAGCGGAACGGCACCATCACCTCGGCTTGCCTGAAGGTGCGGACGGACGGCGCTCCCCCCGCGAGTTGACCGAAGTTGAAGGAATTTCCGGTCCTCGTGGTGGTGTGCACGTTGTGCAGCGTTGGGTCGCTGTTCAGAATGCGGATGGGCTGTCCAACCTGCACCCCGAACACATGGGGCGCATACCGGCACCCCTGCTGATCCAGCACGACAGGTTCCGTCGGGACGACGTACCGTTCGTCACCGAGTCCGTCCTTGACGTAGACGAACACGTTCTGCAGCCCTCCATCCGGACCAACGACGAGCGTTTCCGAGAGCAGACGTTCTCCCTCCAGGATGCAGTTCGGGTCCGAGTCGACCCTGAGCTCCGGACGCACCGGTGCCAGGCCGTCGAAGACGATCCGCCCAGTCACGGTGCCAGGCCCGTCGGCCACTGCGGTTCCAGCGACAACGCTCTCTTCCTGTGGTGCCGAACCGCCGCACGCCGCCACGGTCATCACCGCGATCACGAGTCCGTATCGGGCTACAGCTCCTCGAAGACCCCTTGCCATCGTCTCTCCTTCGGTCCGCGTGGCCCACACCTCGACCGTGCGACGCTCGCGGGCCCTGGATCATCATAACGGACGTCATGCGCACGCGGTTTACCGTCGGGCAGCACGTGCAGACCCGCTTTGGCAAAGGCCAAGTCCGGGAAGTTCGCAACAGCGGGCGCCTGCTGGTCCACGTGCGCGGGCATTCACTGCTGCTGAACGCGGATGACCTGGCGCCCGTCGATCCGGATAGGACGGCGTCCACGGCTGGGATTCTGGTTCGAGGCAACCCTGCTACAGACAGTCGTCAGGGTAGCGCGCCCCGCACCGCGTCATCCACCGTGGATCTGCACGGCTATTCGGTGCCGGACGCACTCGCGCGCGTGGAACAGGCGCTGAACGACGCGATCCTGGCCGACCTGTCAGAGTTGCGCGTGGTGCATGGCCGCAGCGGCGGGCGCATCCGGACAGCGCTGCACGAGTGGCTGCGGCATGAGCCGGGAGTTCGGGGATTCGAGGTGGATCCGCAGAACGCAGGCGTCACCATCATCCGGCTGTGAATGCTGCGATCCGTGCTTGACCGCATGGCGCTCGACAGATCAACGCTTCCCCGGCCAGACAGATCACCCCGCTGATTCACGCGGCGGTTCATGGTTCGATAACGGCGGCCTTGATGAAGTCCAGTCGCGGGTAGTCCCTCAACAGGTATGCGTTGCCTTCCCTCATGATGTGACGCTGATCGGGGACGTTGGCGCGTCCGTACCCGCTGTACAGGGCCTCCACCACCTCCATGCCCTCGACCACCTGGCCGAACGGCGCGAAGCCCTCCGCATCCAGGTAGCTGTTGTCGCGGTAGCTGATGAACACCTGCGTGAACCTCGAGTGCGGCGCCGCCTCGCGGGTAAACGACACGAAGCCGCGCAGGTTGCTCTGGCGCACGGGTTCGTCGCGGAGGTTTGCCATCCTCCAGGCCGACTGAATGCTCGGGTCCCCGTTCAGTCCGAACTGCACCATGAAGCCCTCAAGCACTCGAAAGAAGCGCGCTTCGTCATAGAAGCCGTGCTTCACGAGGTTGTAGAACCGATCCGCGGCAAGTGGCGCCCATTCGCGATGCACCTCGATGACGAAGGATCCCTGGCTCGTCTCGAACCGCGCGCGAACGATCTCCGGCGCCGTCTCGTTGAGCCGGGACGGAGTCTTCAGCATCTCGATCCGCTCCGTGTCGCGTTCCGGTTGTGCAGGGGAACTCTGCGCAACAGCCGTCACCGTCATCATGATCATGACCAGGGCGGCCAGCGCACCAACTGTCCATCCGTCTCTGTTGGCTCGCGTGCTGCCGCGCGAAGCATGCCATTCGCGCATACCACTCTGCCCTGTCATGCGTCGGTTCCTTTCGCAACGAAGCTCCGCCTGAGACCGACGAGTGGAGGCGGACCTTCGTTCCATATCAGATTAGCGTGACGAACGAGGTATGATATCGCGCCTTCAATCACGAGAGACGCCTCCGCGCTGGAATCCGAACTGCCTTGGCAACGAATCGCTGCCGCATGGAGGCGTTTCCGCGTACTGGGGTACCTGGTTCTTTGCGGTGCTGGGGTACAGTGGAGATGATGACCGTGGACGACAAGCTCGTCACGCGCGAGATCTTGCTGGGACTCTGGAAGATCCACATCCTTCACCACGCCGCCGAACAACCGGTGGTCGGGCAATGGGTCCTCGCCGAGCTCCGGCGACACGGCTATGACATCAGTCCCGGAACGCTGTACCCTCTGCTGAAGCGAATGGAACGGAATGGGTGGTTACGCTCCGAGAGGGATGTGAACGCCGGTCCTCGTAGTCGCTGCTACTATCACCTGACCCCCGGTGGCGCCGCCGTGCTCGACGTGTTGCGCGAGACGGTGGTCGAGCTGTACCACGAGGTCATCGAGGAAGCCGGGGGCCGGAAAGCCACGCCGCGCGCGCGCCTGGACACCCACGGACATGTTAGCCGTGCTACCGCGGCGAGCCGTTCCAACAAGCCCATCACTCTCGCTCGCACCGGGAAGCCATCGATTCGCAAAATCCGCCAGCGGAAGCCATGACCGCCGGCGCGCCGAAGCGGTGTCGGCATTCCGGCGCCCAGCACCTTCAGCGCCACTCCAAGGGCGTCACGATGACCCGTCACGAGACCGGCGCTGCGTTGTTGTGGTCGCTGCTGCTATGCGCCCCGGCGGCTTTCGCACCGACGCCGTTGGCGCCCCTGACGTTTCAGGAGGCGATTCAGCGGGCGAACGACACCTATCCGGCCATCCAGGCATCGGCGGCACGCGTATCCGCGGATGAAGCAGGGGGCGATCTGGCCCGCACGGCCTATCTGCCGCGACTCGATTACGGCCTGCAAGTCAATCGGGCCACTCGCAACAACGTTGCGGGCTTGTTACTCCCTGGCACACCGTTGCCATCGATCTCCGGGCCGGTATCCGAGTCGACCTCGTCGTCCACGATGTGAGGGAGTGCCACCGGACTCCTGCTCTCCTGGGAGCCGGCCGACTTCGGGCAGCGCGGCGCCTCGATCCAGCTGGCGAACGCGTCCCTCTCGCGTGCGCGGTCGCTTGCCGGGCTCACGCGGCTGGACGTTGCCGTGCGGACGGCGCACGCGTACCTGGCGCTTGCCGCCGCGCAGGAAACCGTGCGCGGAGCGCGGGCGAACGTCGAACGCCAGGAGGTGTTCGTAATGCGGTGGCCGTGCGCGTCCAGAACCAACTTCGCCCGGGTGCCGATGACTCACGCGCACAAGCCGAGCTCGCGGTTGCGCGGATTCGGCTGATTCGAACCGAACAGGCGGAACGCGTCAGCCGGGCCAGCCTTGCACAGTGGCTCGGAGCAAACCCAACGGACCTCCGAATCGATCCAGCGCCGCTGCTGGCGAACCCGCCGCTTCCTCCGCCTGCCGATCCGAGTGCCAGATTGACTTTATTGCTCGCGTCAGCTTTACTGCCGTTCATCGATTACGATATTCGATATATGACACAACGCACGATGACGCGAGCCCTCGCCCTCTTGGCGCTGCTTCTGACGATCACGGCCGTGCAGCCTGGTTCGTCTCAGACACCTGCCGACCCGCCGCTCGTGTTCGTGGCGGAGTTGCGGGGAGGACTCGTTGCGCCAGCAGCAGTTCAGACGGCTGCCAGCGGCCGAGCCACCGCCGTCCTGGTCGGCTCTCAGTTCACCGTTCATGGTAGCTTCGCGGGTCTCAGCAGCGCCCTGCGCGATATCGACAAGACGCCAGACGACCCCGGCATCCACTTGCATCGCGGTGCGCCGGGCGAAACGACGCCATACTTCTTCGGGCTCAGCGCTCAACTGAATGCCGATGAGCGCAGCGGCATCTTCTTTGGCAGAACGGAGCTGGACGACGACCAGCGCGCGCTGTTGCTCTCCGACCGCCTGTACGTGGACATCCATACGGCGCAACACGGTCCGGGCGAACTGCGTGATCAATGGCGACCGCTCGATCCATCGGCGGCCGCGAAAGTGCTCGCCGATGCCCAGACCGCGACGCGCCTCTTTGCGTCAGCCGTCCCAAAAACCCGCAGTACGTGCCATTGAATGTTCGGCGTCTTCGCTGTGGTCGACTGCTCGATTGACCTCCGGTGGGTTTCAGTCCCCCGGTGACACTTCCCGGAGCTGCAACGATGGCACTCGCGGCAACTGCGGCACCGGCCGCAACCGTTCTCATCCGGATCATGGTGGGCGCAGTCTTCCTTGCGGAGGGCATCCAGAAGTTTCTCTATCCAGCCGAAGTGGGCGTCGCACGTTTTGCCCGGATCGGAATCCCGCAACCCGAGCTGCTGGCCCCGTTCGTGGGCGGTGTCGAGATCCTCTGCGGCACGCTCGTGTTGATCGGTCTCTTCACGCGCGCAGCCGTGCTTCCGCTTCTCGCTGTCATGGCTGTGGCGTTCCTCACGACCAAGCTTCCGATTCTCCTTGGCCAGGACCTGGGGCCGTTTCAGGTGCGACAGCTTCCGTACTACGGATTCTGGGGCTTTGCGCACGAGAGTCGTACCGACTTCTCAATGGTGATGGGGTCGCTCTTCCTCCTGCTCGCCGGCCCTGGTCCTCTGTCACTCGACGCGCGCAGGCGCCGATGACCGTCTTGCGGGGAGCTCGCAGTGACCGCCAGGATTGCCTGCCGCTATCCATCCAGAGCTGCGCTCCGGCGCAATCTCGGCCTGCGGATGCTGTGGGATTGGATTCGGCGCCGTGTCGCCGCCGGGATCCTCGTTGTCGCATGGGCGTCCTGATCGTGGGATCGCGGGGCGTGTGCTGGTGCGCCGCTGCCGGACGCTCATCCTCAATTAGCGTCAAGAGGACGGACGTGCCGACGTTCCTCTGGGAGCCACAGCCGTGGATATAGCACTCGTGGCAGTTCTCACGCTCGTGGCGAGCGTGGTGGGCACTACAACAGGATTCGGGACCTCCACGATCATGGTGCCCGCGCTGGTGCCCTTCTTCTCGTTGCCTCAGGTGCTCCTGCTCGTCGGCATCATTCACTGGTTCGGCAATATCTGGAAGATGCTGCTGTTCCGCAGCGGTGCACGCTGGCCGCTGATCCTGCTCTTCGGGATCCCGGGGTTGGCCGCAACCGTGATTGGGAGTTCCCTCGTCTTTCACATATCGGAAGAGAGCCTCGAGCGGATTCTTGGCGCCTTCCTACTCGCGTACGTGGGCCTGACGCTTGCGACGGCTGGCTTCAGGATGCCGCAGACGAGGATGGCGGCGCTCCTGGGAGGGGCGCTGTACGGACTGTCGGCCGGCGTGTTTGGCGTAGGCGGTGCGATCCGGGGCGCCTTCCTGACGGCCTACGACTTGCCCAAAGAGGTCTACATCTTCACGGCCGGAGCCATTGGACTGGCGGTTGACAGTGGGAGGGTCGCCACGTACTTGTCGCAGGGCGCCGGTATCGAACCCAGGCTGGCATGGGCGTTGGCACTGTTCGTGCCCGTGTCATTTGCGGGAGCGAAGGTCGCGGAGCGGATCGTGCAGCACATCCCGCAAGCACGGTTCCGTACGGTCGTGGCAGTCTTCCTCGGACTGATCGCCCTGCAGATCCTCGTGTTTTCGTGAGCCCTCGCGTCATGCGCGAGCGGATCGGGACATGAGGTTCTCCTGACGCAGAGATCGCCGGTACCAGACTCGCGGCGTGAACGCACGACACTGGCTCGCCTCTGGAGATCTCTTGGGGCACACGATCCCCTCGCCGCCGGCGCGTGGAAGACACACCCTACGCGACGGCGCACCCGTTCGCGCCGGCTTCCAGATCTTCGGGGTCCCCGGCCGTGAATTCGCCGGCTTCGTTCCAGTCTGACGATGTGCGCGAAGTTTGGGCGGCGTGGGAAGCAATCGGGATACGACCCGGCCCACGAACGTCGACTCCGAGGCGAGCCACGTAGTAGCCTTGCGGCACCCTCTGGTTCTTCTTCGCGCAGCTTGCCGCGTCTCCGATGAGAAAGACCTTCACCTCCTCGCCCTCGCGCTTGGACAGCGCACCTGCGAGACGGAGCGCGTTGTAGCTGCGCTCGGTGCCGTATGGCGCGTCATTCAAGATGAAGAGTGTCCTGGCCATGGCGTTACTCCTGCCGGCTGGTTCCCACGGCGATTGTTGCGTGTTGTGAAGGTCTCGGCCGTGCCAGCTCCGGGGCCTCATCCGGAAGCGCCGGGAGGTGAACGGCCAATGTTTCCGTCATCCGCACGGCGACCATCACGCCGGACGCAAACGTGAGTGCCGCAATCACGCCCGTCGGCGCCGAGCCCGAAGGCGTCCGCCGTCGCTCCCGCGAGCAGTGCGCCAATCGCGTATCCGAGATCACGCCACAGCCGGTAGACACCGACGGCCGAGGCACGCCATGAGGGGTGCGCGACATCGCCGATCGCCGCGAGAAGCGCGGGGTACACCATGGCCGTGCCAATCCCGAGCAGGGCCGCGCCGGTGGCGAACGCTGAAAACGTGTAGCCGAGTCCCACGACGGCGATGCCGGCGCCCCTGTAGCCACATGCCCCAGACGATGAAGGGCTTCCGGCCGGCCCAGTCCGAGAGCGCACCCGTGGCCAGTTGGCCCAGGCCCCCGTGGCCGGATAGACGGCGGCCAGGATGCCGACCTGCGCCAGATCCATGCCGGCGGCAGCGAAGACGAGGGGGGAAGAGCCCCCACGCCATGCCGTCATTCAGGGTTGTTCACGAGCCCCGCCTGGGTCGCACTCGACAGATTGCGGTCGAGCACCGTCGTGCGCCAGAACACCGCACGAGGGGACGGGACACCGTCCGGCGGCACGCGCCCGGCGAGCGCTGACTCCTGCAACGCGTGGTGCCGGGTCTCGCGCACGAGCATCGCAGAGAGCGTCAGGCCGATGGCGACGAACGCGATGCCGAGATAGAACGGCTGCGGGCGCGTATCCGGCGAACTCGTTCAGCCCCATCGCGAGCCCTCGTCGTGCGCCGCCGACGAGATCGATCTTCATAATGACGGCGGTCGACCACGTCAGGCCCTGGCTGACGCCAAGGAGCCAAGGAGCACATTCGCCAGCAGGACCCAGTTCCACGTGGGTGCCCACATGAGCAGGAAGGGCACGGGAACGGCGGTCACCCAGCCACCGATGAGGCACGTGCTTGCGGCCGAAGCGGTCCGACAGCCGGCCGGCGGCGTCGTTCGTGAGGGCCTTCGCGGCATCATAGCGGAGGGACTGTCCGCAGATTCCGACGATCTTTCGGCGATTACGTAGCCACCATCAGGAGGCCGCCCACCGATCCGCCCACCATTCTCTGCTTGAGGCGCTCAGAGAGTTGTGAGCTCGCGGGACGCGAGTGTCCGGGCATGACGGCGAAATCATCGCTCAGCGGCATCGATACGCTGCATGAACAGGTGCTCGGCAAGATCCAGCAGTAATCGTCGCTCAGGCCAGCGGTGGCGAGGTGGGAGGGGGCCCCGGCCGCGTTCCCGCGACCGTGATGCTGTAGAGAAGGGATCGACATGCAGAACGAAAGAAGGTTCGTACTGCAGCCGACCGGCTGATGCGAGGCGGATAAGGGCATCGGTCCGCGGGACATCACTTGCAGCCACCTCGATTGACGGTGGTCGCTTGCCATGTCCGTCACAACTGATGACTGTCGCGACGTGTAGCGAGTTCAGCCAACGGACGACTCCGGCCATGTAGGTGTCCATCAGCTCAAGCTCGATTCTATCGAATCCGGTGGCTCCAGCTTCCGCTCCCGAGTGCAAGCGTTCCCAGCAGTGGAGCCACCGGCGCTCATCGACCTTCTCGTGATCGGGCGAGAAGAGGTGTCCAGATAGTCCCGCCGCCCAACCTCCACACGCCAAGATCTGCGCAAGGAATGCTCGATTGGCAGACGTCTCCTCGCTCAAGTCCAACCGATCCCCGAGGTCGACAAACCTTACGCCGGATCGAACTAGCAGGCGTCTCCAGTCGAGGCTTGATTCTCGATCACCCATCGGGACTGATTGTCGCTCAACCGGTATCTAGGCGCAGAGGGGAGTCTGGCAGCCATTCGGTGGTCGAGAGGCTGTCGAATCCGCTCGACGCGCACACGACTGCAAGTGGCAGACCGACACGGGAATCGCCCCACAGACCGCCAAGCGGATCTCGTTACAGCACTTCCGGCGCCTTCAGGAGGGGAACCGGCGGAGCGTTCCCTTCGCAATCAAGGTTTGGAAATGTTCGGCCAACCGCCTGGGCGTCAAACCACCGTGCACGAGCATGCCGATCTCAAGGTTCTGGTCGAGCGCATGCCCGGTCAGGTTGGCGCTCGTGACGAACGCCAGCTCGCCGTCGGCCACGGCGACCTTCGCGTGCAGCCGCGCGCCGGTGGGCCGCTTCTCGATCGGCCAGACGTACATCTCCACCAGGTCTCGCAGGGCGACGAAGGCGGCTGCGCCATCGTGCGTCAGCGCACCGGCCGAATCGGCCGTGGACTCGAGGACCAGACGCACGGTCACGCCCCGCGCGCGCGCCTGCTCGAGCGCCGACACGAGCGCGGGCACCTTGTAGGCGGCATACGAGACGATGATCAGCTCGCGGCTGGCGCGGTCGATCAGCTCCAGCGTCAGCTCGCCTTGCCCGTCGGTTCGAGCCGCCGGTTCGTAAGGTGGTGCGCCCTCCAGGCTTGGATCCCTGCGGTCGAGAATCCAGTTCACGTTCGGTTTCACCTCGCGCATCGACGTGGGGCACGTCCAGCGCGTCCACTCCTCGGCTGAAGGTTCACACAGGAGCGGGATCGCACTTGCGCCGCCACGCCAGCGGGGCACCTGCCCGCCCCGCTGGACCTGCAGCTCGTCCAGGCGTGTCTGCACCATCTCCCGCACGAGCGCGCCGCGCTGCGGATCGCCGGAGATCTCCTCGGCCCGGCTCGCCAATCCGTTCGTGATGGCTGTGAACAGCGGATCCGTGACACTCACGGCCTGAGCGGCACGGTTGGGATTCCACGCCAGCCGCTGCTGACGCGTGAGCGCGACGAGGAGCCCGGTGAGTCCGCGGTCGAGCGCGCGGGCGGCGAAGGGCGTCACCGACAGTGCCTCCACGTGACGGTAAAACGTCGCGTGATACTGCTCGAACGCCTCGTAGTGGGAGAGGTCCCGCGGCCGCGCCCAGTTGTAGATGGTGATGACCAGCCCTGGCCCCTGCACACTGCGACCCACACGGCTCGTCGCCTGGATGTACTCCGCCGTGGCCTTCGGCTGGCCCACCGCGACGAGCAGTCCGAGCCGCGGCACGTCCACGCCGACCGAGATCATGTTCGTAGCCAGCAACACGTCGATCGGGCGCGCGCCGCTCTTCGGCGCGTCCGGATCGTGCGGCACACCGAGCTGATCGAGAATCTCCGGAATGTCGCCGGACCCGATACGGCTCGTCAGCTCGCGCAGCAGGGGCCGCCTTCTTCTCGCGAGCCCTTTCCGGTCGGTGCGTCTCAACCTGTTCGACACATCGTCATCGACGATCCGCCTCGCGCCGCCGAGCTCCCGCAGCGCATTGAAGTAGCCGACCAGTGTCATCCAGGGATCGGCGGCCCGGCCGTATTTGTCATACAGCGTCTGCGCCGCGGCGAGGACGGTGGTGAAGACCCGCGCTTCCACCGCCTTGAGACGGACGCCGGGTGCG
>CAZDLW010000028.1:0-1712 GCA_964505975.1 uncultured Bifidobacteriaceae bacterium | reverse complement strand
GGTCCGGCGGACGCAGCGGAGAACACGCAACGGTCTTTGCCGCCGGGAGGCTCCCGGTCTTGAGGTGCGAATCCCGTTCCTCGCGGCCCGACACCTTGTCCAGATCCGCGGATCGGTAGCCGTGCCGGGTGCACTTCCGCTCCACGCGCCCGAAGAGCGTGTGCAGCGGCCCCTGCCAGGGGAGCTGCGCGAACTTGTCCACGGTGGCGATGACGAGCAACGGCAGGAGCCGGTAGATCTCCTCGTCCACCGTCACCATCGGCAGCCCCTCGTCTGGACTCTTGCGACCGGAGAAGTCGCAGTCGCCCATCTCGTCGCCGCAGAAGACGAGCGTGCGCCAGCGGTCGGAGTCGCTCCGGGGCGACGGTTTCGGATGTCCGCACCAGGGGCAGGCGGTGATCTGCACCGGATTCGGCGCACGACCGGACCGCGCACCGCCGACGCCGAACAGCTCGTCGAGCGCCTTCTTCGCAATCGACGAGTAGTTGGGTGTGACGGCGCCGCCGACCCACATGCCGATGCGGAAGGGCGTGTCTCCCCAGCGCGAATCACCGGCGGCAAGGCGCTCGCGGCGAATGATCTCGCACGCGCAGACGAGCGCCGTGGCGCGCTGGAACTGCTGCGCGGTGAGGAGGCGGAGCGTGTAGCGCATCAGCACGGCCAGACCGTCGCCGCCGTCGTGGCCGCCGACCACGCCCTGCAGGCGCCGGATGGCCAGCGTGAACGCGGTGAGGCCGAGATACGCTTCGGTCTTGCCGCCGCCGGTCGGGAAGAAGAGGAGATCGACGAGGCCTGTCTCTGGACTGCGCTCGGGATGAAGCGGGTCGGCGAGCGACGGCACGTTCAGCAGCACGAACGCGAGCTGAAACGGGCGCCACGACCGCTGTGCGGCGACATCGGCCGACGCGAGCAGCCGATCGAACGGCGTGTCGCCGGTCGAGCGCCGCGCCGCTGCCGCAACCGTGTGGACGCGCTGCTGCCACATGGCGCGGTTGGCGAAGCGGAACGCCTCCGCGGCAAGCTCGTCCCCGGCCAGCCGATCGATGCCGGCGTGCAATCGCGCCGCAACTGCACGCGCATCCTCGACCGACTTCCGTGCGGTCCCGGCAAGCGCGTCCAGTCGCTCGGCGGGATCGTCGATGCGCCTGGCCTGCCGATCGAGCCATTCGTCATAGGCGCGGCCAGCGGACGCAGTGACTGCACCAGCTTCGGCGTCTCCAGTTCGGAGAGGACCTTCATGTCCACCACGACGGGCGCCAGCCCCGGCTCTTCCTGTGGCGTCGGCGCTTCGACGCGCGGGACCTCGCAGCGCGGCATCACGCGCGTCTCGATCGAGACCGCCCGCGACGGGTCGCCATCTGCTGGCGTGGCGTGCACCGCCACGCCATGGCCGACGGCAAACTCCACGTCGTGGCGATAGATCAGGTCGAGCTCCGGTTCGACTCCATGGCCATCGTGGCCGGGCACCGCTTCGCGCCGGCCGACGAACACCGGAGCGCCGTCTTCCGCTTCGACGCGCAGCACCGGCTGGAAGAGCCAGGCCTCGTCCTTGTTCACCCGCGGCGACGACTGCTCGTTCCCGAGGAACAGGCTTACCAGCCACGCCCCGTCGCGCCGTGCCGCACGCCCGCGCAGCCGGACGCCGGGCGCCTCGTTCAGGTTCACGTCCTGCGTATCGAGCAGCCCGTCACGCAGGGTGAGGATCACCTCGC
>CAZDLW010000027.1:0-32551 GCA_964505975.1 uncultured Bifidobacteriaceae bacterium | reverse complement strand
GCGTTGTCTACGACAAGGCTCACACCCGGCAGATCCCGGACTTCGGCGGCCTGGCGTCGCGCATGCCGCTGGTGACGGTCCTGTTTGTGCTGGCCGGTCTGGCAGCCCTCGGCCTAACGCGCGCCGGGCGGCCTCTCGTCGGGGGCACGATTCACGTCATCGCCCAGGCGTCGCACGGGTCGCACGCCGTGTTGACGCCGCTTGGTGAGCTCATCGGCGAGCCCGACTTCGGGCCGTTGTCGCAGGCGGTGATCGGCACAGGGGAAGGCGTGTTGTTTGGTCTGGGATTAGCGTTGGGTCTGACTCGCCGCCCGTGAGACGAAGGGGCCTCACCAGAATCTCAGGCAACGCCACCGCTGAAAACGTGGCGCCCCCCGCGGTCGAATGCTTCCAGCTGACACCGGCGTTCGCTGCGGAGGCATCGGAAAAGAGGATCAGCCGACGGGGTCGCCTGGGTGCCGAGGCCCGGCCTCGTGCGCAGAGGCCGAAGACAGTCTGTCGCGATCGAAGCTCAGCAGTGGTTCAATTTCTATCGACGAAGGGCGCCCTCACCAATCTAGGTGAGTTGATTCAGCAGGCCGAATCACGCAAGTGGATCTGCGTATTGCCAAGCTGTTGCGATATGGCCGAACGCGGACGAACGTGGGGCTCGATGTGTACAACGCGTTCAACTCGAACGTGCCATTGGGCTACATCAACACGTTCGGTGCCACATGGCAACGCCCGAATTCGATTCTCGATGCCCGATTCGTCAAGGTGAGCGCGCAGATCGACTTCTGAGAGTCGACTTCCGTATCGTGTCCTGTCGCCGGTGTCCGGCGGCAGGACGCTCAACTGGACGATCCTGCGGGCTTGTCCGGTGGTTTCCTCGTCACGTCCACGCCGTAGTCTTCCCGCAGATGTTCCTGGATCTCTTCGCGCTCGTGCCGGATCCGATCCTGCCGCAGCTTGCTCCCTCGATACTTCTCGCGCGCGGAGGCCAGCGCGGCCTGTGAGCGCTCGGCCGAGCTGACGGCGAACATCGAGAGCATCCGCTCGATATCGTTCGCCTGGCAGTAGGGGCACGAGGGGGTGTCGCCGGTGCGGACGAGAAGCTCGAACTCCTCTCCGCACTCGCGGCACGTGTATTCGTACATCGGCATGGCAACCGTCCTTCCGGCCGCGCGGCGTCGCCGGCAGCCCGCCACCTATCTCGCAGCGCCTCCGGTCTGATCCACCAGATCGCCGCGAGCGGCTGGCGTGAACGTGCGCATCTGGAATCGCCAGCCGTCGGCAGTCCTCACATACGCATCTTCGTACGAGCCGACGAGAAAAATCGAGTGGGGCTGTCCGCGCTCGCCGATGTCGATGATGGCCACGTACTGTCGTCCCGTCGCTCCGCCGGGCGTCGGGTCGATGACGTGATTGGTGATGAAGTGCCGTACGTAGTTCGGCCCGTGCGGCTGACTCGTCGCGAGCGCCGCGAGCGCCTCGGCTCCGGTGGTGCGCGGCCGGCTGAAGACGGCGCCCGGTGCGAACAGGTCGGCGTAGGTGGCGCCGTTGTCGCTGTTCATGTCGAGGGCGTACGGGTATCTCGACACGAGCTCCTGGATGGCGATGTAATCCTCGGCGGTCAGCGTCCCGGCGTCGCCGGAGCGGCTCGGTGGCTCGTCCGAGACCGCCAGCGCGCGAATTGGCGGCAGCGGTGGAGGCACCGGCGTGACGGACGGCTCTCCCCACTTGGATTCGTAGTAGGACCGCTGCTTGATCCGCCATCCGCGTTCGGTCCTCACGTACTCATCGTCATAGAAGCCGCCATGCCCGGCCGTCGGAGGCACGCCACGTTCGCCCAGGTCGAGGATGGCGACGAACGATCGTCCCATGGCTCCCTCCGGCGTGGGCGTGATGACGACATTGGTCACCAGGTGGCTGACGTAGAGCGGGCCTCGCCGGCCGCCGCGGGCGAGGGCCGCCAGTGTGTCGCGTCCCTGATAGGACCGCCCGCTCGGGCCCTGATTCGTGCCGATGAAGACACCATCCTCCGTGTAGAGGTCGGCGTACGCAGAGCCGTTGTCGGCACCGCTGTCGAGCGCCCATCCGTATCGAAGCGTGAGCTGTTCAATCTCGATATAGTCGAGAGCGGTCAACGTCGATGCGGGAGACGAGGCCGTTCCGGTGCCAGACGCGGGCACACAGCCAGCAGTCGAGATAACCACGGCGGCCGCGGCTGTCAGCGAGAGGACGGTATTCCATCTCGGCATGGCGTGTTCTTTCTGTTACCGCGCCGAGGCAGGCGCCTGCGGTGTCAGGGACTGCGGCGTGCCCTGCGATGGAATGAACTGGCGGCTCTTGAAACGCCACCCGTCCGGCGTCTTCACGTACACGTCGTTGTAGTGACCGCCTCCGAACACGCCGTTCGGCTCATCCGGATCGCCGTACCTGAAATGGACCAGGAACTGCTTCCCAACGGCACCCTCCGGCGTGGGCTCGATGATGTGATTCACGATGTAGTGCCAGGCGGTCTGCGGACCTCGTGCCGTCCGTCTGGCCAGTGCCGCCAGGTTCTCCTGTCCGGTCGTCGGTCGGCCCGCGGGATCGAGAAATGCCCCGTCGGGAGCAAACAGGCTGGCATAGGCGTCGCCGTCGCCCGCGCCGGTGTCCACGGCATGGCCGTAACGGGCCGCCAGTTGCCGGATCTCGATGTAGTCGATGGGGGTCAGCGTTCCAGATGGGCCGGACGATGTCGTGACGCGTTGCTGCGCCTGGAGGCCGACGAGCGTCAAGATGACGACACCCAGAGCAGCGGTCGTGACGGCGTGCACTTTCACTGTGTCCTCCAAGAGCCGACGCGTTCGAGCGGGAAGTCTATCACCGGACTGTCGACGACGGTATGAGACGACGGTACCCCTTGTTGGGAATTGACTTCGCCGGGGTCGCGAGGCCGGTCGAAACGCGGACTCGCTCCGCAACTCCTGCTTGTCCGCTTGCCTCAGGAGTCAGTCGCAGCAGCAGCGGGTGCGTCCCTCGGGGCGTGCTCCCGACGACGTCGCGCGGAAAGACGCGTCCTCCACTCGACCATGCGCGACCCGCGCTGGGTCCCCAACCCAGCGCGGCCTTCACGCTGCGGACGCGTCTTGCCCGATCGGTGTCGCACGAGTCGTAGGTCGCTCGCCCCGAGGGACGCGCCCGCCGCTGCTGCAGGTTCCTGAAGCAAGCGGAGAAGCAGGCCGCAACTATCGCAGCCCAACGGTTTGCTTCGGAGGTACCGACCTCACACCCGCCGGCGGCCGGGAATCGATTTCTCAGCTCTTTAGCCGGCCCAACGCCGGCGAAGCCCGCCGAGAGTGCCGGGTCGGCCTGCAGTCCCGGATGGGATAGACTCCCGACTATATGTTGCGGCCGTGTCGAGACCGGAGGCGGTGACGGAATCCGCAGAGTGGCACGAGGAGGAGGTAACTGTGCCGCGTGTAAGCAACATCCGGCTGATCGGCGCGGCACTCGTGATGGTGTGGCTGGTGCCGGTTGCGCCGGCCGCCCAGCCGCAGCCCGAATGTCAGACGCCCGACTGCGGTGCTGGGTCGAGGGCGTCGCCGGCCGACCAGCGCGCTCCCTCGATCGAGCAGATCTGGCAGGCGGCTGCGCAGGTCCACCAGCTGAAGCTCCAGTTCGTCGCGGCCCTCCGGGCGTTCACCCAGGCACAGGCCGGGACGTTTGGCGACGAGGGAGGCCAGCTGACGTCCAGCGTGGAAGAGATGCGCGCGGCGCTTGGTCGCTGGGACGGTGCCGTCCGGAACTTCGAAGCGGCCGTGTCGGACCTCTTTGGCCACGCGGAAGTGCACGTTGCGCTGGGCACCGTCTTTCTGGATCGGCATCGCGTGCGCGACGCCATGCGAGAGCTTCAGGCCGCGGCCCGGCGCGACAGCAGCCGCGCCGACATCTACGCGTTGCTCGCCCTGGCCTATGGCCTGGCGGACAGATCGACGGACGCTGCGCAAGCCCTCGAGAGAGCTGCGGCCCTCGATGCTGACAACCCTGCGACGTGGTATACCCTCGGACGCTACCTGCTCGAGCTGGATCGTCCGGATGAGGCACGCCAGGCGTGGCAACGGGTTCACGAGGCCGTCTGGCGCCGCGTGGACGACTCGAGACCCGGGTCCGCGGCTGTAGTGTTCGACCGGGTCGATCTGCTCCGGCAGGTGGCCGGTGTCGCCCCGATCTTCCCGCTGGGCCTGTACACCGACGGATACAAGGCGCTCGGTCAGGGTGAGTATGCGGCCGCGGTGACGCATTTCCGCCGCGCGATTTCGCGCGATCCATTGACGGCCGATCGGTCACCCGCGCCTGGGGGTGTGGCACGGGCCGCGACGGCGCTGCGGGCAGGTCGCCTGCCGGAGGCAGTCGAGCTGCTCGAATCCGCGATTCGTGAGCGGCCCGATCATGCGGACGCGCGTCGACTTCTGGGCCTGGCCTATTGGATTGACGAGCAGCACGAGCGGAGCCTCGAGCACCTGGACGCCGCCGTGCGCCACCGCCCGCAGGACGAACGTGCGCGAATCCTCCTGGCCGACGTCCTCATCTCGGCGGGACGGTCTAACGACGCCGAGCAGGTACTCCAGGACACCATCCGCATCAGCACCGACTCCGGTCAGGCGCACTATCGTCTGGGCCAGCTCCTGCAGCGCCGGGGATTGCTGGACGACGCCGTGAAGGCGTTCGAGCGCAGTGCCGCGCTGGCGCCGATTGCAGGAATGGATCACCTGTACCAGACCATCGGCGGCATCTACGTCAATCAGTCCGAGCTCGATCGCGCGGTGAACGCCTACGCGACGCGAGTCGAGGTCAATCCGAACAGCGCTGAAGCGCACCGGCAGCTCGGCGAGATCTATTTCCTTCAGGGGCGTCACGACGAGGCCCTGGGGGAATTTTCCGTGGCCGCGCTGCTCGATCCTGCCAATGCCAGGGCGTGGGCGGGCATCGGACACGTGCACGTGCGCGAGCGCCGGCACGATGATGCCGTCGCGGCCCTGCAGCAGGCGGTCGCGCGCGGTGACGGCAACGTGGAGACGCGGTACGCCCTCGGCACGGCCCTCGTGCGCTCGGGTCGTGCCGAGGAAGGGCGGCGGGAGCTCGAGGCCTCCCAGCGGATGCGTGCCGAGCGCATGGCTACGGGTCAACTCGAGTTCCAACTGGATGCGCTGAGGCGCGACGGGCTGCGCCACTCGAGTGAGGGCAACCATGACGAAGCCCTGTCCATGCTCGATCGGCTGACAGCGACTGCGCCGGGAAGCGCCGTCGCGCACCGCGATCTGGGACTGGCGCTCTCGCGGGCCGGGCGCCTGGAAGAGGCGGTGAAGAGCCTGAGCAGGGCACAGCAACTCGAGCCAACGATTGAAGGGTACGAACATCTCGCGGACGTGTACCGCGTGCTGGGCAACCTCGAGGAGAGCCGGCGACAGAGCGCGCTGCGCGACGCTCTCGTCGCGCGCCAGAGAGTCGAACGCCTGCGAGATGTCGGCGGTGCTCGCTGAGTCGAGGGAACGTGCTGATGAACGGGACGGAGGATCGCGCGTGACGCGAATGACCAGGGTCGTCGTGGTGGGAGTCGCCTTTGCGCTCTGGGCGGCCGCTCCACGTGCAGATACGTCGATCGCGTTCGTGGACGTGGCCGTGGAGGCCGGGTTGCAACTGCTCAACGTCTCGGGCGGGCAGGACAAGGACTACATCGTCGAGTCCGTGGGGAACGGCGCGGCGTTCTTCGACTTCGACAACGACGGCCACCTGGACGTCCTCATCGTGAACGGATCCACACGGGAACGGCTGGTAGCGGGCGGCGACCCGCTGGTCGCGCTGTTTCGAAACGATGGCCGCGGACGCTTCACCGATGTCACCGCGCGGAGCGGGCTCGGCGCGCGCCGCGGCTGGGGGATGGGCGTCTGCATCGCCGACTACGATAACGACGGATTCCAGGACGTCTACGTAACCGCCTTTGGTGGGAACGTGCTCTGGCGCAACAACGGCGATGGCACGTTCTCCGACGTCACGCGTCAGGCAGGCGTCGGGCACACGGGGTGGGGCACGGGGTGCGCCTTCGGCGACTACGACCGTGACGGATACGTGGACTTGTACGTGGCGAACTACGTGCTGTTCGACGACCGCACGATTCCAGCACGCGGGACCACGCCGAACTGCCGGTTCATGGAGGTCGACGTCTTCTGCGGGCCGAGGAATCTGGAGGGTGAGCCGGACGTCTTGTACCGCAACAACGGTAATGGCACCTTTGCCGACGTCACCGAGTCAGCCGGCGTGGCCGGTCCTGCCTACTACGGGTTCGGTGTTCTGTTCGCGGATCTCAACGATGACGGGTGGCCGGACATCTACGTGGCCAACGACTCGGTTCCCAATCTGCTGTTCGTCAACCAGCGCGACGGCACGTTCTCGGAGGAGGGCCTCATCACGGGCGTGGCGCTCAGTGGCGACGGGCGTCCGCAGGCGGGCATGGGAGTCGGCGTGGGCGACTACACAGGCAACGGCCTCCTCGATGTGGTAGTGACGAACTTCTCGCACGATCACACCACGCTGTACGAGAACGATGCGCCAGGCTTCCTGACGGACTCGAGCTACGCCGCCGGCATTGCGGCCACGGCTGGTCCGTATCTCGGCTGGGGGGTGGGGTTCCTGGACGTCGACAACGATGGCCGTCTCGACGTCTTCGTCGCCAACGGGCACATCTATCCGCAGGTCGATCGGCACGCCCTGGGCACGAGATACCGGCAGGCCAATCAGCTCTTTCACAACAGGGGCAACGGCCGGTTCCATCACGTGGCGCAGGCATCTGCCGGTGGACTGGGCGTCGAGAGATCGAGCCGGGGGGCCGCGTTCGGCGACTTCGACAATGACGGCGACCTCGATGTGCTCGTCATCAACATCGACGATCGCCCGACGTTGCTGCGCAACGACTCCGGCGCCGGGAATCGTTGGATTGCCGTCCGGCTGGTGGGGGAGAAGAGCAACCGGGACGGAATAGGGGCACGAGTACGCGCGACGATCGGTGGCCAGACCCAGACGACCGAAGTGCGAAGCGGCGGCAGCTACATGTCCCATCACGACATGCGCGCGCACTTCGGGCTCGGCCGTGCCGTTCAGGTGGATCGTCTGGAGATCCGGTGGCCGAGCGGGCACGTGGATTCGGCGACCGGGTTGGCGGCCGGCCGTTTCTATGTGGCGCAGGAAGGGAAGGGCGTGCGGCTCGAGGATCGTTGAGGGGTCTGGGCCTACTCGCGCAGTGGGGTCGCCTCGGCTCGCGACACGCCGTGTCTCAGCGTGCCCAGATCCCGCTTGGCCGTCTCGATCAGGCGGACGTTTTCTTCGTAGGAAAGCGGCGTCCGCTGCCGCCGGGCCCCCGGGTAACCCGGTGTCTGGTACACGTCATAGGCGCCGGTGCGCAGGTGAGCCAGCATGTGGTGCCCGAGTCGCGACGCGCGCTCATGGCGCAGGGCGGAGATGTCAATCGGCGCGACGACGATTCGCTCGCCCGGCCCGGGCGTGGCCTCTGCCAGGACCCGGCCTTCGAAATCGACCACCTGGCTTCCGCCCGGCCACGAGTACGGGGGATAGTGCCGGAGGCTGGCTCCCTGGTTGGCCGCCACGACGTACGCGATGTTCTCGAGCGCCCGCGCGCGGTTGACGATCGTCCACCAGTTGAGCGGCTCGGTCGTGCCCCACGGATCCATGTACGCAGAGACCCGGATCAACACCTCCGCTCCGTTCGCCGCCAGTTGCCGCAGCGCTTCCGGGAACAGCCAGTCGTAGCAGATCGCACAGCCCAGGCGGCCAATCGGAGTGTCGGCCACGGGAAACAGCGGTTCGTCGTAGCCGTCGAGATCGTGGGGGCTCGTGTGCACCTCGTACGGGATCCAGGTATTGACCTTTCGGTACCGATAGAGAAGGCCCTCGGGGCCAATCAGGCACGTGGTGTTGAACACGTGGCCGGGCCAGCGGGGATCCGCCTCGATCATCGAACCGGTCTGGATGTAGACATCGTGCTGGCGTGCCTTCGCCACCATCCGCTCGGTGTGCTCGTTCGGAATGGGAACGGCCAGTTTGTCAGCCAGTTCCTCCGCCGACGCGAACACCGGCGCGGCGTGCGCGAACTCCGGAAACACGATGAGGCGGACGGGAACAAAGGGTGCGCTGCCCGCGACCGCGGCGTCAACCATGGCCAGCATCCGATCCGTGTTCTCCCGCATGTCCTCCCGGCGTGTGGGATTGGCGAGGTCGGTCTGACACGCTGCGACGGCATAACGAACGTGTGACATGGGCACTCCATCCGGAGATCGATTGGCTCCGGTTACCGTCGGGTTCCCTCCAGGACTCGCGAGGCTGCGCCTCCGACCGTCGAGCATGTCGGCAGCGGCTCCGCCTTGCTGGTGGCAGTATCTCCTGCCCGCACTCCGTGCGGGAGAGACATCTTGAACGGCCGCTGGAAAACGTGATTCATTTCATGGATTCGGGCCGTTCAAGCCGTCTGGCGAGGAGAGTGGCGCAATCGACCGCGGCACGACGCGCGTGTGAAACCGCTCGAGGTCGTCGGCATGCGGATAGCGCTCGGGCCAGGTGTACGGATAGCGGCTCATGCCGCTGAATGGTATGGGCGCCGCGGTGTCAGGGCTTGCCGAGTGCATGTCCATTTCCTTGCTGTAGCCGACCGTGTGCAGCAGGAACGTGCGACGGTCACCCGGCGACAGCGGCGGCAGCTCGAGCGCGTCGAACGTCAGGACCAGCTCGTCGCCGGGACGCGAGATTACGAACCGGTCGTCGATGGCGTCGAGCAGTTCGCCAACCTCGCCTTCGCGTGTGTACCGCCCCGGCATCAGCTTCCAGGGAGAATCCTGTTCGACGCGTGAGTAGTCGTACCCGACCGGTGCACGACCGTCCGGCGACAGCTCCCTCGAGAACCCACGCCAGCGCAACGTCGCCTCGAGCCGGGACAGATCGCGGAACGCAGGAGGAGTCTGGGTGGTCGCCGCCGCCGCGAGAATCCTGTCCCAGTAAATCCGCATGTTCGTGACGATGCGGATCTCGCGATCGGGGGGAAGCACGTCCGTCACGTCGACCACCAGCGTCTGCGGGCGTCCGACCGGAATGCCGATGTCGGCATCGACGGTCCGCCAGCGCCCGTCGTCGTCCTTGACCTGGAGTGCCGGGGGATGGAGACTCAGGCCCGCCTGATGTGCAGCGACGTTGTCCCGTGAGAACGCGTAGTCCGTCCAGCCGGTGAGCAGGAGCACGACGCGCTCGGCAGGGTCTCGCCGGTCCATCTGCGGCACGACCATCGTTAGTGTGTGCTCGCGCGCATAGCCCCTGAACGGCAGGAGGTCGAACGTGTCGGCGTAGATCCGGTCGATCGCCGCGAGCTGCGGCAAGATGTTGCGGCCACGACCGTCGAATGCCGCGTCGAGTGGACGTGCCTCCCGCGCCAGGAACAGTTGGAATGGCCGCCGCACGGCTCGAAGGCCTTCGTCCGGGAACACCAGCACGTCCGCAGGATGGGTGACCGAGAGCAGCCGCACGTGATCGAGGTAGAGCACCTCCTCCAGTTCGTTGGTGACACGGATCTCGAACCGTCCATCGCGGGGTTGGAGCTGGTCGTCGGTGATGCGCACGTACTCCACAGGGTCGGGAACGTTTCGCAGATCCGGCCCGAGCCAGTACCCTGTTTCGCCGCCGCCCAGAAAGTCGGTCACGAATACGAATTCGGTGCCGTTCCAGGTGAAGAGGTAGGGGCACGACGAGGGCTTGCGATCCAGTTCCTCGATCCTGACGCCGGCTCCCGCAGACGCGGTCGGATCCGTCTCTGCCTGGAGGATGCCGGCGGGCCACAACACACGCACAGTGTCCGCCGCGTCCCGTTGTCCCAGGCCGAACACGATGTCCGATGGTGCCGGTGATGGTGTGGCGCTGACTGTCTCCACCTTCTGGTACAGGCTCCCCGCCCGCATTTCGATCTTCGAGCCGACGCCGCTGCGGTTGCTGACGCGGCCCTGCAGCGTGACGCGCAGCGAGCGATTGCGGTTCCCCCCCTCGTTCCGCCAGACGCGCAGCTCCCCGGAGTCGAATTGCAGAAGGATGTCGGTGTCGCCGTCGAGATCCAGATCGCCCAGCGCCACGCCAACGACTGCGCCCGTCGAGAACAGGTCCTGCCACAGCGACGTCGGAAACGCGGCCGAAGTCTGGTCCTGCCAGGAAGGGCGTCGCCCGGGTCCAGCCGACCCTGCCGTAAAGCCGGCATTGCGGAAAAGACGCGGTCCCTCGGGCGTGACCACGAACAGGTCCAGCAATCCATCGTTGTCGTAGTCGAACACCTGGACGGCAGTGGCGCCCCGCGATGCCGGCGGGCCCTCTTCGAGATCGAAGCCTCCGCGGCCATTGCTGAACGCCCAGATCCCGGGTGCCGATTCGAGGGCGAAGAAGAAGTCCGGGAATCCGTCCTTGTTCACGTCGCCTGCGGCCACCGCGGTATACGCGTGTGCGGCAGGCAACCCGACGTCCGCGCCGACGTCGAGAAAATCGCCGGTGCGAAGGTTGCGAAAGAGCCTGGGGCGGTCGCCATGGGGCAGCATGAGCAAGTCAACGTCACGCCGGTTGTCGAAGTCCGTCGGGACGATGGCGGCGATGGCGGTGGCGCCGTCCAGACCCGCCGCAGACGTGATGTCAGTGAAGGTGCCGTCCCCGTTGTTGCGCAGCAGGTGGCTTGGCGCGGCGGGAGCGGAACGAAGGAACTCCCATCCCTCGGCAGGTGTGAACGCACTGGTCAATCCGCCGATCACGATATCCAGGTCTCCATCGTGATCGACATCGACCAGGGCAGCCGATCGAGCCACGGGACCGGTGCCGGCCGCGTCCGGCAGGCTCACTTCGCGAAAGCGGCCGTCCTCCCCTTGCATGAACAGTCTGGGTCCGACTTCGGTGAGGAGCAGGAGATCGGGTCTCAGGTCGTTGTCCACGTCACCAGCGACGGCCCCGAACGTTGCCGCGGTGACGGCGGCGAGTCCCACGTCGCCGGTGACGTCAATCAGCGTGCGTCCGTTGTTTCTGAGGACCCGAAGCTGCTGTCCCGTACTGATCACGTCCAGGTAGCCACTTCCGTCCAGGTCGGCCAGCGTCACGCTTCCAGAAAGGGGCAGCGGCAGCGGACGGCCGCTCCGCACCGTCGTCCTGGCGATCCAGTTGCCGGTTACGTCGGTGAACACGACGTCCGGGGCAGACAGACTGACGAGTTCGGCCTCCGATCCGGTCGAGGCCACGGCTTCGGCGTACCGGCCCTGTTCGAGATACACCTGCGAGTAGGTCACCGAGTATGCGGCCGTGTTCAGCTCCTGGAAGCGTTCCAGCGCCTCGAAGCCCGCCTCTCGATCCAATCGCGTCAGCGCCTGCGCGAGGTTGTACGCGGCCGTGGCGTTGTACGGCTCGAGCGCGAGAGCCGATTCGGAGAGCGCGACCGCCTGGTCGTAGTCGCGCTCCTGCATGTGCACGAGTGCCAAGTGCACGAGCGCTCCCACGTCATTCGGGTCGAGATCCAGCACACGGCGGAAGGCGTCGATGGCCTCGTCTGTTCGATTCTCGGCTCGGGCGATCAACCCGAGCAGATAGGATGGCTGGGGGGCGTCGCGGTACTGCTCGCTGGCGGCTGCGGCGCGCGCAGCCGCCTCCTCGCGCATGCCGGCGTAAAAGAGTGCAATCGGCAGGTTGATGGTCGCCGTCTGAAGGCTGGGATCCAGGGCGAGCGCCTCTCGAAAGGCGTCGACGGCGGGCTCGTAGGCGTGCTGCTCCAGCAGGGCGACGCCGCGATTGCTGGCGCGGTGCGCGGCTTCGCGCTGTTCGTCCTGTGACGGTGGCGAGCTGCGGCTGCAGGAGACGCAGAGCGCCGCGATGAGTACCCAGCGGGCGAGCCGGTATCCGCCCGCACGCAGGACCGGCACGACGCAGTGGCTCATCTCCTGGGCTCCCCGGGTTACAGCATTGCGGGCCGAGCCTGCATGCTACCGAGAACGACGGCCTGCCACAATCCCGCCTGTTATAGTGATTCACTCCTGCAGGGTTGTGCCGGACGGGCCGAGTCCCCTGTTCAGGTAACGTGCTGGCCGTTCAGGCTGTCGTGATAATGACGCGCGATTTGCGTGTCCTCACTACCTATCGCATGCCGACCCCTGTTGCTCGGCGTCTCGTGCTGTTCGCGTGCTCGCTGGCGCTGAGCGCCTCGATGGCGCCAGCCCGCGCCGATGCGGCTGGTCCGGTCCCGGTGAGCTATGCCCTCACCGTCTGGGCCACCGACAAGGGTGTGCCGGGCGATATCCTCGCGATTGCTCAGGATCTCGAAGGATACCTCTGGCTCGGTACTCCTACCGGCCTCATCCGCTTCGACGGGTTGTCGTTCAAGCCCTGGACCCCTGCGGACCCGTCCGTCTCTCTGCCCGGCGGTCCGGTACACGCGCTCGTGGGCGCCGCCGATGGCAGCCTCTGGGTCGGGTTCGGAGGCGGGGGCAGCGTCGTTCGCATTCACGACGGTCACCTGACTCGGCACTCGCCGTCCGACGGGGCTCCACCAGGGGTCACCAACATGATTCAGGATCGACAGGGTGCGATCTGGGTCGCTGCCCGGCGAGGGTTGTTCCGACTTGCCAACGGCCGCTGGACGACGATCGGCGAAGCCGACGGCTACTCCGGCGCGGAGGCGTTCAGTGTCTATGAAGATCGCACCGGCCGTCTCTGGGCCGGCACGGCCGACGGCGTCTATCGGTGGGGCACCGACGGATTCGAGCTGGTGGACCGAACGGCCACCAGCGTCCAGAGCTTCGCGGAGGACGTATCCGGCGAGATCTGGGTGACGGATCGCGACAAGATTGTCCAGCGGCTCTCGACGCACACCTCCCCTACGCTCGCACCCGACATCCGTCTTCCCGCGGGCGCCTGGCGCCTGCTGACGGACGTCCGCGGACAGCTCTGGGTCGCGGCCTTCGGAGGCGGATTGCTGCGGGTGGCAAATGCCGCAGAAGCGGACGCCGCGATCGATCGCGTCGAGTACGAGCACCGCTTTGCCGGATCTCCGCGCTCGGTCTACGAGGATCGCGATCGCAACATCTGGGTGGGCATGCGCGGCGGCCTGCTCCGACTCTCGGAGAGCGTCTTCGCCAGCGCCAGCCCACTGGAGGGTCTCAACTACGACGGAGTGCGGACGACCACCGTGGGCAAAGACGGGAGCGTCTGGGTTGCCACCGGGCACGGTCTGAACAGATTCTCCGGTGCGAAGCACGACGCGTACAGCGTGTCGCAGACGCTCGCGCTGCACGCCGACGCCCATGGTGCCATCTGGGTGTCCACGTCCCAGGAGCTGGGACGGCTGGTGAACGGACGCCTGGTGCCTGTTCCGTTGCCGGAAGTCGTGAGCTCGAGCCGTGTGATGGCCATCACGACGGATTCGAGCGAGACGCTCTGGCTCTGCAGCTCGCTGAGAGGGGTCATGTCCTGGAACGGACGGCACCTCTCCCGTTTTGCAGAACATCCCGGTGTGACCAATCGAGCGTGTCACTCGATCTACGCGGATCGGCGGGATCGTATCTGGATTGGTCTGACGTCCGGCGGGGCAGCCGTGTACGACAAAGGGACGTTTCAGCTGTTCGGTGAGAACGAGGGCGTCCCGAGCGGCACGGTGCTGGGTATCGTGGAAGACCGCAGCGGTGCCGTGTGGCTCAGCACGTCCACCGGAGTGGCACGCTATCAGAATGGGCGCATCGTCTCGATTACGCGCGCCAACGCCCCACTCGTCGACCTGGTGCCGGTCTTGATCGAGGATGAAGACGGCTACCTCTGGGTGGGCGTGAATTCGGGTGCCGGCATCATCCGGTTTCATCCCAGCGAATTCGACAAGGTCGCGGCCAACCGCGCCCATCGCGTCGAGTACACGTTATACGACGAATCCGACGGCATGCAGCGAGGGTCGCAGACCTGGCAGGCTGGCGTCGGTGGTGTCCGCGGGGGAGACGGCCGTCTCTGGGTGGCGACCGGGCTGGGGATGTCGGTCATCGATCCGCGCAATCTTCCACCAGCCCGGCGACCGCCGCCGCCGCGCATCGAGTCGATCACGGTAGATGGCCGGCCGACGGCGTCCGCGCCCAATCTCACTCTGCCGGCCACCACCTCCACGCTCGAGATTGGATTCGGCACGGCCAGCCTGTCGTCGGCGTCGAAGCTCCGGTTCCGCTACATGCTCGAGGGCCTCGATCAGGAATGGGTCTATGCGGGTAACGTCCGCGAGGCCACCTACACGACCCTGCCATCGGGACGCTACCGTTTCCGGGTGAGCGCAGCGCAGGACAGCGGATGGACGGAAGCCACCTCCTGGAGTTTCGCCGTAGCGCCCCCGTTCTACCTGACCAGCGGCTTCCTCGCCGCGATCGTCGCGAGCGTCGTGCTGATGCTGGTGATGGCATGGTGGCTGCGGCTGCGGGCCGTGCGGGAGCAGTACGCGCTCGTGTTTGCGGAACGCGCGCGCGTCAGCCGCGAGATTCACGACACGCTGCTGCAGAGCCTGGCTGCACTGGGGGTTGAGCTCGAGGCGTTTGCCACGCAGCTCGACGCCGGGAGCCCGGTGCGCGACGGCCTCCGCCGCCTGCGCCGCCAGGTCGGACACTCCGTGCGCGAGGCCCGCGAGTCGATCCTCGAGCTGCGCCACAACTCCACCAAGCCCCGGGCCCTCGTGCAATCGCTTCAGGAGCTGGCCGACACGACCACGAGGGTCAAAGGCGTCCGGACCGAGCTCACGGTGGAGGGACGGCCGCGCCAATGCGCCGCGGACGCGGATTTTCAGCTGTTGCGGATTGTCCAGGAAGCCGTGAACAACGCGGTAAAGCACGGGCGATCCAGCCGCGTCCGTATCGGGCTCGTCTACGATCAGCACCGTATCGTGGTCACGATTGCCGACGACGGCGTCGGGTTCAAGCCCGACGATCACGCCACCGGGTCGGCCTACAGCGAGCATCTCGGGCTGCTCACCATGCGGGAGCGCGCGGCCAGAATCGGCGGCCGGCTCTCGATTGCCAGTGCGCCGGGCGGCGGCACGACGGTCGAGGCCATCGTTCCCCTCGTGGCGCGCTGACCTCCTCCGTCCATGTCAGCACCGATTCGAGTCCTCTGTGTCGACGACCATCGCCTCATGCGCGAAGGCATCTCCCGCATCGTCGGTGTGCAGCCCGACATGACGGTTGTCGCGGAAGCCAGCAACGGCGAGGAGGCCGTCGAGCAGTTCACGCGTCATCGTCCGGATGTCACGTTGATGGACCTCCAGTTGCCGACGATGGATGGCCTGGAGGCGATTCGGGTGATCCGGCGCAACCAGCCCGACGCGCGCATCGTGGTGCTGACCATGTATCAAGGGAACGAGGACATTCATCGCGCCATCGAGGCAGGGGCGATGGGCTACCTCCTCAAGGACACCTTGCCCGACGATCTGATTCGCGTGATCCGCGCGGTTCACGGCGGGGAGCGGGTCCTCCCGCCTGAGATTGCCGCCGCGCTCGAGCTTCGTGCCAGTCAGCCCACGTTGACGTATCGTGAACTTCAGGTACTGGAGCTGCTGGCGACCGGGATGCGGAACAAGGAGATTGCGGCCGAGCTTGGAATCAGCGCCGACACGGCCAGCGCCCACGTGAAGAGCATCTTCCAGAAGCTGAACGTACACGATCGCACGGCAGCGTTGGCAGAGGGCTTGCGAAGAGGCATCATCCACATCCGTTGAACGGTGCCCGTGCTTCCGGATGGGAGTCTGTTCAGGTGGCAGTGCCGCGAATCGTCCACCGACGACTGTGGCCGACGAAGTGCTTCTGTTCCAGTGAAATACAGGCAGCAAGCTGTGACGAATCTGCTGCGTCCCCCCGAATTAGGGCATTGATCGAGGAGCCGCAAGTGCCGTACAAGCGTTCTGAGTGATGCGACGAGCGTTTGTCATCTGCGCGTGTGTCTGGATGGTCGCGGCCGGCTGGGCAATGGTCGGCGCCACGGCGTCGCAGGACGTGTCTTCGAGCGCCGTGTCCACCACCAGTGCCGGCGAGGCCCAGTACCGGGCAACCCTCGATCGATACTGCGTGGCGTGCCATAACGAGCGGGTGCAGACTGCGGACCTGACGCTCGATGCCATGACCTTCTCGCGCCTGTCGGAAGATGCCGACGCCTGGGAAAAGGTCGTCAAAAAGCTGCGGACGCGCACGATGCCGCCGATTGGCATGCCGCGTCCAGACGACGGTACTTACGTGGCGCTGGCTTCGTGGCTCGAAACCCGACTCGATGGCGCGGCATTGGATGTACCCAACCCCGGGCGTCCGCTGATCCGGCGCCTCAACAGGACGGAGTACGCCAACGCCATTCGCGATCTGCTCGGGATGCAGGTGGAGGTGGCGTCGCTGCTTCCACCGGACGACTCGGCCTACGGTTTCGACAACATCGCGGACCTGCTCGGCGTCTCGCCGGTGTTGCTGGAACGGTATCTCGTGGCCGCGGATCGACTGAGTGCGCTCGCCGTGGGGGCTCCGGTGGAGCCCGGTTCGGATACCTATCGTGTCCGCCAGGATCGCTCCCAGGATCAGCACATCGAGGGTCTGCCGCTCGGCACCGTCGGAGGACTGCTGGTCAATCACACGTTTCCCGTCGATGGCGAATATCACCTCTCGCTGACGCTCTATCGAACCAACCTCTCAGCGATTCGGGGCCTCGAGCATACGCATCAGGTGGAAATCACCATCGATGGCGAGCGGGTCTTCCTGGAGACGATTGGCGGTCAGGAGGACCTGTACGCATCCGGCAGCATCACGGACCGGTCGGACGCCATTGACGCGCGCCTGCAGGTTCGAGTGCCCGTCCGGGCCGGACAACGCGCGGTGGGTGCGACGTTCGTGCGCAAGATTGGCGGGGGCACGCAGCGGCTCCGTCCATTCCTCCGCAGCTCGGCCGGCACGTACGATTCGACCGGCCGTCCCCACATCGAGACGCTCACCATCGCGGGTCCTTTCAACCAGAGCGGGCCCGGTGATACGGCCGTCCGGAGCCGGCTGTTCGAATGCCGCCCGACGGTCGCGTCGGAAGAAGAACCCTGTGCGCGGGCCATTCTGTCGACGCTGTCGCGCCGGGCGTTTCGGCGCGCGGTGACCGACGCGGAGATCGATCGGCTCGTGGCGTTCTACCGGACGGGCCACACCCAGGGGGGCTTCGACGCCGGCATTCAGATGGCGCTTCGCCGTCTGCTCGCCAGCCCGTCGTTTGTCTTCCGGGTCGAGGACGAGCCGACAGATCTGGCGCCCGGTGCGTTGTATCGCGTGTCCGACATTGAGCTTGCGTCGCGTCTCTCGTTCTTCCTGTGGAGCAGCATTCCCGACGACACGCTGCTCGAGCTGGCGCTTCGCGGTGAGTTGAGCACGCCTGAGGTTCTCGAGGCGCAGGTGCGCCGGATGCTGGCCGATTCGCGGGCCGGGGCCCTGGCGCGCAATTTTGCCGGCCAATGGCTGCATGTGCGCAATCTCCGGAACATCGTGCCGAACCACGACGAATTCCCGGATTTCGACGATACCCTGCGGGAGGCGTTTCAGCGCGAAACCGAACTGTTCTTCGAGAGTATCGTTCGCGAGGATCGGAACGTCATCGAGCTGCTGACCGCGGATTACACGTTCGTCAACGAGCGGCTGGCAAAGCACTACGGGCTTCCGTATATTTACGGCAGCCATTTCCGGCGTGTCACGCTCACCGATGACGTGCGGCGGGGGATCCTCGGGAAGGGCAGCCTGCTGATGGTGACATCGCATGCGGACCGGACGGCACCGGTGTTGCGTGGTAAGTGGATTCTCGAGAACGTGTTGGGCACGCCGCCGCCACCACCGCCGGCGAACGTGCCGCCGCTCGAGGAGGAAGAGGAAGCAAGCCCGCGGACCATGCGCGAGCGGCTGGAACGCCACCGCGCCAACCCGGCCTGTGCCGGCTGCCACAGCGTGATGGATCCGCTGGGGTTTGCGATGGAGAATTTCGACGCCGTCGGATCGTGGCGGACGCGGGAGTTCGGACGGCCGATTGACGCGTCGGGCCAGTTGGCCGACGGAACGGCCGTGGATGGCGTGATTGCCCTGCGTGAGGCGCTGATTGCGCGCTCCGACGTGTTCGTCGGCACGCTGACCGAAAAGCTGTTGACCTATGCGCTCGGACGCGGTCTCCAGCACTACGACATGCCGGTCGTGCGTCGAATCGTGCGGCAGGTCGAGCGGGAGGATTACCGGTTCTCCGCGGTGATTCTGGGCATCGTGCAGAGCGTTCCGTTTCAGATGCGGGCCAAGGGCGACGCCGACAGTGCACCACCCGGGCCCGAATCCACCCGCGCGTGGTCGGGTCACGGTGACGCCAATACGATGACAGCGGACATCATTCGATGATAGGTGCCAGGAGCTGAATCAATGTTTGTATTCAAGAAGTCGCTGCCCCGGCGTACGTTCCTGCGTGGTGTCGGTACGACGATGGCGCTGCCGCTGCTCGAGGCGATGGTCCCGGCCTTCACCGCCCTTGCCAGCACGCCTGCGCGTCCACCACTTCGCTTCGGTGCCGTGTACATCCCGAACGGTGCGACGCTGATGCACTGGATGCCCGAGGGTTCCGAGCTCGAGTTCAAACCGATTCTGAAGCCGCTCGAGCCGTTTCGCGAGCGCGTGAACGTCTACACGCATCTGTCGCGCGCGGGCGGGAGATCGGTTACCGATCATGCGGTCAGCTCGGCCGGCTGGCTCAGTGGCGCCGTGGCCAAGCAGACCGAAGCCGAGGACGTGAGCGTCGGCATCACCATCGACCAGGTCCTCGCGAGGGACGTGGGCCAGGACACTCAGTTCCCATCGCTGGAGATGGCGACGGAGGACTTCACCGGGTACGTGGGCGGATGCGTTCCGGGCTATGCCTGTTCGTACATGAACACGATTTCCTGGGCATCCGAGACGACCTCGCTGCCGATGGAAATCAACCCGCGCGTCGCGTTCGAACGGATGTTCGGCCGTGCGGGCAGTCGCGAGGAGCGCCTCGCGCGGATGCGCGAGGATCGCAGCATCCTGGACTCCGTCCGCGAGGAGGCCGAGGAGTTGCGGCGCCGCGTCGGCGTGCAGGACCGGGTGCGACTGACGGATTACCTGGATCACGTGCGCGAAATCGAACGCCGAATCGAGCGGGCTGAAGCGCAGAACATGCAGCAGGTGACGGCGATCGATGCCCCGCTTGGCGTCCCGGAGTCGTTCGAGGAGCACGCGATGCTGATGTTCGACCTGCTCGCCGTGGCGTATCAGGCCGACATCACCCGGGTGTTCACGTTCATGATGTCGCGCGAGGCCAGTCAGCGGACGTTCCCGGTGCTCGACATCCGCCAGCCGTATCACGACGTGTCGCACCACGCCAACCGGGCGGAGAACATGGAGCAGCACGCCAAGATCAACACGTATTACGCGTCGTTGTTCGCGCGATTCGTCGAGCGGCTTGGAACACTTCCCGACGGCGACGGCTCCGTGCTCGACCACTCGCTGATCTTCTACGGCTGCGGGATGAGCGACGGCCAGGCGCATTCGCCGTATCCGATGATGCTCGCGTCGGTCGGCACGGCCGGGGGACGCGTCAAGGGGAATCGTGTCATCGCGCCGCCCGAGTGGACACCGATTGCCAACCTGTGGCTGGGTGTGGCGAACATGTACGGGAGCCCCATCGAGAGCTTTGGCGAGAGCACGGGCCGCGTGGAGCTGTGATTCCGGCTAGCGTCGTGCTCGTACCTTCCCGGACGGCACTGGGCTCCGCGTCGCTTATTCCGGAGCTCACTCGCGCTGAGCCGGGGCGGCGACCTACGACTCGCGCGACGCTGGTGGGGCAAAACGCATCCGGAGCATGAAGACCGAGCTGGGTTGCGGGACTCAGCTCGGGTCGCCGCCCATGGGTGAAGGATGCGTTTTACCGCGCGACGTCGTCGGGAGCCGCCCTGGCTCAGCGCGAGTGAGCTCCGGAAACGCGCGTGAGCTCCGGAAAATGGGAAACAGAGTGTCGATCATGCGTTTGTGGCTCTGTCGTGCAGGGTGTGTGCTGGCGCTCGCAGCAGTGGCGACCGCGGCTGGTGCGGAGTCCTCGCTCATCGAGGCCGTCAAGGCCGGCAACCGAGAGGCCGTCCGTGCGCTGCTGGTGCAGCCAACGGTCCTGACACAGGTGGACGGGGACGGGACGACTGCTCTCCACTGGGCGGCGCGCGCAGATGACCTCGAGACGGTGAGGTTGCTGCTTGGGGCCGGCGCCGATCCCCATGCGGCCACCCGCCATGGCATCACACCGCTGTCGCTTGCGGCCATGAACGGGAGCCTGCCGGTCACGAATGCGCTGCTCGGGGCCGGCGCCGATCCGAACGTCGCCCTGCCGGAGGGCGAGACGGTCCTCATGACGGCCGCGCGCACGGGACGGGCCGACGTGGTGGCGGCCCTCATCGACCACGGCGCCGACGTGCACCCGAGAGAGCATTGGTTCGGCGAAACGGCGTTGATGTGGGCTGCGGCGGAGAACCACCCCGAGGCCATTGCCGTTCTGGTCGAACGTGGTGCGGACGTGAACGAGCGCTCTGCGCCCCAGGAATTCCCACGCCGGCGGACCGGGCAGTCGGTGCTCCCGCTGGGCAACTGGACCCCGGTCATGTATGCGGCGCGCCAGAACGCAATCGACGCAGCCGCGACGCTGGCCGATCTCGGCGCCGACCTGGATTTGACCGACCCCGACGGTGCCACCGCCCTGGTGCTGGCCATCATCAACGCGCACTACGACGTTGCGGCCGTGTTGCTCGACAAGGGCGCCGATCCGAATATCGCCGACGACGAGGCCCACATGGCCGCATTGTATGCCGCCGTCGACATGCACCGACTCGCCATCGGGCATGGGCGCCCCAATCCCAAGCCGTCAGGACGGCTCGATGCGCTCGATATCATCGAGAAGCTCCTGGCGCATGGTGCCGATCCAAATGCACGGCTGGCGGCACCCTTGTTCCAGCGCCACCATACGGGCGGCGATCGGGCGCTCGGTGAGGGCTCGACCCCCTTCATGCGCGCCGCGAAGTCGGGTGACGTGGCTGCCATGCGGTTGCTCCTGGCAGCCGGCGCGGATCCCACGCTCACCCTGCCCAACGCCAACAATGCGCTCATGCTGGCGGCAGGCCTGGGCTGGCGGGATGGAAGTCCGGCTGCGCCCTCTTTCGATCAAGGGTCCGAGGAGGAGGCTGTTGAGGCGATCGCGCTGTGCCTGGACGTGGGTCTCGACATCAACGCCATCAATGTCGCTGGTGACACGGCTCTGCACGCAGCTGTGTCCGGTCGCGGATCGGAGAAGATCATCCGGTTCCTGATTGAGAAAGGCGCCAACCTGCAGGCGCGGAACGAACAGGGACGCACCCCCCTGGACCAGGCGGTTGCCGATCGCCGTGAACGGACCGGAATCGTGGCGCTGTTGCGCGAATATGCGCCCGAGCCCTGAGGGTCCGTCACCCAGCTACAGCTGAGTCGGCGGCGGGCCGGCGGGATTGAATCCGCGCCAACGAAGGCCCAGCCGAGGCGCCTCTCCGTTGCGTTACCTATTTTGGTAAGTGAAATTATCGGTGCCGACGGTGTAGGCTCCCTCTGCCACTTGTACGTCCGTTAACCGAGCCGTCACATCGCCGCGTTCGATTGCAAGGAGTCGTGTGCGGTATCGCTGTTCGCGTATGGGACCGCCGGAAGGGGGCCCTTTCCGCAGCTGTTCGACTGGCTCGTGCCCAACCGCGCAGGTGAGTCGGGGGACCCGCGCATGATCCCGGTCGCGCGCCAGCCGTGTCACGCACGGCGGGCGGCCGGACGATCTGGTGGCGAAGGTGCGGTACGCCTCGACCACGAGTGCGAACCGAATGGCACGGACAACCGTCCATGACTGATCAGTTCGAATGTTGTTGTGCCTTGTTGCGCCACTTCGAAGGAGAGAGGATGAGGGAGGCCGTATGTCGGAATTGAGACGTCTCGCCTTGTGCGTAATCGCGTGCGTGGCATTCGTGCCCGCCGCCGCGTTCGCACAGGCGTCGATCACAGGGACCGTACGCGACACGTCCGGTGGTGTGTTGCCTGGCGTGACCGTCGAAGCTGCGAGCCCGGCGCTCATCGAGCGCGTGCGCTCGGTGGTGTCTGACGCGACTGGGCAGTACCGCATCGTGGACCTGCGCCCGGGCACGTATACGGTGACGTTCACGCTGCCTGGCTTCAACACCTTCCGCCGCGAAGGTCTCGAGCTCGTCGGCGCGTTCGTCGCGACGGTGAACGCCGAGCTGCGCGTCGGTGCGCTCGAGGAGACGATTACCGTGACGGCCGAGTCGCCCATCGTGGACGTGCAGCGCACGACGGCGCAGCGCGTGTTCACCCAGGACGTGATCGACACGATACCGGCCGGGCGCAGCCACATCAATCAGGTCGTGCTCGTCCCGGGTTTGTCGGCAGTCCAGCCGGGCCGCGGCGCCCTGGCCGACGTGGGTGGGACGAACAACCTCCAGAACACGATGTTCACGATTCACGGCAGCCGGCAGGGCGACACGCGCCTGCAGATGGACGGGCTGCCCGTCGGCAACATCCTGTCGGAGGGTCAGTTCAGCAACTGGGTGCCCGACACGAGCGCAACGCAGGAAGTGACCGTGGACTACGCTGCCGTGTCGGCCGAGCAGCCCTTCGGTGGACTGCGCATCAACATCGTGCCTCGCGAAGGCGGCAACAGCTTCAACGGGACGGTCTTCGCGACGGGGGTGACCTCGTCCTGGCAGAACAACAACCTGACCCCGGAACTGGAGGCGCGCGGCCTGCCGGATCCGAACCTGATGAAGCGGGCCTACGACATCAATCCGTCGATCGGCGGTCCCCTCGTCCGTGATCGGGTCTGGTTCTATTCGGCGGCACGGTGGCAGGAGAACCAGAACTATATCGCGGGCCTGTACCACAACCTCAACGCGGGCGATGCCTCGAAGTGGCTCTATGAGCCCGACCTCAACCAGCAGGCGTTCTTCTCGCTGAACCAGAAGAGCGTGAGCACGCGCCTCACGATTCAGGGCAGCCCCCGGAACAAGTTCTTCGTCTACGGTGACACACAGGGCCGGATCTGGGACGACAGCCGGGCGACCATCTCGCCGGAGTCGACCGTTGCCTATCGCTTCCCGGTATTGAACATGTTCCAGGCGGGCTGGACCTCACCGGTCACGAACCGCTTCCTGGTCGAAGCGCGCGCAGGCCGGCGCGGTGAGGCGTTCGGCAACCAGCTCCCGCCGGAAGGCGATATCTACCGCACGATGATCCCGGTGCTCGAGCAGTCCACCGGCCTGCACTACCGCGGCAAGGGCGGCAACGGCGGCGCCAGCGCCCTGTTCGGGTACGCGAGCCAGCGGATCTACTCCGTTGCCGGGACGGTGTCGTACGTGACGGGCGCCCATTCCCTGAAGGTGGGCATCACCAACCGGTGGGGCGAGAACGAGAGTTCCTCGCAGAGCAACGACCACAATCTCTATTTCCGCTTCAACAACGGGATCCCCAACCAGATCACGATGTACGCACGGCCCACCCGCGGCGGCTCGCAGGTCCGTTCCGAGCTCGGCCTGTTCGTGCAGGATCAGTGGACCATCAGCCGGCTGACCGTCAATGCCGGCCTCCGCTACGACCACTTCAAGGGCGGTTACCCCGAGCAGTCGCTCGGGCCGACCATGTTCATCCCGAACTGGAACCTCACGTTCCCCGAGACGGTCGGCAACAGCCTCCACGACGTGACGCCGCGCGCGGGCATATCCTACGATCTGTTCGGCACCGGCCGGACGGCGCTCAAGGTCAACATCGGCAAGTACCCGCTCGCGCTGTTTCCGGTCGGCAACCCTGCTGGCGTCAGTTCCGTCGTCACGCGACAGTGGTTCTTCCCGGCCGGGGACCAGTCGGCCAGGTTCAACGAAAACCTGATGCCCCTCTGCGACCTGATGAACCCGCTCGCGAACGGCGAGTGCGGCCAGATCAGCAACCTGAACTGGGGGTCGCCGCTGTCGGTGACCGCCTTCAACCCGGATCTGCGGTTCGGCTGGGGCAATCGGGCGTGGAGCGCCGAGTTCTCGACGGCCATTCAGCACCAAGTCGCGCCGCGTGTGGGCGTTGACGTCGGCTATTTCCGCCGCTGGTACGGCAACTTCGCGGTAACCCAGAACAGGGCCACGACCCCGGCCGATTACGATACGTTCAGCGTGACGACACCGGTCGATTCGCGCCTGCCGGGGGGCGGCGGGCAGGTCATCTCCGGGCTCTACAACGTCAACCCGGCGATGTTCGGGCAGGTTGACAACTACCAGACGTTCGCCAGGGACTTCGGCACGCAGATCGAGTACTGGCAGGGCGTCGACATCGCGGTGAACGCGCGGCTCCAGGGTATTCTTCTGCAGGGCGGCGTGAGCACGGGACGGACGGTGACCGACAACTGTGAGATCCAGGAGGCGCTGCCGGAGGCCGGGCTCTTGAATCCCTACTGCCGCCAGGTGACGAACTTCCTCACGCAAGTGAAGATGCTGGGATCGTACCTGGTGCCGCGTGCCGACATCCAGGTGGCAGCGACGCTGCAGAGCAGCCCGGGCCCGCAGATTCTGGCGAACCGGGTGTTCACCAACGCCGAGATCGCGCCGACGCTCGGCCGGAACCTGTCGGGGGCCGCGAACGCGACGATCAACATGGTGGCGCCGGGCACGATGTACGGCGACCGGGCGAACCAGTTCGACGTGCGGCTCTCCCGGGCGTTCCGGTTCGACACCTACCGGGTGCGGGTGAATTTCGACATCGCCAACGTGTTCAACTCGAGCCCGGTCATGCAGCAGAACAACGCCTACGCGGTGTGGCAGACGCCGCAGCGCATCATGGACGGGCGTATCTTCAAGTTCAGCGGGCAGTTCGACTTCTAGTCCGACGAGGACCCTGGACCGCTCTGTGGCTCGGCCACGAGTTCGTACTTCGTGGTCGCCGCAGAGCGGTTCCGGTACCGCAGCTCTGCGCAGTGGGGGGGCCGCCTCTCAGGCGGCCCAGGGCCGGCTAGAAGCCGTCCCCCACGGCTATTCTCAGACTCTGTGTGTACGTGGGGGCCACCTTCAGGTGGCCCGCGGAGGTGCGGCGTCCGGCCCCCCGATAACGCAAACGAAATGTAGAAACTCCACGGGCCGGCTCCACACCTCGAGCCAACACATGTTTCGGCGATGTCCGACTCAGCAATCCCCCCGATGTGGGCCTACTACCGTGATTTGGTAACTATCGTCCGGGACAGCCTTCGGCGCATGATCGAAGGAACTGGAGGCGGTGTATCGTAGCTGTCATGGCGCCCTGACGCTGCGCCCGGTAGGAGACGGCTTGAACGGCTCACAGGCTCGCTGGTCTCAGGCGCAGCCCCGTTAGATTCGTGCAGCGAAAATTGCACGAACCTGCGATGTAAGAGAGGTCGATGGTCGTACGTTCCGTTCTCGCGATTGCCCTGGCGGCTTGGGTCAGCCTGATGGCGTGGACCGCGCCGCAGGCGGCGGCGCCGCAGGTACCGGCGGACCCGCCGGTGGGCGCCGTACCCGCGACGCCCGCGTTGCCGGGACCGGTGTCCGACGAATCGCGTCGTGTCCTGACCGAGTATTGCGTCGCGTGCCACAACGATCGGCTGCGGACGGCTGGCCTCGTGTTGAACACGCTCGACCTGGCGAACGTACCCGGCGATGCGGACGTCTGGGAAAAAGTGGTCCGGAAACTGCGCGCCGGTGCCATGCCACCTGCGGGTATGCCGCGGCCGCCTGCCGAGGCGCACGAGGCGCTCGTGTCCTGGCTGGAAGCCACGCTCGATCACGCGGCGGCGGTACGCCCCAATCCCGGCCGGCCGGCGCTCCATCGTCTGAACCGTGCGGAGTACGCCAACGCGATTCGCGACCTGGTGGCGGTGGACATCGACGCGGAGGCCCTGCTGCCGCCGGACGATTCCATCGATGGATTCGACAACAATGCCGACATCCTGGGTGTGTCGCCGGCGTTGCTCGAGCGGTACCTGACTGCTGCCGCGAACATCAGCGCCCTTGCCGTGGGCAGTCCCGAAATCGGTCCGGGCTCGGAAACGTACCGCGTGCGAGGAGACGCGTCGCAGACCCATCACGTCGAGGGGCTTCCGATTGGGACGCGGGGCGGACTCGTGGTGCGGCACACGTTCCCGCTCGACGGCGAGTACGTCATCCAGGTGAAGCTGCTCGAAACCAATCTGGGCGCGTTGCGTGGACTCGAATATCCGAACGACCTCGAGATCCTCGTGGACGGCGAGCGCGTGCACCTGGCGGTCGTTGGTGGTCCCGAGGACTACACGGGATCGCCCGTGAATGCCACCGATGTCGTCGAGTCGGTGGCCGACCGGCTGCGGGCCAGGGTGTTCGTCAAGGCCGGGCCTCGGCAGGTGGGGGCGGCCTTCGTCCAGAAGACGCACGCGCAGGGCGGCGACCGCCTCCAGCCCTTCCTGCGCAGTACGTTGATTGCCACCGATCATTTCGGGCTGCCCCACGTCGAGAGTTTCACGATTCTCGGCCCCTTCGATGCCACCGGGCCAGGCGAGACGCCCAGTCGCGAGCGAGTCTTCGAGTGCCGGCCCGTGAGCGCCGAGGCGGAATCGCCCTGTGCCCGGCAGATCATCAGCACGCTCGTCCGGCGCGCGTACCGGCGGCCGCCCATCGGTGACGAAGTCGATCGGCTGTTCGGCCTGTACGAGATCCGTCACCGCGACGGCGGCTTCGAACGCGGTATCGAGCTGGCGCTTCGCGCCATCCTCGCCAATCCCAAGTTCGTGTACCGATCGGAGCGCGAGCCCGAGACCGTGGCGCCGGGCGAACCCTATCGCATCAGCGATCTCGAGCTCGCGTCGCGGCTGTCGTTCTTTCTCTGGAGCAGCATCCCGGACGACGAACTGCTCGACCTGGCCAGCCGGGATCGCCTGCGGGAGCCGGGCGTCCTGGATCAGCAGGTGCGCCGCATGCTGGCGGATGCACGGGCCGCGGCGCTCGTCGGCAACTTTGCGGGCCAGTGGCTGCGCCTGCGGAATCTGAAGAGCGCGGAACCCGACAAGAATACGTTTCCCAATTTCGACGACAACCTCCGGAGCTCGTTTCACCGAGAGGCGGAGCTGTTCATCGAGAGCATCATCCGTGAAGACCGGAGCGCGCTCGATCTGCTGACGGCCGACTACACGTTCGTGAACGAACGGCTCGCCAGGCATTACGGCATTCCCAATGTCTACGGGAGTCACTTCCGCCGCGTCACGCTCCCCGACGACCGCCGGAACGGGTTGCTCGGCAAGGGAGCCGTCCTGCTGGTGACCTCGCACGCCGATCGGACCTCGCCCGTGGTGCGGGGACAGTGGATTCTGACCAACCTGCTGGGCACGCCCCCGCCGCCCCCGCCGCCGGATGTGGACACGTCTCTGGCCGAGGAAGAGTCCGGTGAAGATCCACCCAGCTTGCGGAAGCGGCTCGAGCTGCATCGTGCCAGCCCGCAGTGCGCGAGCTGTCATCAGACAATGGATCCAATCGGGTTCGCGCTGGAGAATTTCGATGCCGTGGGCGCCTGGCGGACGCGAGACGGATCGACGCCGATCGATGCGTCGGGTCAGCTCTCGGACGGGACGAAGGTGGACGGCGTGGTGACGCTGCGGAGCGCGCTGCTCCAGCGGCCGGAGGTGTTCGTGGTCACCATGACCGAGAAGCTGCTGACGTATGCGCTGGGCCGCGGGCTCCAGCCCTACGATATGCCGGTGGTTCGCGCGGTCGTGCGTGACGCGGCCGTCGAGAATTATCGCTTCTCGTCGATCGTGAAGGGCATCGTGGACAGTGTGCCCTTCCAGATGCGGACGAAGGGGGAAGATCGCTGATGTTCATCACCAGAGCCTCGTTGCCCCGGCGGACGTTCCTTCGCGGTATCGGCGTCACGCTGGCGTTGCCGCTGCTCGAGTCGATGGTGCCCGCGCTGACGGCCACTGTGAGGACGGCGGCGAATCCGCGGCGCCGCGTCGGGTTCGTCTACATCCCGAACGGTGCCATCCTCGAACGGTGGACGCCGGCGACGTCCGGCTCCGGGTTCGAAATGCCGCTCATTCTCCAGCCGCTCGAGTCGTTTCGAGACTCGCTCGTGGTCGTGAGCAACGTGTCCCGCGTGGAACCCAACAACAACCATGCGGTCTCGTCTGCCTGCTGGCTCACCGGCGTTGCACCGCGCCGCACCGACGGTCCGGACTTCGAGGCGGGTACGTCGCTCGATCAGATCGTGGCGAAGGAGATTGGCCAGGACACGGTGTTCCCGTCGCTCGAGGTGGCGACCGAGGACTTCAGCGGTCTGGTCGGCGCCTGCGATCCAGGTTATAGCTGCGCCTACATGAACACGCTGAGCTGGCAGTCGCCGACGACGCCCCTGCCCATGGAGATCAACCCGCGGGTGGTGTTCGATCGCATGTTCGGCGGCGGGAGCACCCGGGATCAGCGGCTGGCCAGGATGCGGACCAACCGGAGCATCCTCGACTTCGTCACGGAGGATCTGAACGACCTGGAGCGGGGGCTCGGCGCTGCGGATCGGACGCGTCTCGGCGAGTACTTCGATCACGTGCGGGAGATCGAGCGCCGGATCCAGCGGGCCGAGGCGCAGACCGACGCCCTGCCCCACGTGCCGGATGCCCCGGTCGGCGTACCGGAGTCCTTCGAGGAGCACGCAAGTCTGCTGTTCGAACTGCTCGCGCTGGCGTATCAGGCGGATCTGACGCGCGTCTTCACGTTCATGCTGGCGCGCGAGGTCAGCCAGCGCACCTACCCGGACATCGACGTGACGGAGCCGCATCATTCCGTGTCGCACTATGGCAACCGGAAGGAGGCGTGGGAGGCCCACTCGCGCATCAACGCGTATCACATGCAGCTCTTCGCTCAATTCCTGGAACGCCTGCGCTCGACGCCCGATGGCGACGGCACGCTGCTGGACCATTCGATGATTCTGTACGGCAGCGGCATGAGCGACGGCAACGGACACACGGCGTATCCGTTGCCGCTCGTCATGGTCGGAAAGGGCGCCGGTCAGCTCGAAGGGAATCGCCATGTGCTGGCGCCAGAGCGCACGCCGATGGCCAACCTCCTGCTGACGATCGCGCACAAGATGGGCGTGTCGATCGACAGCCTTGGCGTCAGCACGGCCGCGGTCGATCTGTAGCGTGCGCGTGGGCACGCGGGCCGCCACGTACGTACGAAGCCTGACAGATGGCTTCAGTCGTGGGGGTCGGCTTTCAGCCGGCCCATCGCGCAGGCTGGCGAGGTCCTCATCCGAGCCGGCAATTCCGGGCCGGAGGTTGTGATGTTCCTGACGAAGAAATCGCTCCCTCGCCGGACCTTTCTCAGGGGCGTGGGGTGCGGGCTCGCCCTGCCGCTGCTTGACGCCATGGTCCCGGCGCTCACGGCCACGGCGCGAACGGCGGCACGCCCGCAGCGCCGGCTGGGGTTCGTGTACGTGCCGAACGGCATGATCATGGAACAGTGGACGCCCCCGTTGCCGGGGCGCGGGGTCGAGCTCATGCCGATCCTGCAGCCGCTCGCGCCGTTTCAGGACTCTGTGGTCGTGGTGAGCAACCTGACCTGCGCCGAGCCCGACAACAATCACGCCACGGCAGCGGGCTGCTGGCTCACCGGCCTCGCCCCGCGTCGGACCGATGGTGCCGACTTCCGGGCCGGAACGACGATCGATCAGATCGTGGCGAGACACATCGGCCAGGACACCGTGTTCCCGTCGATGGAGGTGGCCACCGAGGACTTCACCGGTCTGGTCGGGTCGTGCACGCCCAATTACAGTTGTGCGTACATCAACACGCTGAACTGGCAGAGTCCCACCACTCCGCTGCCGATGGAGGTCAATCCCCGCGTCGTGTTCGACCGGATGTTCGGCGGCGGCAGCACGAAGGACCAACGGCTGGCGCGCATGCGGACGGATCGAAGCATTCTCGATTTCGTCACCGGCGATCTCGCCGACCTGGAGCTGGGACTCGGGCCGAGTGACCGGGCGCGGCTTGGCGAGTACGTCGATCACGTACGCGAGATCGAGCGGCGCATCCAGCGGGCGGAACAGCAGACCGATGTGCTGGTGTCCGTGCCGGATGCCCCTGTCGGCGTACCGGAATCGTTCGAAGAGCATGCGATGCTGCTCTTCGAGTTGCTGGCCCTGGCCTGCGAGGCAGACATGACGCGCGTCTTCACGTTCATGCTGGCGCGCGAGCTGAGTCAGCGGACGTATCCGCAGATCGACGTCACCGAGCCCCATCATTCGGTGTCGCATCATGGAAGCCGCGCGGACGCGCTTGCGGCCCACGCGCGCATCAACACGTACCACGTCCAGTTGTTCGCCCGGTTCCTCGAACGGCTGCACGCCACGCCCGACGGCGACGGGTCACTGCTCGATCACACCCGGGTCCTCTATGGCAGCGGGATGAGTGACGGCAACGCCCACTCGCCGCACCCGCTCCCGCTCGTGCTCGTGGGACGAGGCGGCGCCGGGCGGCTCGAGGGCAACCGGCACGTGGTAGCCCCTGAGCACACCCCGATGGCGAACCTGCTCTGGACGCTGGCGCACACGATGGGCGTGGAGCTCGACGGGTTTGGCGAAGCCACCGGCACCCTGCCCATATGACCGATTGAGGCGACGACGTGAGCTCGAGAACACTGTTCGCACTACCGCTAGTGTGCTGGCTTGCCGCCGGCACGACCCTTGCGGCCAGCACCGCACTGATTGAGGCCGTCAAGCACGGCAACCGCGATGCGGCGCGTATGCTGATTGCCGGCGCCGCGATTGACGTGAACGCGGCAGAGGCAGACGGCATGACGGCCCTGCACTGGGCTGCGCGAGCGGACGACCTCGAAGCCGTCGATCTCCTGATCCGCGCGGGCGCCGGCGTGAATGCGTCGAACCGGTACGGCGTCACGCCGCTGTCGCTGGCGGCGACCAACGGCAGCGCACTCATCGTTGACCGGTTGCTCGAGGCGGGTGCGGACGCGAACGCGGCGAACCCGGACGGCGAGACCGTGCTGATGACGGCCTCGCGTACGGGAAACACCCAGGCCGTCCAGTCACTGCTCGCGCGCGGCGCAGACGTGCAGGCGAGCGAGCGCTGGTTCGGGGAAACGGCACTGATGTGGGCGGCCGCCGAGAATCACCCGGAGGTGGTGAAGCTGCTCGTCGCGCATGGTGCCGACCCGGACCGCCTGTCTCGGCGAATCGAGCTTCCCAAGGTGAAGGTGGACCTCGCCACGATGGTGTCCACGGCCGAACCCAAGGGCAGGTTGTCCGCGTTGATGCTGGCAGCGCGGCAGGGCGCCAGAGAAGCGACGGCGGCGCTGATTGAGTCCGGTGCCGGGCTGGACCTCACCGACCCGGATGGAACGAGCGCCCTGGTGCTGGCGATCATCAACGCGCACAACGACGTGGCTGCCGTGCTGGTGGAGGGTGGCGCGGACCCGAATGTTGCCGACGTCACGGGCATGGCCGCGCTCTATGCTGCGATCGACATGCACACGCTGGACGCCATGATCAACCGACCGGCGCCAATCCCCTCGGGCACCCTCGACAGCGTCGGCCTGGTGAAGCTGCTCCTGGAGCACGGCGCCGATCCCAATGCCCGCCTGAAGTCGCCGCTGCTGATGCGCCAGCACAACGCCGGCAATCCGCTGCTTGGTGCGGGTGCCACGCCGCTCATGCGGGCGGCGCGAAGCAGCGACCTGCCGATGATGCGTCTGCTCCTCGATCATGGCGCCGATGCGAGCCTGGCGACGGCCAACGGCACAACGCCGCTCATGTTCGCGGCCGGTCTGGGACGGAACGCACGGCGTGGCGGCACGGAGCAGCAGGCCCTCGAGGCCATCACGCTGTGTCTGGACCACGGCGCCGACATCAACGCCGCCGACCAGAACGGCCAGACCCCCCTTCATGTGGCCGTGCAGCGGGGCGACGCGGTTGTGACGTTCCTCGCGCAGCGTGGCGCGCGACTCGAGGCCAAGGACAAGTTCGGTCGCACGCCCCTGGACGTGGCGCTTGGTGCCCCGGCGGGTGCCGGCAGAGGAGGCAGGCCGCCCGAGCCCGGGCCCGTACGTGTGCGGACGGCGGCGCTGCTGCGCGATCTCATGACGGCCAGAGGCCTGGCAGTGCCGCCGCTGCCGGAACAGTAGCTCTCCTTCTCGACGGCGAGAAAGAAAGCAGGAGTAGAGATGGACGTTGACGTTGATGTTCGTGGTGTGCCTCGGCACTGGTGTGGTGCAGGCGCCGCGTGCGTGCTCGCGATGGTCGCGATGGCGTGTGGCGGGACGGATCGAATCGAGTCCGGCCTCGGATCGGTGCCGTGCGAACAGCTGGCCAACCTGATGCTGCCGGACACCACCATTACCGCCGCCGTCAGCGTGGCTGCCGGCGAGTTCGTGCCGCCGGGCGGCGGGCGGGGCGGC
>CAZDLW010000026.1:0-33191 GCA_964505975.1 uncultured Bifidobacteriaceae bacterium | reverse complement strand
ACATGGAGGAGCGCGAGCGGGTCAAGATCGTTCAATACGAAGGGACGCGGCAGATCGATCGCACGACGATCGATGAGCAGCTGCGCGACCGCAACATTCAGATCCGGCTCGACTCGTTCGTTGACGACGGAATCATCCGCCGTGTGAAATCGGTGCTGCGCGAGATGATGGCCGAGAAGGGGTTTACGGATGCGGTGATCACGCACGAGCTGACGCCGGTTGCGGGCGGGCCGAAGCTGGTGAACGTCACCTTCAACATCGACGAGGGACCGAAGATCCGGATTCGATCGGTGGACTTCCTCGGGAACAGCGCGATGAGCAACCGCGCGCTGCAGCGGCGACTGAAGTCGAACAAGCCGAGAGGGTGGCTGTCGTGGATTACCGGGGGCGGTACGTACAAGGAGGCGGAGTTCGAGGAAGACGCCGCACGTGTCGTCGAGCACTATCACAACCATGGGTACGCGCAGGCGCGCGTCGGCCAGCCCGATCTGCGAGTGCTCGAAGACGCCCGGGACGGCCGGACGCGCTGGGTCGAGCTCCGGATTCCGGTGACGGAGGGCCCGCGCTATCGCTTCGGGGAACTCGACTTCGAGGGCAACAAGCTGGTGAGCGCGCCAAACCTGCGATCGCTGTACAGCATCGAACCGGGCGAGTGGTACAGCCGCAAGAAGATTCAGGATGGGAACCGGAAGGCGCAGGAGATTTACGGTGCTGCCGGGTACATGGAGTTCGTGCCGTTCCCCGATCTGCGCTTCAGCGACCAGGTCGCCCAGGCGGAGGCCACACTGGCGGCGCTCGTGCCGGACGCGTTGGCGGCGCCTCCGTCCGCCGCAGCCGGATCCAGAAGCGTGCCCCCGACGGTGGACGTGACACTGATGGTCGAGGAGGGACCGCAGTACTTCGTCAATCGCATCACGTTCACGGGAAACACCACCACCAGGGACAACGTCATCAGGCGCGAGATGCGCCTCGTCGAGGGTGGCGTGTTCAACACGGAAGCGCTGAAGTTCAGCGTGCGCCGCCTGAACCAGTTGGGCTACTTCAAGCAGCTCGAGGGCGACGACCGGGACATGCAGGTGGACAAGACTCCCGGCCGCGAACACAGCGTGGACGTGACGCTCAAGTTCGAGGAGCAGAACCGCAACCAGATCACCTTCGGCGCCGGCATTTCCCAGTACGAAGGGTTCTTCGGCCAGCTCGCGTTCCAGACCACGAACTTCAGGGGACGGGGTGAGAGCCTGACGCTGTCGCTGCAGGGTGGAGAGCGGGCGCAGAACTATCAGGCGGCCTACACGCAACCCTTCCTGTTCGATCGGAACATCACCGCCGGGTTCGACGTGTACAAGCGGTCGCTGCAGTACATCGGCTACTACACCCACCGATCGACCGGCAGCAACATCATGGTCGGTTTCCCCGTCGCGGACTTCAGTCGGGTGTTCTTCAACTACGCCTACGAGCAGGTCCGGATGACCGACCTCAACGAGGCGTTTCTCGACCCGACCTGCCTCACGCGCTCGACCGGATGCTCCATCATCTCGCCGAGCGATCTCTCGTCGCTCAGCCCGGAGGCACTCGAGTCCGTGCGACGCAACCCGTTCGTGTTCGACTCGCTCCTCCTGGGTCAGGGAGGCAGGCGTACCATCAGCAAGATCGTCCCGACGTTCGTGCACAACACCGTGGATCACCCGATCTTCCCGTCGCAGGGGCAGCGCTACACGATGGCCCTCGAGCTCGCGGGCCTCGGCGGCAACACCAGCTTCTACAAGCCGCGCTTCGAAGGGATCTGGTTCAAGCGGCACACGTCGCGGACCTCGTTCGGCGCCCGTGCGCAGCTGGAGTACATCGCGCCGTATGCCGGCACGCAGGCACTGCCCATCTTCGAACGCCTGTTCCTTGGGGGCGAGTACAGCATCCGCGGATTCGACATCCGATCCATTGGGCCGAGCGCGCCCGACACGCCTGGCCTGGTGCTCGGCGGGAACAAGAGCCTGCTCTTCAACGCCGAGTATCTCTTCACGATTGCGGGCCCGGTACGCCTCGTCGCGTTCTTCGACGCGGGTCAGGTGCGTGATATCGGACAGGCGTTCGCGTGGAAGGAAGACATCCTGGAGCTGCGCAACCCCGGGGCGCCGCTGCTGGTGGATCCGTTCGCGACGTCCGTGCTGCGGGATCCGGACGCTCCGGCTCCCTATTCGGAGGTCATCGGGCGCACGCACGCATTCAAGGCGTCGACCGGCGTGGAGCTTCGGTTCTTCATGCCAGTGCTGAACGTGCCCTTCCGCCTGATCTATGCGTGGAATCCCTCGCGCACGGGCGTGCTGGACAATAGCCTGCGGCCCGCGCGGGATCGGACGTTCCGGTTCGCCGTCGGGACGACCTTCTGAGCCGGGCGGGACGCACTCACACTCGGTCGGGACAGCCGTGACGCTCCGCCTCGAACCGCAGTATCTCCTGCCCGCACGCCGTGCGGGCAGGACGTTGTGAACGGCCGCTGGGAGACTCGACTCGTTTGCATCGACTCCGGTCGTTCACGCCGTCTCGCTGGACGCGAAGTAGGTGACCGCGACCTCGTACTCGGCGGACTGCGTCAGGGTCCCTGTGCTGTCGTTGACGCGCACGCAGAAGGATCCGACGGTCGTAGCGGTCCCGATGACCGACGTGCCCTGGACGGCGTTGTCGTTCACCACCACGACCTGACAGGTCTGGCCGTTCCACGTCCCGAGACTCAGGCCGACGATCGCCCCCTGCGGAGCGAGTGTGGTCAGCACCGCAGTGATCGTTCCGGCGCTCGTCGCCGTGAAGTTGTGCGTGAGGCTGCCGTTCCTGGCCAGGACGCCGGAGAACGTCTCCGTCACGGAGGTTGGGGGCGTTGACGGGGTTGTGGGCACCCGGGTGTTGCTCCCGCAGGAGCCCAACAGCAGTGCGGGGGCGAGGACGAGCAACGCGAACGAGAAAGGTCGAGACATCTGGAACAGGTTCTCCTGGGCACGCGTGACGCCGCCATTACGATCTTACTTTGCGTGGAATGGTTGAGTAAAATGAAGCGTTCGCTGAAGAAAGGACTTGGAATGAAACCGTTTGCTGTCGCGTTGGTGCTCGCTGTCGTGCTGGCGGCGCCCTCCACGTACGCGCAGGACCAGGCACCGGTCCAGCAGGCACCGACCGAGCCGACATTCAGGGACGGATTCCGATATGCCTACGTCAGGGTCCAGCGCATCGCCAACGAATCCGCCGAGGGCCGGGCGGCCAACGAGAAGATCAAGGCCCTGCAGGATCAGAGGATGCGCGAGCTCCAGGAGCGGAACAAGTTGCTGCAGGGCAACCAGCAGCGACTGGAGCAGGGGGCAGGTGTGTTGAGCGATCAGGCGCGTGCGCAGTTGCAGCGGGAGATCGAGCGGCAGCAGCTCGATCTCCAGCGCTTCACCGAGGATGCGCAGGAAGACGTCGTGCAGCTGACCCAACAGCTTCAGGCCGAGTTCGAGAGCAAGTTGATTCCAGTCATCGACAAACTCGCTCGCGAGAAGCAGATCCACATGGTCTTCAACGACATGGACAGCGGCCTCATCTGGGCGGATCCAGGCATGGATCTGACCGCGGACGTGATCCGCGAGCTCGACGGCGTGCCTGCGTCACCGAGGCCGGGACAGTAAGCGACGGTGCGGATCGCAGTGTGTCGCCGTGCCCGCGTCTTGCCGACACCGCTGCCCGCTCATGAGATTGTCAGGTAACGGTAGTGTCGGGCCCGGTGCGCCTGTGGCGCGGGGGCGGTTCCGGCGCCCCCGTACGTCGGATCGGCAAGCGACACCAGGGCCAGGACCCGGATCCCGGACCGAAGCGCTCCCGTGCCTCTAGACATCCCATCCCTCCTCGCCCGCGTCTGCTACCGTCATCCCTCCTTTTTCGTCGATTCCGTCGTCGATCACGAGCGTGGAGTCAGGCTGACCGGCGTCAAGAACGTCACCGTGAACGAAGAGTTCTTCCAAGGACACTTCCCGGGGACGCCGTTGATGCCGGCGGTCCTGATGATCGAGGCGCTGGCGCAGGCAGCGGCCGTGCTGATCGTCGACAACGATGCCACGCCGTATGCGCGAGTGTCACTGCGGGGCGTTTCGAACGCGAAGTTCCGGCGGCAGGTGGTGCCTGGCGATCGATTGCGGCTCGAAGTCGCGCTCGGACGAACGCGCGGCCGCCTGGTTCAGGCGCGTGGAACGGCGTACGTCGAGGACCAGGTGGTGGCCGAAGCCGAGCTGCTGCTGGCCGTCGAATTGGGAGCGGCCTCTATCCATCCATCGGCGGCGGTCCATCCTGCCGCGCGCATCGGCGAGGGGACTACGATCGGGCCGTACTGTGTCATCGGCCCTGATGTGCAGGTGGGCAGACACTGCCGCATCGGGGCCTCGTCGATGATCGACGGCTGGACGCACATCGGCGACGAGACGCAGATCTATCCCATGGCGTCGATCGGGTTGGCTCCGCAGGACCTGAAGTACCGCGGCGAGCGCACCCGCTTGTCCATCGGGGCCAGGAACATCTTCCGGGAGTTCGTCACCATCAACCGTGGGACGCAGGGTGGCGGCGGCGAGACCACGATCGGGCACGACAACCTGTTCATGGCCTACGTACACGTCGCGCACGATTGTTATATCGGCCATCATACGATTTTCGGACCTCGCGCCACGCTGGGAGGGCATGTCAACGTGGACGACTATGCCAACATCAGCGCGGGTTCGGCGATTCATCAGTTCTGCCGGGTGGGTCGGCATGGCTTCGTCGGCGGGTACTCTGTTGTCACCAAGGATGCGCTGCCATTCGGACGGACGATCGGCAGTCGTCCCGCCCGCATTTTCGGTATCAACAGCATCGGCTTGTCGCGGCGGGGATTCACACCCGATACCATCGCGCAGCTGAAGCGGGCGTTTCGTTACCTCCTGCTCTCGAAGCTCAACACGTCACGCGCGCTCGTGCAGATCGAAAGCGACCCGGCGCTGACGTCGCCCGAGGTTCGACACCTGGTGACCTTCATCCGCAGCTCGCAGCGGGGAGTCATCCTGCGAAAGCCCTCCCGCCGGGCGACGGAAGAGCTGGTGGCCGACGACTAGCAGCGCACGTGTGATGCAGAGCGCAGCGTCGACGACCCGGTGTGTTCTGGCGAAGTGGACGTGCGGGCCCGACGGGAGCGACGAGGAGGCGAGGCGCCCCTTTCGTGTCCACCTGGCGCATGTCGGATGTAACAGCGCGAGGGGCGTGTGAAGCTCGGTCTGATTGCCGGCAGTGGCAGGTTTCCGTTTCTGGCGCTTGACGCCGCACGCGCGCAGGGACACGATGTGACCGTCATTGGGGTCACCGAAGAAACGTCTCCGGCGTTGACCGACGCTGCCTCGCGTCACAACGCCGCGATCTACTGGGTCTCGCTGGGGCAGCTCGGAGAGTGCATCCGCCTGCTGAAGTCCGAGGGCGTGTCCCACGCGTTGATGGCCGGACAGGTGAGACACACCAGGATCTTCTCTCGGTGGATCGTCCCGGATCCTCTGCTCATGTCGGTGCTGCGCCGCCTGGCGGTCAGGAATACCGATGGGCTCATTGGAGCAGTCGCGGATGTACTGCGGGAGCACGGCATCGAGTTGGTCGACTCGACCTGGCTGCTCCAGCCGCTGCTGGCGAAGCCCGGCGTGTTGAGCGATCGTGCACCCACCGAAGAGGAGCGGAGGGATCTGGACTTTGGCTATCGGATGGCCGACGCGATCGCGGGTTTCGACATCGGACAGACCGTTGCCGTCAAGGATCGAGCTGTCGTGGCGGTGGAGGCAATGGAGGGGACGGACGAAGTCATCGCCCGTGCGGGCCGTCTGGCCGGTCCGGGGGTGCGGATCGTCAAGGTCGCGAAGCCGAATCAGGACATGCGGTTCGACGTGCCCGTCGTCGGCGTGGCCACCATTCAGGCCATGCGCGCGGCCGGAGCCGGCGCGTTGTCGATCGATGCTGGCCGGACGCTGGTGATCGACGGTGACGCCGTGTTCGCGGCGGCGAATGAAGCGGGAATTGCGGTGGTGGGGAGGCAGAACTCGGATCCCCTCCTCACTGTTCCGCACATCCGCAAGGCAGCCCCTGAAGTCTCCTGAGAGAATTCGGATGGACTCGACATCCTCCATGGACGGACGGCTGCGTATCGCCGTGATCGGTGTGGGCGCGCTGGGCCAGCACCACGCACGCATTCTGGCGTCGATACCCGGCGTACAGCTCGTGGGCGTGGTGGACATCAGACCGGAGCGCGCACAGGAGATTGGTGCCAAGTACGGCGTTCCTGCGTTCACGGACGCACGCGACGTGCTGGGCTGTGTGCAGGCTGTGAGCATTGCCGTGCCGACCATCTCACATGTCGACGTCGCATGCCCGTTCGTCGAACGGGGGATCGGCGTGCTGGTGGAGAAGCCGCTGGCGGCGTCGGTGGCCGACGCCGACAGGCTGCTGCACGTCGCTGACCGGCACGGCGCCGTGGTCGCTGCGGGGCATACAGAGCGGTTCAATCCAGCCGTGGCCGCCGCGCTGGACCGGGTCTCGAATCCGCGATTCGTCGAGGTTCATCGTCTGGGTGTGTTTCCGGAACGTAGCCTCGACATCGACGTCATTTTTGACCTGATGATCCATGATCTGGACGTGCTGCGTGCTGCCGTCGGCTCCGAAGTCGTTTCTATCGAGGCCGTGGGTGTGAACGTGCTGACGTTCCGAACGGATATCGCGAATGCGCGCCTTCGGTTCGCCTCCGGCTGCATCGCGAATGTCACGGCGAGCCGCATCAGCCGCGACCGCGTCAGGAAGGCGCGCTTCTTCCAGAAGGACTCGTACATCTCCCTCGACTATGCGGCGCAGGAGGTCGAGGTCTATCGCCTGGCGCCTGCAGGTTCTGCCGGGGAGGAGGGAGTCGGTGATCGGGATGGATGGCCGGTGATTCAGGGAGGACGGATCGAGGTGCCGCGCGCGGAGCCGTTGCAGCTCGAGCTCGCCGACTTCGTCGACGCGGTTCGCATGGCCCGTGCCCCTCGCGTGACCGGACGCGCGGGCCGTGAGACGCTGGCGCTGGCGACCCGGATTGCGGAGCTGATTGAGGATGCCTACAGCCACACGATTGGATGAAGACATGGACCGGATCGCCGCCGGCGACTGGCTCCATGCGGATGAAGTTCGGGAGTGGGCCCGGTCTGCGGACATCCTGGCACTCGGCATGCTGGCCGACGCCGTGCGTCGTCGCATGCACGGATCGCGTACGACCTACGTCCGTGTTGCCTTCGGCTCGCTCGAGAGCCCGATTCCTGGTTCGGTACCGGCCTCGGCCCGCGAGATTCGCATCACAGGGACTCCGGACACGCTCGAGCAGGCCGCACGCGCCGTCACGCAGGTGCGCGCAGCCGTCGGAGCCGGCGCGCAAACGGTGGTCGGCTTCTCGTGGGCCGACGTCGAACGGCTGTTCGGGGAATCCGGGAGAGGAGCCCAGGGCGTACTCGACGGGCTGCGTGCGTCTGGACTCGATGCACTGGCGGAGCTGCCGCTCGACGCGATTCCGGACATGTCAGCGGCCGTGGATGCGCTGACCGGCTGTGGTTTCCAGCAGATCCGACTCACGATCGACCGTGCAGGCGCAGAGGAATGCACCGAACTCTTCCTGCAGGCCGCCACGCTGCAGGATCGGTGTGGCTGCATCCAGACGCTGAACCCGCTGCCGATCGGGCCGAGAGCCCGACCGACCACCGGGTACGAGGACGTCAAGATGGTGGCAGTTGCCAGGCTCGCCGCGCGGAATGTTCCCTCGATTCAAGTGGACTGGGCTCGCTACGATCCGAAACTGGCACAGGTGGCGCTCACGTTCGGTGCCGACGATGTCTACGGCATCGCCGCATCCGACAAGGCGCCAGGCGGCCGACGGCGGGCGCCCGTGGCGGAGATCCGCCGCAACATCGAAGCAGCCGGTCTGGAGCCTGTCGAGCGCGACGGGCGATTCGTCGCGAGCCCCGGACGCGGGAGCGCGGCGACCACGTGATGCCAGGAACATGCCGAGGGGGCCTCTGCGTATCGGTGCGGTAGGATACCTGAACGCCCGGCCGCTGACGTGGGCACTCGATCGTGTCTCCAGCCGGTGGCATGTCCGGTACGACGTGCCGGCCGTGTGCGCGGCCCTGCTGCACGCGGGCGAAGTGGATCTGGGACTGATTCCGTCGATCGACTATCTGCATCGGGCAGACTACCGGCTGGTGCCTGGCATCGGCATCGGGTCGCGCGGGCGAGTCGCGTCGGTAGCGCTGTACACGAGGCGCCCCGTCGAAGAGATCGAAGAGATCGCCCTCGATACCAGTTCGCGAACGTCGGTCACCCTCATCAAGGTGCTATGTCACCATCGTTTCGGGATCAGCCCACGGTTCGTCTCTCATGGCCCGGACCTGGCGGCGATGATCGTCTGCCACGATGCGGGCCTACTCATTGGCGATCCGGCCTTCGATGCCGATCATGCCGCACTGGGACTGACGAAGATCGACCTCGGCGAAGAATGGACGGGGATGACCGGGCTGCCATTCATTTATGCTGCCTGGACCGGTCGCCCGGGTGCAGTGGCGCCGGAAGTGATCGGGGCGCTGCAGGACGCTCGAGCCGAGGGCGTGCGTGAGACGAGCGCAATCGCGGCCGAGTACGGCCGGGGAGATGCGGCGCGGACGGCGCGGGCAGAGGCGTACCTGAGGGATAATGTGCGTTATGGCCTCGGTCCGGAGGAAGCCGCCGGATTGCAGATGTTCCTCGATTACGCGGCAGATTTGGGGCTTGCACCCCGTCGCCGTGAGCTCGAGTTCTTCTAACCAGCCAAGGGGCGTTGCCCCTTGATATCCCACGAGCCCCTCGGCTGGTTGCCAGTATCTTCTGCCGCGCTTTGCGCGGCTAGGACCGCTCTGCGGTCGGGACAACGAGTACAGAATTCGCGTTCCGAGTCGTTAGACATCTCCTAACGCTGAGATCGTCACGAATGAAGCAAGTTCTTGCGGCGGGCGTTAGGAGATGTCTAGCCCCGCGAAGCGGGGTAAAACCAATACTGGCGGCAGTGAAGCGGAGCCACTTCCGCTTGTGCGTCTCGGCGGTTTGAGGTGGAGCTTCACTGCCGGTCCAGGTCAGCGGTCGGGTTCATCCGCGGCAAGCGCGGGTGTGGACGGCCGGATCGATGGCGGATTGCGATGATCGATTCCATTGCGGAGAAGGTGAAGGGCGGCGGCCGCGTGACGGCAGCCGAGGCCGGGGAACTCTATCGAGGAGCATCGACGCACCTCCTCGGGCGCCTCGCTGACGGCATCCGCGCACGAAAGCATCCGCAGCGGATCGTCACCTACATCATCGACCGCAACGTGAACTACACGAACATCTGTGTCGCCCGCTGCAATTTCTGCGCTTTCTACCGACCGGTCGGTGCACGGGACGGGTACGTCCTCGGCTTCGACGAGGTGCTGCACAAGATCGAAGAGACGATTGCGCTCGGTGGTAATCAACTCCTGCTGCAGGGTGGCCATAATCCGGATCTTCCGATCGAGTGGTACGAGGATCTGTTCCGCACCCTCAAGCGCCGGTATCCGGATGTCAAGTTGCACGCGCTCTCGCCGCCGGAAGTGCTCCACATCTCGAGGCTCGCTCGCCTGTCGCCGGCGGCGGTGATCGACCGACTCATTGCGGCGGGGCTCGACAGCATCCCGGGTGGTGGGGCCGAAATCCTCGTGGATCGCGTGCGGAAGCTCCTGAACTGCTACACCAAGGCCTCCGCCGACGAATGGATCGATGTCATGCGGCAGGCGCATCGTGCCGGGCTGAGGACGACGGCCACGATGATGTACGGGACCGTAGAGACGCCCGAGGAGCGCATCGAGCACCTGATGCGGCTGCGGGAGCTGCAGGACGAGACAGGAGGATTCACGGCCTTCATCGCGTGGAGCTACCAGCCCGATCACACGGAGCACGGCGGCACCGAGGCAACGGGCCTCGAGTATCTGCGGACGCTGGCGCTCGCGCGGATCGTACTCGACAACGTGGACAACCTCCAGGCGTCGTGGGTCACGCAGGGCGGCAAGGTGGGACAGCTCAGTCTGGCCTACGGCGCCAATGACATGGGCAGCGTGATGATCGAGGAAAACGTGGTGCGCGCGGCCGGCGCAAGCTACTGCATGGACGAAGTCGAGATTGTCGAGAACATCGAAGACGCCGGCTTTGCGGCGCAGCGGCGCAACATGCACTATGAGATTCTCGGAGAACCCATCTACCGGGAGCGTGACGTTCCACGGATGCTGGCGCTCGCGACGGCAAGAGAGACCGGTGACACGTCCGTGCCAGCGGAATTGAAGAATTATCCGGCCCGGAGCCGCACTGGCAGGCAACTGCGGCTGGCCCAGTGAACGGGACCAGGGCGGTAGGCGTTCAAGCCGTCTGGGGGCCATCGTCGGGATCCACGGATACGCATCCTGCCTCCGGGTTCGCGCAGGTCTCGGGCGTGACCGTCTACCGCGCGGACTGGATCCTGCCGATCGTCGAAGCACCCATCCGCAACGGGTGGGTGGCTGTCGAGCGAGGCCGGATCACCGGAGTGGGCGCCGGACGCGTTCACGCGCAGGATCTCGGACGATCCGTGATCCTGCCGGCGCTCGTCAACGCACATACACACCTCGAGCTCTCACATCTGCGCGAAGGGATACCGGCGTCGGCACGGTTCCTCGACTGGATTCGCGCGGTCATGGAGCGGCGTCGTCACCAGACGAACACTCGAGATCCGGAAGTGCTCGCGGCCGCTCGTGATGCGATTCGACAGGCGCGAGCGAGCGGGACGGGACTGCTCGGCGAGGTCACGAATACGCTTGTCACCATGCCGCTGCTGCGCGACGAGCGGATGCCGGCGCAGGTGTTCTTCGAGTTGATCGGATTCGACGAGCCTCATCCGTGGGCGCGGGTGGCCGCGGCACGGGAGCGCATTGGTGCGCCTGGGCTGCAGGGCGATGATATCCGGGTCGCTCTTGCGGCGCACGCTCCGTATTCGGTGTCTCCCGCGTTGTTCGCCGCCATTCGTGCGGACCTCGACGCGCATCCCCCTCCGGTGTCCAGCGTGCATCTGGCCGAATCCAGTGAGGAGGTCGAGCTCCTGCACACAGGAACCGGGGGGTGGCGGACGATCCTGGAAGAGCTGGGGGTCTGGACCGGTGAGTGGCGGCCTCCCGGAATGTCGCCAGTCCAGTATCTTTCGGCGGTCGGGTTCCTGGATCGATCGGTACTGGCAGTCCATGGCGTGCAGTTGGAGGGCGATGACTTGTCGCGGCTCAGTGCGCTGGGCGTGACGCTCGTGTCCTGCCCGCGCAGCAATCGGTACGTCGGAGTCGGGTGCCCACCGCTCGAGGCGTTCTATGCGATGGATGTCGATGTGGCGTTCGGGACTGACAGTCTGGCGAGCGTCAACGACATGAATCTGTTCGCCGAGCTGGCGGAAGCGAGACGGATTGCGCCGCGGGTGCCTGCGCGCCGGCTCCTGGAGAGCGCCACGCTCGTAGCAGCTCGTGCACTCGGATTCGAACGGGACTTCGGATGCATCGAAGCGGGAAAACGTGCCTCGCTGATCGCGGTTCGTGTGCCGGAGCACTGCGAGGATGTGGAAGAATACCTCGTGTCGGGGGTTGAGCCAGATGCGGTCGCGTGGCTGGATGCGGAGGGCGCGCGGGCTGCCGGGGCGTGATGTCGTGATGCAGAGGGTCGCCACCTACCTGTCGTTTGTTCGCTTCAGCCATTCCGTCTTCGCGTTGCCGTTCGCGTTGACGGGCGCGTTGCTGGCGTGGCGCACCCACCCGTTCTCCTGGCTGCAGGTCGTGTGGATCGTCGTGGCGATGGTGACCGCCCGTAGTGCGGCAATGGGCTTCAACCGACTGGTGGATGCGCGTCTCGATGCTTTGAATCCGCGGACCGCGATGCGTGAGCTGCCGCGGGGTGCGATGAACCGCCGGGAGGCGACGGTCTTCGTTGTCATGTCGTCGGGGGCCTTCCTCTTCGCGGCTTCACGTCTCGGCACGCTGTGCCTGATGCTGGCGCCCGTCGCGCTGGCGATCGTCTTCTGGTATTCACTGGCCAAGCGTTACACCGCCTGGACGCAGATGTTTCTCGGCCTCGCTATGGCAGTGGCGCCGGTGGGCGGCTGGCTTGCCGCCGGGGGCGGTGCCGGCCTGGAACCGTGGCTGCTCGGTCTCGCCATCGGGCTCTGGGTGGGCGGGTTCGACATCCTCTATGCGTGCCAGGACGTGGAGTTCGATCGGGGGCACGGATTGCGGTCGATTCCGGCTCGCTTCGGCATTCCTGCCGCCCTCATGATGTCGCGCGTCATGCACGCCGCCACGGTGGTCGTGATGGTGGCGCTCTGGGACGTGGCCGATCTGCCCGGGCTCTATCTGGCCGGCGTCGCGTTCGTGGCGGCGCTGCTCGGCTACGAACAGTACCTGGTCAGCGCGGATGATTTGTCACAGGTGAAACGAGCGTTCGACCTGAACGGATACGTGGGCATCGTGTACTTCGCGGCGACAGCCGTCGCGCTGTATGTCGGATAGGTTCTCGAGGGGGCCGATCATAGTCAGCATCTCGTGCGCGGACGCACCGTGTGGGCGCGTTGCGACCGTGGGCGTCTACGTCTCGATGGGCCTGCCGTGGCGCGTGTGACCGCAACCGCGCCCCCCGACAAGGCTCCGGATCGCATCGCCCGCATGTTCGATGCGATTGCGCCGAGGTACGACGTCTTGAACCACCTGCTCAGCGCCGGCATCGATCGGCGCTGGCGCGCCCGGGCGGTCGCTGCGCTCGCACTGACTGGACGCGAGACGCTGCTCGACATCTGCACCGGCACGGCGGATGTCGCACTCGAGGCGGGTCCGCGCGCTGCGCGCGTGGTCGGAGTCGATTTCGCCGGCGCCATGCTCGAGCACGGGCTGGCCAAGGTGCGGGCCGCCCGGGCGGATGGCCGGATTGCCCTGGTTCGGGGGGACGCGATGTCGTTGCCCGTGCGCGACGGCAGCATCGACGCGGCGACAGTGGCGTTCGGGATTCGTAATGTCGAGGACCATGCCCGCGCGTGCGTAGAGATGGCGAGAGTGCTCCGCCGGGGCGGGCGTCTCGCGATCCTCGAGTTCGGCACGCCGCGTCTTCCAGGCATGAAGACGTTGTACCTCTGGTACTTTCGGCGGATCCTCCCGCTCATCGGGCGCCTCATTTCGGGCCACGACAGTGCCTATTCCTATCTGCCGGCGTCCGTGGGAACGTTTCCCTCGCCACCGGCGTTCGCAGACGTCCTGCTCGCTGCCGGCTTTGGCGACGTGCACGTCGTCTCGTTGACGGGTGGAATCGTGCACTTGTACGTCGGGGTCCGGCGGTAGAATGCCGACAGGAGCCGTAAGTCATTACAGCGCGGGATGTTATAATCACCCTTCACGCCCGTGATTCATTTCGACATCGACGATCGGTATCTGGACGAGGCCGTGGTCGGGAGCGCCATCTCGCGGCGCGAGGGCGTGATGCTGTCTCTGCTCATCCATGCGGGGATCGTGGCGTTGCTGCTCTTTGCGCCGACGGTAATGCTGTTCGAACCGAGGTTCGAGGAATCTGATGTGTCGGCGCTCGAGCGCGAGCGCGACGATCGCCGGCTGGTCTTCGTTCAGCCGCGGCTGGATTTCGAGGCAATGCGTCCGCCCGACCAGGCCGAACTGTCGGACTTGGACCGCCGGAGCCAGGCGCCCACCGTGGCTGCGGAGCCGACCAACCCGCTGCCGTTCGCGCTGGGCGATTCCGTTGAGCGCACGGACGCGCCAGAGGAAGAGCCAGGGCAGCGGGCGCTCGGACCCGAAGGCCCGGAGTTTTCCGAGCCCCAACCGGACCCGGAACCGGAGCCGCAACCGGAGCAGCTGGCCCGGGTGTTTCCACCGGACGAGCTCGGCGTTCCCCCACCCAGTGAAACTTCACCACGGCCGACCGGAGGCCTGCTGGGCGACGCGCTCCGTAACCTGGAGCGATACGTCCAGAACGAGACATTCCACAATCCGCAGGGTGGCGTCACCGACCCGGGTGCGACGATTCAGTTCGATACCAAAGGGGTAGAGTTCGGCCCGTGGCTGCGGCGGTTCGTCGCGCAGGTGCGGCGGAACTGGTTCATCCCGCACGCGGCCATGACATTCCGCGGCCGCGTGGTGCTGCAGTTCAACATTCACAAGACGGGGCAGATCACCGACGTCGTCGTTGCGCAGCCCTCGAGCATCGACGCGTTCAACCGGGCCGCGTACAACGCGATTCTCGGATCGAATCCCACCGAGCCCTTGCCGCCGGAGTATCCGGATCCGATGGCCTTTTTCACCGTCATCTTCTACTACAACGAACAACCGCCGGCGCCGTGATGCCAACCCGCACGCAACAACTCGGGCTGCTCATTCTGCTCGTCGTGCTCGTGATGTACGTCTTCATCCGGATTGGACCGCTCTGCAGCCCGATACGCGAATGTGTCACGCACAGCCTGTGACCGCATAGTGCCGTGCCTCCCATGGTCCTTGCAGTGCTCGGTCCGACTGCGTCTGGCAAGAGCGCCCTCGGTCTCGCGCTTGCCGAGCAGTACGGCGGGGAGATCATCAACTGTGACTCGACGGCCGTCTATCGCGGCTTCGACATCGGCACCGACAAGACTCCGGTGGCGGAACGCCGCGGCATTGTCCATCACCTCGTCGACATCTGTGATCCGGTCGAGGAGTACACCGCCGCACAGTTCGCCCGCGACGCCGAGCAGGCGATTCGGGATATTCATCGACGGGGCCGGATCCCCATTCTCGTCGGCGGTACAGGCTTCTACTATCGCGCCTTGACCCGCGGGTTGTTTCCAGGTCCGGGCGCGGACCAGGGAATCCGGGCCCGGCTGGATGCCGTGGCCCGGCGCCGCGGCGTCGAGCGACTCCACCAGATGCTGGCGAGGGTCGATCCGGCTTCCGCGCGACGAATCATGTCCCGCGACCGGAAGCGCCTGGTGCGGGCGTTGGAGGTGTATTACAGCACCGGCCGGCCGCTCACGGCACATTTTGGCGAGACGTGCTCGCTCATCGGCGATTGTGATGTCGTGGCGATCGGGCTCGTGCTGCCGGCCTGCGCCACTGCAGAACGAATCGCTCGGCGAGTCGACGAGCAGTTCGCGCGTGGCATCGTGGCGGAGGTGGAGGCGCTGCTGGCGCGTGGCGTGCCGGCCGACGCTCGGCCGTTCGGGGGGCTCGTCTACCGTCAGGTGATGGAGATGCGTGGCGGTGTTCGTGACGAAGCCGCCACGCGCGCGCTGATCGTGCGGGCGAACCGCCAGTACGCGCGGCGCCAGTTGATCTGGTTTCGTAAAGAGCCTAACCTTATGTGGCTCGAAGGTCCCGGCGAGCGGCCCGAGACTCGGCACCATGTGGAGGACGCGCTGGAGGCGCGCGGCGTGCGAAGGCAAGGAGACGCCCTCTGATGGCCCAGGTGTCTGAAACCCAATCGTCATCATCGGCCCCGTCCAACATCCAGGACGTCTTTCTGAACCACGCGCGTCGGGAGCGGCTTGCCGTCACGATCCACTTGATGGGCGGCCGCCAGATGGAGGCGCGGATCAAGAGCTTCGATCGATTCGCCGTCGTTGTCGAGGTCGACGGGGTCGACCAGTTGATCTTCAAGCACGCAATTGCCACGATCGAGACGCCTCGATCCGTGGCGGACTACTTCCCGCCACGCCATCCGTAGACGCTCCGGCGACGGCCCCTCCAGGCGCCACAGCGTGAGAGACGGTTGCGCCATGGCCTTCCCGGTCATCGAAGGCGCTGTTCGACCCGCGCCGCAGTGGACCGCATGATCGCGCCGGTGTTGGCAAGAGTCATCGTGATCGTCCTGGACGGCCTTGGTTGTGGTGCGCTGCCTGACGCTGCCGCGTATGGGGACGAAGGCAGCAACACGCTCGGAAACGTGGCCAGACGCGTACCCCTGGGTATCCCGCATCTGCGGTCCCTGGGCCTCGGGCATCTGGTTCCGCTCGGTAACGGCGACCGCGAGCCTCGAGAAGTGGTGGGCGCGTACGGGCGTCTGGCTGAAGCGTCTCCCGGAAAGGACTCGGTGACCGGGCATTGGGAGCTGATGGGCATCGTGCTCGACCGTCCCTTTCCGACGTTTCCACGTGGATTCCCGCCAGTGCTGATCGCGGAGCTCGAGCGACGGATTGGACGCGGGACGATTGGCAACCTCGCTGCCTCGGGCACCGCCATCATCGAGCAGCTGGGCGCGGAGCACATGCGCACCGGGCAACCGATCGTGTACACGTCTGCGGATAGCGTTCTGCAGATCGCTGCACACGAGCACGTGATCCCGCTGAACGAGCAGTACCGCATCTGCGAAGCCGCGTTCGACCTGGCCGTGCGGGGGCTCGGGATTGGCCGCGTCATCGCTCGTCCGTTCATCGGAACGCCCGGCGACTTCAGGCGTACAGCGAACAGACACGACTACGCGTGCGAGCCGACGGGTACAACGCTCCTGGATCGATTGGTTCGCCGCGGTCGGCCCGTCGCGTCCATTGGGAAGGTGACGGACCTGTTCGCCGGCCGCGGGATCACGCGCACCATCCGGACCCGCGACGATGCCGACGGCATGCAACGGCTGATCGCCGAGGTCGAGAGTGCCGGCGACGGCCTCGTTCTGGCCAACCTGGTCGACTTCGATACGGTCTACGGTCATCGGAACGACGTCGCGGGGTATGCTGCCAACCTCGAGCGCTTCGACGAGCGACTCGGGCCCCTGCTCTCGCGGCTCCGCGACACCGAGCTCCTGGCGATCACCGGGGATCATGGAAACGATCCGACGACGCCGAGCACGGACCACTCCCGGGAGTACGTGCCCCTGCTGGTGGCCGGCCCGCGAGTGCGTCGCGGTGCCGACCTGGGCACCCGGGCGACGTTTGCCGACCTCGGGCAGACGATTGCAGAAGGCTTCGGCGTCGAGCCACTCGATCACGGCACCACGTTTCTGGAGGATATCGTTGTCCGGCATTCGTGAAGACCTCGAACGGCGCGAGCGGGAGACCCTGGCGCCCCAGGCGGCGAAGAGTGCGGATTCCCTGGGCCGCCTGCGTCCGGAAGCGGAGGACGATGTGAGGCCGTCGTTTCAGCGGGACCGCGATCGGATCATCCACTGCAAGGCCTTTCGCCGGCTGAAGCACAAGACACAGGTGTTCCTCGCCCCCGCCGGCGACCACTACCGTACGCGGCTGACGCATACCCTCGAGGTCTCTCAGATTGCGCGGACGATTGCAAAGGCGCTGCGGCTCCACGAAGAGCTCACCGAGTCCATTGCGCTGGGGCACGACCTCGGCCACACGCCGTTCGGCCACGCTGGAGAGCGCGTGCTGGACGCGCTCGTACCCGGCGGCTTCCGGCACTACGAACAGAGCCTTCGCATCGTGGATGTACTCGAGAACGACGGGCGGGGATTGAACCTCACGTCGGAAGTCCGCGACGGAATCGGCCGGCACTCCAAAGGGAAGCAGGGGGCTCCGATCGGCATGAACGCCGCGGTGCGCGCCGCCACGCTCGAGGGACAGATCATGCGCGTGGCCGATCTGATTGCCTACGTGAACCACGACATCGATGATGCGGTCAGGGCTGGCGTGCTGGAGCCGGCCAGGCTGCCGCGCGACGCCGTAGCGGTGCTCGGCGAGTCCTCGTCGGCCCGTATCGCCCGGATGGTGAAGGACGTGGTCACGGTCACGCAGCGGAGCGGGTTGTCCGAGATACTGATGAGCGACGAAGTGCTCGGGGCGACGCTGGCGCTGCGTGCGTTCCTGTTCGAGGCGGTCTACGAGAACGACGCCGCCACGGCGGAGTTCCAGAAAGCCACCGGCATCCTGGAGGGGCTCTGGCAGAAGGTGCGCCAGCGCCCCGGTGAATTTCTCGACCGCCGGATCCTCGACACCGAGGGGCTGGATGTGGCGGCCAAGGACTTCGTGGCCGGAATGACCGACCGGTTCGCTGTGACGCTCTTCGAGCGGCTCTTCATCCCACGACCGTGGGTCGGGCCGATGGCCTGGAATCAGCTATAATTAGCGGTCTTGCCTCGCGCCTGGATTCGCGAGAGGGACGCTCATGCAGCTCGATCTCACGCGTTTCCGCCAGCCGCATACGCATATCTCCCGGACGTTTCTGGCCGAGGAGGTGGCTCGAGAGGGGGACGCCTACCGACTTGCGGGGCCGGTCCACCTGGAGTTGGATGTCCACAAGGACAAGGAGGTGTTCCGCCTGTCGGGGACCGCACGCGCGGAACTCGAACTGCTCTGCAGCCGCTGTCTGGAGCCCTTCGGGATGCCGGTGGATGCGGTGTTCGACTTGAAGTACCTGCCGGCGACCGAGATGGCGACGGACGAGGAACGCGAGATCCAGGACGAGGATTTCGAGACGAGCTACTATCGGGACGATCGGATCGACGTGAACGACCTGCTTCGTGAGCAGTTCTATCTCCAGTTGCCGATGAAGCCGCTGTGCCGTGAGGAGTGTCAGGGGCTCTGCCCCGAGTGCGGCACCAATCGGAACACTGGCGCGTGCGACTGCGCGCCAGGATGGGAGGATCCCCGCATGGCGCCCTTGCGCGGGCTCGCCAGGTCGAAGCGCGACTCGTGAGACGACATGCCTAATCCAAAACGCAGACATTCCAAGACCCGCACGGCCAAGCGGCGAACCCACGACGCGCTGCGCGCAGCCACCACGGGTCTGTGTCCTCAGTGCCACGAGCCGAAGGCACCGCATCGTATCTGCCCGCATTGCGGGTACTACCGGCAACGCCAGGTCCGCCCTGTGGACGAAGAGTAGGGCGAGGGGACGGCTGCGTCACCACACGCCGTTTGCGTCAGCCGTCCGCCTCTCGATGCGGAGGACCGTGCGCGGAGTCGCGTGATCGCGAAAAGTAGCCGCACATGGTGCGCATAGCAGTCGACGCGATGGGGGGTGACCATGCTCCTGCGGTCATCGTCGAAGGTGCGGTTGTCGCCGCACGTCATCTGGACGTGCGTGTGGCGCTCACCGGTCCGACGGCAGACCTGACGGCGGCGCTCGCGTGCTGTCCGGACTGGCGTGAGCTGGGATTGGAGATCGTGGAGGCCCCGGATGTGGTCGGGATGGCCGATTCACCCGCGACGGCGCTGCGACGCAAACGACGAACGTCCATCCGGGTGGCCACCGACCTCGTCGCGCGCCGCGAAGCGGCGGCGTTGTTCAGCGCGGGGCACACTGGAGCCACCGTCATGGCGGCGCACGGCGCATTCGGCATGATTCGGGGCGTCGACCGTCCAGCGCTGGCGATCGTCATTCCCACGCGTGGCCGTCCGGGCGTGCTGCTGGACGCGGGGGCGAGCGTTGAATGCCGTCCGCACCATCTCCTGCAGTTCGCCGTCATGGGTGGAGTCTACGCCCGGCTCGCGCTTGGAGTGGATCACCCACGCATCGGCCTCCTGTCGATTGGCGAAGAGGAGACCAAAGGGAACGACCTGACGCGCGAGGCGCACCGGTTGCTCAAGGCGGCGCCGCTGCAGTTCATCGGGAACGTGGAAGGGCGGGAGATCTACAGCGGAGTGGCCGATGTGATCGTCTGCGACGGGTTCACCGGCAACGTCGTGCTGAAGACGAGCGAAGGCCTGGTCGAGACGGTGGAGGCGCTGCTCGGTGAGGAACTGAAGGGGACGTTCTCGAGCCAGGTTGGCTACCTGCTCTCGCGGAGGGCCTTTCGGCGCTTCCGGCGACGGGTCGATTACTCTGAGTATGGCGGCGCGCTGTTGCTCGGTGTCGCCGGTCTGGTGGTCGTCGGCCACGGCCGCTCCTCGGTGAAAGCCGTGCGCAATGCGATTGCCACGGCATACCGCTTCGCCACGAGCGACTTCATCCACCGTGTCGAGCAGGAGATCGCGGCGGCCACTGTCTCGCGAGGTGTCCGAACGGAGCTTCCCCAGGAGCGGCGACGTTCACTCCCATCATGATTGCGTTGATCTTTCCAGGACAGGGATCGCAGAAGGTCGGCATGGGCAGAGCACTGGCCCAGGCATACCCTGAGGCCCGCGCGGCGTTTGCGGAAGCCGACACGGCGTTTGCCTCGGATACCAGTGGCCCCGGCACCTTGGGACGGCCGCTGAGCCGTCTCATCTTCGACGGTCCCGAGGACCAGCTCACGTTGACCGAGCACGCACAGCCGGCAATCCTGACGGTAAGCGTGGCCGCGTATCGCGTGCTGGCGGCACGGGGGGTGCGCCCGGCATTCGTGGCAGGGCACAGTCTCGGGGAGTACTCGGCGAACGTGGTCGCGGGGACGTTGTCGTTTGCCGATGCCGTCGTGGCCGTGCGCCGTCGCGGCCGGTACATGCAGGAAGCCGTACCCCTTGGCCAGGGGGCCATGGCCGCCATTCTCGGAGCCTCGCCAGCGCTCGTCTGGCAGGCCTGCGCCGAGGTTGCCAACGGCGACGTCGTGAGCCCTGCGAACCTCAATGGCCATGGACAGATCGTCATCGCCGGGACGGCGGCGGCCGTCCAGCGCGCGGCGGAACGTGCGAGAGCGCTCGGTGCCAAGCGGACGGTTCCGCTCTCGGTCAGCGCACCGTTTCACTGCGCGCTCATGAAGCCCGCAGAGGCGCGGCTCCAGTCCGAGCTCCGAGCGCTGCGGCTGTGCGAGCCGCAGGTGCCCATCGTGGCGAACGTGGATGCGCTGCCCAAGCGCGAGGCGCAGGCGGCCGTCGATGCGCTCGTCCGCCAGGTGTCGGCGCCCGTGTTGTGGGAGGACGTGGTTCGTCGCCTTGCGTCGGAAGGCGTCAGCACGTATGTTGAAGTGGGCCCGGGGACGGTGCTGAGCGGACTGGTCAGGAAGATTCACTCCGGTGCCAACGTCGTGCACTTCGGGTCCCCCGACGATCTCGGCGCGGTCATGGCGGCATGCTCACTCTCAGCGGCAAGGTAGCGATTGTGACCGGCGCGTCGCGCGGCATTGGGCGCAGCATTGCCCTGATGCTGGCGCGCCAGGGCGCACACGTCGTGGTAGGGGCGCGCGCCGACCATGCCAGCAACACGGTCGCGGCGATCGAGGCTGCCGCCGGCCGGGCCGAACTGGCCTCCGTGGACGTGACCGACATCGGCTCCGTCGAGGCGCTCGTTGGGGGCACCGTCGCTCGCCACGGTCGTCTGGACATCCTGGTGAACAACGCAGGCATCGCACGCGACCAGCTGACGTTGCGTATGAAGCGCGAGGACTGGGACCAGGTCATCGCGACCAATCTCACGGCCGCGTTCTCGTGCACGCAGGCGGCCATCAGGCCGATGATCAAACGGCGGGCTGGCAGGATCATCAGCGTGAGCTCCGTGGTCGGGCAGATGGGCAACCCCGGTCAGGCGAACTATGCGGCGTCGAAGGCGGGTCTGATCGGGTTCAGCAAGGCATTGGCCCGAGAGCTCGCCAGTCGCAACGTGACCGTGAACGTGGTTACCCCGGGCCTCATCGACACGGATATGACCAAGGCGATCACCGAGAGAGCGCAGGACGATTGGGTCTCACAGATCCCGCTCGGCCGTCTGGGCACACCCGACGACGTGGCGGCTGCGGTGTGCTTTCTCGCGTCGGATGAGGCGTCGTATATTACAGGGCACGTGCTCGCGGTCAACGGTGGTCTGTACATGTAATCAACGCACATCGATGCCGCAGATCGGCGCCCGGTGGCCATCACGGTGCGGGTGGGGCCGTCGGGGTGTGGCGTCCGGGGCGCGCACAGGGCGCAGGCTGTGATTGGAGGAATGAATGGCAGTTGCAGACAAGGTGAAGAGCATCATCGTGGAACAGCTCGGAGTGGACGAGGAAGAGGTGACGCCGGATGCGTCGTTCGTCGACGATCTCGGTGCCGACTCGCTCGACACGGTGGAGCTCGTCATGGCGTTCGAGGAGGAGTTCGGAATCGAGATTCCCGACGAAGACGCGGAGAAGATCACGCGGGTAAAGGAAGCGATCGATTACATCGAAGCGCACGCCAAAGCCAAGAAGGGCTCGTAGCCGAGGATCGACCGGTCTCTGGGCTTCGTACCCTGGAGGGATCTTGAGCAGGCGTGTCGTCATCACCGGCATCGGGCTGGTGTCGTCGCTCGGTATTGGCACCAGAGCCAACTGGGAGGCGCTGTCGGCCGGGACGAGCGGCGTCACACGGATCACCAAGTTCGACGTGAGCGATTTCGCAGCCCAGATTGCCGCCGAGGTCAAGGGGTTCGATCCCCTGGATTTCGTGGGAAAGAAAGACGTCAAGAAGATGGACGTCTTCATCCAGTACGCCATCGCCGCAGCGCAGTTCGCGATGGACGACTCCGGATTGTCCATCACGCCACACAACGCTCCGAACATAGGCGTGTTCATCGGATCCGGTATCGGCGGCTTCCTGACCATCGAGCGCGAACACAAGGCACTGCTCGACGGGGGGCCTCGCAAGATCTCGCCCTTTTTCATTCCGTCTGCGATCATCAACCTGGCCGCAGGGCAGGTGTCCATCCGTTTTGGCGCCAAGGGCCCCAACCTGGCGACCTGCACGGCATGTTCCGCCTCGGCGCATGCCATCGGCGATTCCTACGAGATCATCAAGCGGGGAGACGCGGATGCGATGATTGCCGGCGGCTCGGAAGCCGCGATTACGCCGATGAGCATCGGCGGATTCGGGGCCCTCCGCGCCCTGTCGACGCGCAACAACGAGCCCGAGCGAGCGAGCCGGCCGTTCGACAAAGACCGGGACGGGTTCATCATCGGCGAGGGCGCGGGCGTCCTGATCCTCGAAGAGCTCGAGCATGCACGGCGGCGCGGCGCGCCCGTCTATGCCGAGGTCGCGGGCTATGGCATGTCCGCAGATGCCTACCACATCACGGCGCCGTCGGAGGACGGGGACGGCGGCATCCGTGTCATGGCGATGGCACTCCGGAAGGCGGGCATCAGGCCCGATGATGTGGATTACATCAACGCGCACGGCACGTCCACGCCCTACAACGACAGGCTCGAGACCCTGGCGATCAAGGCGTGCTTTGGCGACCATGCCCGCCGCCTCGCCATCTCGTCCACCAAGTCGATGACCGGCCACCTGCTTGGCGGTGCCGGCGGGCTCGAGGCAGGCATCACCGCGCTGGCCGTGCGGCACCAGAGAGTGCCGCCCACGATCAATCTCGACAACCCCGATCCGGAGTGCGACCTGGACTATGTGCCGAACAAGAGCCGGACGATGCCCGTCCGGTATGCGCTCTCGAATTCGTTCGGGTTTGGAGGTACGAATGCAGCGCTGCTCTTCAAGACGTTTGAGGAGTAATCGGTATCTCCGACGCGTCGCGGCACAAGGGCTCGTTGCGGCCGCGGCCCAGGGTCGCGGTGAACGTTCGACTCAATGCGTGGAGCGCGCACGCCAGGGAGAGTGGCTGCGGTGAAGATAGCTGTCTGCATCAAGCAGGTTCCGACGCGCGAATGGCAGCCGCGTCTGGCTGACGACAGGACATGGATACGCGAGCAGGATGTCAGTTATGAGATGAACGAGCCCGACGCGTACGCACTCGAAGAGGCGCTGCGGCTTCGGGAGCAACACGGCGGCGAAGTCGTCGTCTGTTCGGGTGGCCCCGCTCGCGTGCAGCAGGTGATTCGTGAGGCCCTGGCTCGCGGTGCCGATCGTGCGATCCACGTCGAGAGTGATACGCTCGGGGCTGCCGATGCGTTCGTGACCGCCGCAGCGCTGGCCGCCGCGATGACCGACGAGCGCTTCGATCTCGTGCTCACTGGATTGCAGTCCGACGACCAGGGCCACGCGCAGATGGGCGTCATCCTGGCGGAACGACTGGGCGTTCCTCACTCCACGATCATCATGGAGGTGCAGGTACAGGAGGACGCCTCGGCGACGGGACAGCCTGCCCGTATACGAGTCAAGCGCGAGCTGGAGGGCGGCTGGTTCCAGTGGATCACCATGCCGCTTCCGGCGCTGTTGACGATTCAGAGCGGGATCAACCAGTTGCGCTACGCGACACTCAAGGGCATCATGGCGGCGAAGAAGAAGGAAATCCGCAAGGTCGGTGCTCCGGCAGGGACGCCGCCCGCCCAGCGGATCGTCTCCCTGTCACTGCCCGCGAAGAGCAAGCAGACGGCCATGATTGCCGGAACGGCCAGCGAGGCCGCGCGTGAGCTGGTCCGGCGACTGCGCGAGGAAGCGAGGGTCTTGTGATTCTTGTTGTCGCGGAGCAACGCGAGGGCCGGCTCGTTCGTGCCACATGGGAAGCGATCGCCGCGGCACAGCGACTGGCCGCCGGCAGTCAAGTCTCCGCTGTCGTGCTTGGTGCCAGCCTCGGTGACCCGGCGAGGGAACTCGCCGCGGCCGGTGTGGAAGTTGTGGCCGTCGAGCATCCCGCGCTGGAGCCGTATACGCCTGATGCATTCACGACGACGCTGCGCGCGGTGTTGGAGCAGAGGGCGGTGACCCACGTCGTGCTGCCGCATACGTATCAGACACGCGATTTCGCGCCGATGCTTGCGGCACGGATGAACGTGCCGCTCGTCACGGACGTGACCGGTATCAACGGAAGTGGCGTCGACGCCACCTTCCTGCGGCCGATGTTCCAGGGCAAGCTGGTGGCCGAGGTACGACCGCAGGGTGGCGGTCCCGTGTTCGTGACGTGTCAGATCGGTGCCTTCCGCGCCGAGGCCGTGCAGCACGGGAGCGCAGCGAGCATCAACGCACTGGAGGTGAATCTCGATCCCGGCGACATCCGACAACAGCCGGAACCGCCCTTCCAGGAGGCGAAGCAGTCGGTGGACTTGAGTCAGGCGGAACGGATTGTCGCCGTAGGCCGCGGCATCAAGTCGCAGGAGAACGTGTCCATCGCCGAGCAGCTCGCGAAGGCGCTGGGCGCCGAGCTTGCCGCATCCCGCCCCATCTGCGACAGTGGCTGGCTGCCGATGGATCGCCAGGTGGGCAGCTCGGGCCAGACGGTGACCCCCAAGCTCTATGTGGCCCTCGGCATTTCGGGTGCCATCCAGCATCTGGTAGGCATGAAGGGCGCGCGGACCATCGTCGCGATCAACAAGGATGCGGATGCTCCGATCTTCGAGGTGGCCGACTACGGCATCGTAGGAGACCTGTTCGAGATCGTGCCGGCGATGACTGCCGAGCTGCAGAAGTCCTGAGTGGTGTCGGTTGCGCGTGTGCGCGTGGGACACGTCGTGGACCGAACCCGGTCTTGCGCATTCACACGCCGCCGGAGCGCGCCGGGATGGCGTGAGAGGCGATGAGTCGAGAAACCCTCGAAGTCGACATCCTGGTCGTCGGTGGCGGGCCAGCGGGCTTGTCTGCGGCGCTGCGTCTCGCGCAGCTGCGCAACGCCGCCGGCGGAGAGCCGCTGTCGGTCGCAGTTCTGGAAAAGGCACGCGAAGCTGGCGCGCACATGCTGTCGGGAGCTGTGCTGGATCCGTCGGCGCTCGCCGATCTGATTCCCGACTTTCGAGCCAGAGGTGCCCCGGTGGCCTCGGAGGTGCACCAGGATCGCGCCTACTTTCTCACGCCCACGTGGAAAGTGCCGTTTCCGGTCGTTCCGCCTCCGCTGCGGAACCATGGCAACCTGCTCATCTCGCTGAACCGGTTCGTCAGGTGGCTTGCCGATCAGGTCGAGGCGGAAGGCATCGACGTCTTCACCGGCTTTGCAGGTCAGGACGTGCTCATGGACGGCGCCCGCGTGGTGGGCGTGCGGACTGGCGACCGCGGCGTCGGTCGACAGGGCGAGCGGCGGCCGGCCTTCGAGCCCGGCGTGGATATTCTGGCCAAGGTCACGATCTTTTGCGACGGCGTCAGAGGAAACCTGACCAAGACGCTCCTGCGCCGCCTGCAGCTTGGAAAGGGGCGGCAGCCGGAGCAGTTCGCCGTGGGACTGAAGGAACTGTGGGAGGTGCCCCGGGACCGGATCGACCCGGGAACGGTGATTCACACGCTGGGTTACCCGCTGCGGCACGAGGAATTCGGCGGTGCGTTCATCTACGCGCTACCCGACGGGCTGCTGTCGCTCGGCCTGGTCGTAGGCCTGGACTACCGGGATCCGCTGTTCGACCCGCACATGGCCTTCAATCGACTGAAACAGCACCCATTCCTGCGCCGGCTGCTCGAGGGCGGGCACCTGGTGCGATACGGGGCGAAGGCCCTGCCGGAGGGCGGCTGGAATGCGATTCCGCGCTCGTACTGCGACGGCGGTCTCGTCGCCGGGGATGCCGCCGGGTTCCTGAACTCGATGCGCCTCAAGGGCATTCACCTCGCGATGCGAACCGGAATGCTCGCGGCCGAGGCCGCATTCGATGCCGTGAAGGGCGGGGATACATCGGCGGCATCACTCGAGCGCTACCAGCACACGATCGACGAGGGGCCGGTTCGGGCAGAGCTCTATCCGGTGCGCAACGTCCACCAGGCCTTCGGGTACGGTCTGTTCGCGGGGCTGATGTTCTCGGGTATGTCCTTGCTGACGCGCGGCCGATGGTTCGAGGATGTGCACGGCCATCCGGGCCACGAACAAATGAAGACGCTCGCCTGGTACTACGGGATGGACGTATCGACGGAGCGGCCCAGCAACGCCACCTCCATCGACCGCCGACTCACCTTCGACAAGCTCACCAACGTGCACTACTCCGGCACGACCCACGACGAAGATCAGCCGTCGCACCTGCTCGTGCACACGGAGGTGTGCAGCACGATCTGCGGGCCGGAATACGGGCACCCGTGCACCCGGTTCTGTCCGGCCCAGGTGTACGAAATCGTTCGCGACGCCGACGGGACACCCCGTCTGCAGATCAACGCCTCGAATTGCGTGCACTGCAAGACGTGCGACATCATGGATCCCTACGCAGTCATTACCTGGATACCGCCGGAAGGTGGAGGCGGGCCCCAGTACACCGGCATGTAGGTGGGCGGTAAACGCCGCGATTCGCCCCGCCTCGCCCCGTGCTTGGTCGTGTCATGTGGAGCGCATCTGAACAGGTAGCGGGGAGCTGCTGTTGAGTGAATGGCGCCAGTCGAGGCTGCGGCGATTACAGGTGGCAGCCATCGCGGCCGTCGGATACCCGGTGGTGTACACCCTCGGACGCACACTCCGGTGGCGCGTCGAGGGTCTGGAACACTTCGATGCCGTGGTGGCCTCCGGCCGTCAACCGGTCATGGCCTTCTGGCACGCGCGCATCCTGCCCGCGGCCTTCTACTTCCGGCATCGCGGTATCGTCGTCATCACGAGCGAAAACTTCGACGGCGAATGGATTGCGCGAGTCATCGAGCGGCTCGGGTATGGGACGGCCAGGGGCTCGACGACGCGTGGCGCACGAAAGGCCATGCTCCGCCTCGTGCGCGACATGGAGCACGGACGGCCGGCGGGTTTCACCGTGGACGGTCCTCGCGGTCCCGCGCGCGTCGTACAACCGGGGGCCGTCTGGCTCGCGAAGGTCACAGGGAATCCAGTGCTGCCGTTTCATCTGGAGGCGTCCGCCTCCTGGGTCGTCCGGAGCTGGGACCGTACGCAGATCCCGAAGCCGTTTGCCACGGTGGCACTTGTTGTGGGGGAGCCGATGGAGGTTCCGAAGGATCTATCCGATGATGACCTGGAACGGGCGCGGCAGGACTTGCAGGGGCGACTCGTTGCGCTCGAGGAACGCGGCTGTGCGCTCATCCGCCGAGGGTGAGCGCCGATGTGGGCGGCTTCATCACCACACCCTTCAGATTCGGCGTCGCCCGGCGGTGTCCGATCAATGGTAGTGGCCGTGCTCTTCGGACCAGACGCGGCCCGCCCCTCCTGTGCTGCCGGAACCCACGTCATGGTAATGGCCATGCTCGGCGGACCAGACTCGGCCGCCGCTGCGGGTTCCCTGACCGGTAAACGACAGGATACCCACAACCAGCGCCGCGAGAATGGCGCCGCCCACGGCAATCATCAGGAAACGCGACTGGCGCTCGTTCTGCTTGGGTTCGCAGCAGCGCTTGAATTTCCGGCCGCTTCCGCAGGGGCACGCGTCGTTTCGTCCGGTCTTCGGCATGAACTCTTCCTTGCCCGGGGCAGCCACCCCAGCATCCCACGAACACTGTACCTCAAGCTCGACATGGGGCACAAATGGGCCACGGATTGTTGAAAGGGATGGGGATCGTGCCTTGACTCTCCACGTGGCCTTACTTACAGTCACGCTTGGCAGTCAGTCCCACATGCCAGGTTCAAACCCACCGCATTTCAGGCGGTAGTCGTTCGACGATGGAGGAGCAGCGATGGCGAGGAAGTACCTGATAAAGGCTTCGTACACGGCCGACGGTGCGAAGGGACTCTTGAAGGACGGGGGCGCCAAACGGCGCGCGCTCGTCGAACAGATGATATCGGCGATGGGTGGCAAGCTCGAGGCGTTCTACTTCGCGCTCGGCGACGTCGATGCCTACGTCATCGTGGAAGCGCCGGACGATATCTCGGCGGTTGCGGTGTCCTTGTCGGTAAATGCGAGCGGAGCCGTGAGTCTCAGGACGATCCCGCTCTTGACGCCTGAGGAGATCGATCAGGCGGCAAAGAAGACGGTGGCCTATCGACCGCCAGGGCAGTAGCGCCGGCACTCACGCAGACGCCTCCATCGATCTTCGCGCTGCTGTGTCGACGCACAGCGTGCGGGACACGGCTGCTCAACGGATCTCTATTTCGACCAGATGTGAATCGGTGGCACCCAGCCGGGTCAGGTGGTGTGAGTCTCCCTTGGGGACGAGCACCCACTGACCGGGCGCGTCCAGGAGCTTCAGGCCCACGGGTGCGGACGTGCCGGCTTCCGCGTGGTTGTCCGACCCGGCGGACATCACCATCCCGCTGATGAGCAGTGCGATTGTCGGCGCGTCGTGTGCGTGAAACGTCTGTGACGTGTCGCCCGCGAGGCGAACGTCGTACACGCGAAATGCTCTCGACTCGAGCGCGGGCGTCGTGGCACGGGCGGCGAGTAACGCCGTCGACAACCATCCGCCCGCCCTCAAGTTCTCCACTGCGAAGAGTTGGTACGGAGTCGTGCCTACGTTCTCGACACGATGACTGGCGTGTCTGCCGGCGTACTCGCTGATGGCAGCGTGGCCTGCGGAACGGCGCGGACGAACCGCACCCCACGGCTCGCCGGGCGACTGTGCCCGCGTGTCCGCTCCTGCGTTCATCGAAACGGTGACGATGTCGCGATCGTGAGCGTGCATCAGCGTGACGTCGCCCGGGGGGACGTTGACGTCGAGAACGCGGAGCTCGGTGTTCTCGAAGACGAGGCGGTGCCGGGGCTCACTCGTGACCGGAACCTGAGCGGCTGCCACTGCCGCCATGCCAAGCATGACAATGCCAACGGATCGCAACGCGCTCATGGATTCACTCCTCGCTTCCCCGGTGTGAGGGTCGTGCCACCACGCCTATCCTATCTCTGGAGCGATTGGAAACGCGATCCGGCGCGTCGATTGCCCGGCTGTCAGTCGGTGACACCACGCCGAGTGCCAGCGGACGGACCGGAGGATCGCCTGGCTATGGCCACGATCGTCTGATCGTCCTGCTGCTCAGGTGCGAACTGCCGGATGTCGTCTATCGCGCGCGCACAGATTGCCCCAGGTGGCAGGCCGAGCCACCTCGCCATGCTCTCTGTGAGCCGATCGTCACCGAACTGTTCGCCGGTGGGGTCGACGGCCTCCGTCATCCCGTCGGAGTAGACGACGAGCACGTCGCCCGGATCCATGGAGATATGCCCACACTCGAACGTGGCGTTGGGCACGATCCCCATTGCCGGTCCGCCGCGCTCGAGCCTCTCGACGCCCCCGTGCCCGTCTGTGTGTCGCACGAGAACCGGCGGAGGATGTCCGGCGTTGACATAGGTCAGCGTGCCGGTGCGGCTGTCGAGTGTCGCGACGAACAGCGTGACGTAGCGATTGGCGGCGGTTCGCTCGAACAAGAGGGTATTGAGTCGCCCGGCCCACTGGCGGCAGTCGGTGTCGACCGCTGCTGCGCCGGCAGCATGTACGGCGCCGGACACCGCGGCCATCAGGAGGGCAGCAGAAGGGCCCTTTCCGGAGACGTCGCCCACCATGAAGACGAAGCGATGATCGTCGATCGACAGCACGTCGTAGAAGTCGCCCCCCAGCTCGGACGCTGGCGTGCAGACAGCCGCGACGTCGTACCCTGGCACGCGCGGCAGCGATGTCGGAAACAGATCCTGCTGGACGGACGCTGCCAGCTGGAGTTGCGTGTGGAGCTCGAGACCCCGAAGATAGCGGGGCAGCCGAATCGTCATGAACGTGGTGGACAGCAGCAATGCGAGCGCCGCCAGCGCGCTCACGAGCATGCGCACCCGCAACCCGCCAAACTGCGCCGAGACGGCGTCGCGGTAGAGGGCCAACTCGGCGAAGGCGGCCCGGGGGACTGCTGGTGACACCGGCGGACCGGATAGCCAAGTGGTTCCCTCGCCGGAGACGAGGAGACGCGTTCCGGCTGGCGGCAACCGGAGGGGAAGAAGGAATGTCAGCACCTGCGCTCCGTCCTTCGTATCCCGGCGAGGCGTGATCGGCCGGACGTCCAGGCGGCGGGGTACATCGACCGCGGCGAACGATGCATGTACCCGGTCTCCAGCCTGCGCGAGCACACGGAGCTGCCCGTCGAGGATGAGCACCCACGCAATGCGGTCGCGTGCGCCCTCGTGCAGCTGTTCGAGAAGCGAGGACAGCGCCGCCGGGTTGCCGATGCCTGCGGCCCGTGCGGCTCGTTCGAGCGAGGCGGCGTCGCGCGCCGCTTGCTGCTGAGCCTCGCGTATGACGAGCTCGCCGGACGCAAACTGGTAGGCACTAATGGTTTGCGCGAGCAATACGACGCCAAGGAGCACACCGGTGATCGCCATGGCCGCAACGGCCCGGTCGCGCTTCAGGGCGGCGACGATGGCCATCAGCCCCGCCATCAAGTGAGCGAACTGACTGGCGCTCCGCGGTCGGCTGGCGGACGAGCTTCCCGCCGGAACCGCCACGTCGAATGGGTGCCAGTGACCGGGTCGGGTTGGCAAGCGTTCAAGAAGCGAAGAATCAATCGCCATCACGGCTCCAATCGCGGTGCTGCGCCGTCGGGCAACGGTGCCGCACGTCAACACGGACCGGGCCGGTCGAGTGCGTGACCGACCGCCGCGACACATGCCTATCAGACGCGATTCCTGTGACCAGGCCCTGGCGATATTGTGAAGAGATGATGGCAGGACCGCGACAGCGCTGTGTAGTATCGTGACCATGTACGCCTTGACACGGTGTGATGGAACGCTCGGGGTGGCTGCGTCTGCTGCGGAGTGCCTTGCGTGTCGGTGACGATTTTCACGAGCACTCGCGTCATCGACCATCTCAACCCGCCAGGGCATCCAGAGCGTGTCGAGCGGGGCGACGTCATGCAGGCCGTCGCGTCGGCGTTCCGCAGCGAGGGCGGAACCACCCGTGAGCCCCGCCCTGCAACCCATGAGGCGCTCGTGCGTATTCACGCCGAGGAATACGTCTCGCTCGTCGCGGAGACGGCCGGGCGGGCCGCCGCGCTCGATGCGGACACGTACACGTCGCCACATTCGTATGAGGTGGCGTGCCTCGCGGCGGGCGCAGCAGTCGACGCCGTCGATCACGTCCTCGACGGCGCGCCAGGCACACGCGCAATCGCTCTTGTACGTCCGCCGGGCCACCACGCCGAACGCAGCCGCGCGATGGGATTCTGTCTCTTCAACAACGTCGCCGTTGCTGCGGCCCACGCACGCGCGCGCGGCGCCGGGCGCGTGGCCATCGTGGATTACGACGTTCACCACGGCAATGGCACGCAGTGGAGCTTCTACCGGGATCCCTCCGTGCTCTTCATCTCGTCTCATCAGTTTCCGTTCTATCCGGGCACGGGTGCGGCCGACGAAATCGGGAGTGACGAAGGACGGGGCGCGACAATCAACCTGCCGATGGCAGCCGGGGGGACCGACGGGGATTACGAGCTGGTGTATACGACACTGGCATTCCCGATCCTGCGGCAGTTCGAGCCGGACCTGATCCTGGTCTCGGCCGGCTTCGATGCCCACCGGGACGACCCGCTCGGAGGCATGCGTCTCTCGACAGACGAGTTCGCCCGTGTGACGGCCGGACTGCGAGGCGTGGCCGACGAATGCTGTGGGGGGCGTCTGGTAGCCGTGACCGAAGGTGGCTACGACCTCCGTGCGCTCGCGGACTGCATGCGCGCCGTGATCGACGTGTTGGCCGACCGTGACACCAACGGCGTTCCTGGAAGCGGCGCGGCCACCGCTCGCGGAGTCGCGACGGTCGAGGCCGTGCGGCCCAATCTGGTGGAGTTCTGGCAGCTATAATTGCAGCTGTACCCTCCATGGCGGACTACAGGCCCCAGGATCTCGACAAGAAGTGGCAGCGGCGTTGGGCGTCGGCGCGCACCTTCGAGGTGGACGTGGACCCTTCGCGGCCCAAGTTCTACTGCCTCGAAATGTTCGCCTATCCCTCCGGCCACGCGCACGTCGGCCATGTCCGCAACTACATCATCGGGGACGTGATGGCGCGGACGAAGCGGATGCGGGGCTACAACGTGCTCCATCCCTTCGGATGGGATGCGTTCGGGCTCCCTGCGGAGAACGCCGCAATCAAGCACGGCATTCACCCCGAAACCTCGACGCGCGGCAACATCGCGCACATGAAGGGTCAGCTGCAGCGCCTGGGGATCAGCTACGCGTGGGAGCGCGAGATTGCGACCTGCGATCCCGACTACTACAAGTGGAACCAGTGGCTGTTCATCCGGATGTTCGAACGCGGCCTGGCCTATCGGCGCCGTTCGTCCGTCAACTGGTGTCCCAGCTGCAATACGGTCCTCGCCAACGAGCAGGTCGTCGACGGCGGGTGCTGGCGCTGCGGTTCCCAGATCGAGATGCGCGACCTCGAACAGTGGTTCTTCCGCATCACGGCCTATGCCGACGAGCTGCTCGACGCCGCAGACACGCTCGAGGGATGGCCCGACAACTGCTCAACGACCTGCGCCGCTTTGGCTCTGGGCTGGAGTGGTGAGATCAGAGCTCGTCGCAGGCGCTGCCGCGCGCGACCGGTGGCCCACGAAGGGCACCTCGCACAGACGACTGGGGAG
>CAZDLW010000025.1:0-33693 GCA_964505975.1 uncultured Bifidobacteriaceae bacterium | reverse complement strand
ACGGCCGCTGGAAAACTTGACTCATGTGCGTGAATTCGGGCCGTTCAAGCCGTCTAGTGTCCTAGCGCGCAGGTGGACGCCCTTCGCCTTCCCTGCGTGGGTCTGGACTGCCAGATTGCAGGCACTGTACCTCCGGATCATCCCCGAACCCCACGAACACCGGCTCGGCACGCAGCCACACGCCGAATCGCTCTGCGACCGCACGCTGGATCCGCGACGCCAGCCGCAGCACGTCTCGCGCCCGTGCACCGCCTCTGTTCACGATCGCGAGTGGATGCTTGGTGGACAGACCGACCGCGCCGTCCACGACGCCCTTGACGAATCCGGCTCGCTCGATGAGCCACGCGGCGGGCACCTTCATCCGTACGTCACCCGCAGGAAACGCCGGCGCGGCCTCACCGGCAATCGAGCCGATCCGTTCGTGATCGTTCACTCCCACGATCGGATTCGTGAAGAACGAGCCCACACTCGTCGTGTCCGGATCCGCAGGGTCGATCACCATGCCCTTTCGGCGCCGGATGGTCAACACCGCCGCGCGCACCTGGGACAAAGAGGGCGATCGCACATGCCCGTCCTCGAAGTATCGAAGCAGGTCCGGGTAGGCAACCTTCGCCGGCCCTCCCCGAAGACGGAAAGCAACCTCGCACACGACGAATCTCCCAGCGTCTTCACATTTGAATCGGCTGCTGCGGTATGCAAACCGGCACTCGCTGGCATCCAAGGTGACGAGGGTCTCGCAAGCACGATCGAACGCCGTGACACTCCGAATCGTGTCGCTCACCTCCTGCCCATAGGCACCGACGTTCTGGACGGGCGTTCCCCCCACACTGCCCGGAATGCCGGACAGGCACTCGAGGCCTGCAAGATCCTGCGAGACGGCCATCTCCACCAGGTGGTCCCACGCCTCTCCCGCAGCGGCCCGCACGATCGTCGCACCCCCAGCGGGTTCCACGGTTACGCCGCGGAGATCGATCTGTACCACGAGACCGTCGAACCCTTCGTCGGCGATGACGACGTTGGTGCCCCCGCCAAGGACCAGCATCCCGGCACGGCGCGATTGGCACCATCCGTGCGCCGCGGCCACGTCCTCGGCGCGGGCAGCCCGTACGAACCACCGGGCGGCTCCACCGACGGCCAGCGTGCTGAGCGGTGCGAGCGGCACTCCCACCTGCAGCCCGAGGTCGTGATCAGCCGATGGCAAGGAGCTTTCCCTCCTGGGCGATCAGCGCAGCCAACGCCTCCGACCGCTGGCAGATCTCGAACTCAATCCAGTCGCCTGGCGACAACTGAGCGGCCAGCGGGAGATCGGCGGATATCACCGTCGCGATCTGCGGATATCCGCCGGTGGTCTGTCGATCGGCCAGCAGCAGAATCGGTTCGCCCGACGCTGGTATCTGTACGCCTCCAGGGAATGTGGCGTCCGAGATCATCTCGTGCGGCAGCAGTCGCGGAATGCGGCCGCCCGTGAGCCGGTAGCCCATCCGATCCGAATGGGGGGTGATCGTCCAGCGCGTACGCTGCAGCAACCCGACTGCGTCACTGGAGAAAAAGGAATCCTGCGGCCCCGGACGCACGCGAAGGCGGGCGCCTCCGCCCACGACCACATGCGGCAGATCGACCCCACGCCGGGCCGGCTGGTTCCGCGGGTGATCGATCCGCAACCGGTCGCCGGCAACCAGCGCGCGTCCGTCGAGACCGCCCATGGCGCCGAGCACGCGCGTGGCCCGGCTGCCGAGCACCGGAGGAACGTCGAGGCCGCCGTCGAAGGCCACGTATGCACGGGCGCCGGCGCGGCGAGAACCGAAGCGCAGCACGCGGCCCCCATCGCACCGCACGGGGACGTGCAGCGGCACCCTGGCGCCGTCGAGCGTCGCCCCGAGATCCGCACCGGCCACCGCAATCGTGGTCGGCTGTTCAATCCTCAGCTCCGGACCAGACAGCGTTGTCTCCAGCGTGGCGGCGAATCGGTCGTTCCCCACCAGCGCATTCGCGATGCGATGCGATACGAGATCCAGCGCACCTGCGACCGTCACGCCGCTCGCCTGGTGCCCCCAGCGGCCGCTGTCCTGTACCGTCGTGAACAACCCGGGCCGGATGACCGTGATATGCCTCACATCCGGCGTCGTCGCGGATGCTCGGCCAACGCCACCCACCTGCCGGTCACTGAAGGGACCCCGGTGCGAAAACACGCTGTCCCAGTCCGATGGTGCCAGGGGCACGAAGCGCACGTCGTCGCCGGGCGCGAGCACGGCCGCCGGGGCCGTGTCCAGATCGAGCATGCGCACCGGAGTACGACCGACAATCTGCCATCCTCCGGGAGATTCACGCGGGTAGACGCCGGTCTGTCGCCCCGCAATACCGACCGACCCACACGGCACGCGCAAGCGCGGTGTCGCCCGGCGCGGAAGCGCGATTCGTTGATCCACGAGTCCCAGATAGGGAAACCCTGGAAGGAATCCAATCATGAATACCCGATACGGGACTGCGCTGTGCCGTTCGATGACTTCTTCTGGCGCCAGGCCGCTGAACGCCGCCACACTGTCGAGATCCGGCCCATGTTCGCCGCCGTAGGCGACGGGAACCTCGACGGCCCGTCCGCGCACGAGCGCCACCGGGGCGGCACAGGCACGAGCCATGGCACCACGCAGCGCATCGACGTCCGTGGCGAGCGGGTCGAAATGGATGGCGACGGATCGGTACGTCGGAAGAATGTCACGGACTCCAGGCACGACCTCTTCTCTCAGCGCGGCGGCAATCGCCACGACACGAGCGTTGACGTGCGCGTCGATGCGCTCCTCGAGCTGCAACAGCAAGCCTGCGTCGCCAGCCTCGCGAACATCGGGCACGCTCACGTCCCCAGCGCCTCCAGCAGCCTCCGATGGATACCGCCAAAACTTCCGTTCGACATCAGCACGACGACGTCGCCATCGCGATGCTCCGCCACAATCGTGTGGACGATCGTGTCGCTGTCCGGAACATACCGCGCACGCGCTCCCCGGGCCCTGAGATCCTTCACAAGGTGCTCCGCAGACAGGCGTTCGCCCTCCGGCAGCGTCGACCGAAACACCGCGGCCACCACCACTTCGTCCGCGTCGCCAAACGCCTGTGCGAACTCCTCCTGGAACACCCGGCGGCACGAGGACGCCGAACGGGGTTCGAACACGGCCCAGATTCGGCGGTCCGGGTAGCCCGCGCGAAGCGCAGCCAGCGTTTCACGCACTGCCGTGGGATGATGCGCAAAGTCATCCAGCACGGTGACGCCCTGGCCCACGCCAACCAGCTCCAGGCGCCGCTTGACGCCTCTGAAGCGCCGCAGGCCCTCGGCGAGATCCGCGGGCGTGAGCCCCGCGTACACCCCGACCGCAATCGCCGCCAGCGCGTTCCGGACGTTGTGTGCCCCCAGGAGCGGCGACTCGAACCTCCCGAACGGCTGACTGGCCCTCCGCACCATGAACCGCGTCTGTCCGTCGGCATGCGTCACATCGGACGCCTGCCAGGTGCTGTCCTCCGCGAACCCAAACGTCTCGACGGGGCTGACGGCCATGGCGCGCAGCGCCAGGGCATGGGGGCTGTCCGCACCGAGCAGCAACAGCCCGTTACGCGGCACCAGATTGACCAGTCGACGGAACGCCAGACGGACAGCGTCGAGGTCGGGATAGATATCGGCGTGGTCGTATTCCACGTTGGCCACGACCGCCACGTCGGGCAGGTACTTCAGGAACTTGGCGGTCTTGTCGAAGAACGCACTGTCGTACTCGTCTCCCTCGAGGACGAAATCACGGCCGGTCCCCACACGATAGCTCGCCCCCTGTTCACCGAAATTCAGCGCGATGCCGCCTGCCAGCACCGTCGGGTCGAGATTGCCGTGCGCCAGCAGCCACCCTGTCAGCGACGTGGTGGTGGTCTTGCCATGCGTCCCGGCTATGACGATCGAGCGTCGCCCCCAGAGAAAGTGGTCGCGAATCGCCTCCGGCAGGGAACAGTACCGGATCTTGCGCTCCAGCACGGTCTCCACTTCCGGATTCCCCCGCGACACGGCGTTACCAACGATGACGAGGTCGAGATCGCCGGTGATGCGCTCTGCGGCGTACCCGCTGAACGCAGGAATGTGCTCCGCCTCGAGGAAGTCGCTCATCGGCGGATAGACGTTCTGGTCCGACCCCTGCACCTCGTATCCACGCTGCTTCAGCAGCGCCGCCAGCGTCGCCATCGCTGTCCCGCAGATGCCGATGAGGTGAATCCGCTTCACGCCGTCTCTTGTCATCAGCGTGACTCGGCAACCGGCGACTCCAGCACCACCAGGGCAGGGTGCGGAGATGTCACCACGTGCACGCGCACACCAAGTGGCAGGGTCCAGCACGGACCCGTCGTATGGCCGGATGGAAATCCCACGATCACGGGTCCCTGGAACTCCTGGGTGATGGCGGCAATGACATCGTGAATCACAGGCGCGCCGCCCGGTTCCTCGCACCCGCGCATCTCACCGAACACGAGCGCACGCGCCCGCGACAGCACACCGCTGAGCGACAACTGCGTCACCATGCGATCGATCCGGTAGGGCCGTTCGTTCACATCCTCGAGGAACAAGACGCACCCATCCGGCGGGGCGAACGCGTAGCGCGTACCCAGGGAGGCCGTGAGCTGCGCCATCGTGCCGCCGAACAACGGCCCGGCGGCCTCGCCGCCGCGCAGGACGCTCGCCCCATCCGGCTCCAGTCGCAGATCCACCCCGCCCTGCAGCAGCGCCAGGAACGACCGGCTGTCGTACCCCACCGGGCCCAGCGCGAGCCGCCGCTCGAGCATCGGCCCGTGCAGGGCCGGTATCTGGCAGTGACAGGTGAGCCAGGACATGATCGAGGTCGTGTCGCTGTACCCGATGAACAGCTTCGGGTCGCGCCCGACTCCCGCCCGCTCGAGCCACGGCAGCATGTGCACGCTACCAAAGCCTCCCCGAACCGCGATGAGCGCGGCGACGCTGGGGTCGGTCCAATACCGCATGAACGCGTCGGCGCGCATGCGTGCGCTTCCAGCCAGGTAGCCGCGTTCCCGGGCGAAGACGCTCTCGTCATAGACCGGCTCGTAGCCCAGCCGACGCAGCTCGGCCACCCCGTTGTCGAACTCCTCCCGCGGAAACGGACTCGCCGGCGCCACGACCCCGATGCGATCCCCTGAACGCAGGGCACGCGGCTTGGCCATTAGACGTCGCTGCGGACTGCCGTGGTCATTGTCAGAGGAACTGCGCCATCTGGTCTGCAATCCGTTGATGCGCCTCGCAGCCCACCACCTGGTGCAGCCGCGACTGGCGCCTGCGTTCCGGCACCGGCGTTAGGAAGCGTTCCTTCGCGCGGCGAAGGCGACCGAGTGAATCCTCCAGGAGCGTCCGCGCGATTCGGCCCTCCTCGACGGCATGCACGAGGGCTTCGAGCGCCAGCACCTGGACCTCGAGATCGCCGCCGCAGATGAGCACGGCATCACAGCCGGCCTCCACGGCGCGCACGGCCGCGTCCGGTACGCTGTATGTGTGCGAAACGGCCTTCATTTCGAGATCGTCACTCACGATCACGCCTTCGAATCCAAGTTCGTGCCGCAACAGGCCCCTGACGATCTGCGGAGAAAGCGTTGCCGGCCGCTCCTCGTCGAGCGACGGCACCAGCACGTGAGCGGTCATGATGAATGCCACATCGGCCCGAATGGCTTCGCGGAAGGGCACGCACTCGACGCGTCGAATCCTGTCCGGCGGGTGCTCGACGAGCGGCAGCTCGAGGTGCGAGTCCACCGACGTGTCCCCATGTCCAGGAAAGTGCTTTCCGCACGCCGCAATGCCGTTCTCCTGCAGTCCGCGAACGATGGCGGCGCCAAGTCGGGCCACGGTGTCGGCGTCATCGGAGAGCGCCCGGTCACCAATGACCGGATTCGTCGGGTTCGTATGGACGTCGAGCACCGGTGCATAGTCGAGCGTGATGCCTACGGCCTTCAACTCCGCGGCAAGCGCTGCCGCAAATCCCCTGGCGAGCGTCGCGTCGCCGCTGCGCCCGAGTGTCGCCATTGGTGGCCATGCGGTGAACGGCGCCGCCAACCGCGCGACACGCCCGCCTTCCTGGTCGACACTTACCCACAGCGGCAGATCCGCACCGAGCGTCTGCACCTCCTGCGAGAGCTCGAACACATGTTCGGGGGCTTCGATGTTGCGCCCGAAGAGAGTCACGCCTCCGAACTGGAAGTCGCGGGCAACCGACCGCATCTCAGCGGGAATCGTCACGCCCGGCAAGCTTCCTATCAGCAGCTGGCCAATCTCGTGGCGCAACGCGTGGGGCACGACGCTCATTATATGAGCACACCCTGCCCGCGCCTCCGCCGGCTATAATCCGCGCGTGTGGTCGTGTGCCGAACGTGCACTGCGCCGCCTGCCCGCCCGGCGCACCACGCGCCGCGCATGGGTCCTATGACGCTCATCCATACCTCCGCTCCGACGCGGATCGATCTTGCCGGGGGCACGCTCGACATCTGGCCGCTGTATCTCTTCCACGCAGGCAGCCAGACCATCAACGCAGCCATCAGCCTTCGGGCGCGCGCCTCCATCGAACCGCGCGAGGACGGCCGCGTGGTCATTCGGTCCGAAGACACCGGCGTCACGGTCGAAGCCAGCAGCTGGCACGACCTCCGCGATGAACCTCGATTGCGACTGCTGTCGCTGCTGGTTCATTTCTTCGAAGCCTCCGGCATCACGCTGATCACTGCCTGCGAGTCGCCTGCCGGAGCGGGCATTGCCGGCTCGTCGGCCCTCAACGTCGCCGTCTGTGCGGCGCTGGCAACGTGGACCCGCGAGCACGACACGCCAGAGGCGCTGCTGCAGGTGGCCATGAATATCGAAGCACAGACCATTGGCGTGCCCACCGGGCTGCAGGACTACCGCCCTGCCATGTATGGAGGCGTGTCCGCGCTCGAGCTCGGCCCCGGAGACGTACGGCGGGTGCCGCTTGCCGTGGACTCTCACGAGCTGCGACGGCGTCTCGTGCTCTGCTATACAGGGGAGCCGCGCGCGTCCGGAACGAACAACTGGGACATCTTCAAGAAGCACATCGACGGTGAGCGCCATGTGTTCGACTCCTTCGAACGGATCCGTGATACGGCCTCGACGATGCGCGAGGCCCTGGCCGCAGCCGACTGGGATGCCGTCGGGTCCTCCATTGCCGCTGAGTGGGAGCATCGGAAACGACTCGCACCTGGTGTGACGACGCCGGCGATTGACGACCTCATCGCGCGAGCCAGCGCCGCTGGCGCCACGGCTGCCAAGGTCTGCGGCGCCGGCGGCGGTGGCTGCCTGTTCTGCTACGGACCGCCCAATCGACAGGAGACCATTCGCGCGGCGCTTGCCGAGGGTGGCGCGCGCCTGCTCGACTTCGATCTCGAGGAGCACGGGCTCATACGTGGATAACAGGGCCATCGCAGCGGTGCTCGGCAGCATCGCAGACCTGCTCGAGATCAAGGGCGAGAACGCGTTCAAGATTCGCGCCTATCGTTCCGCCGCCGACACGCTGGTCGCATGGCCGGACGACGTTTCGCGAATGGACGATCGGCAGTTGCGTGCGCTGCCGGGCATTGGACGGGACCTCGCCGCCAAGGTGCGCGAGCTCGCCGCGACCGGCACGTGCACGTACCAACAGGAGCTGCTGGAGGAATTTCCTGCCACGCTCCTCGACCTGCTCCGACTGCCAGGCGTGGGCCCAAAGACGGTTGCGCTTCTCCATTCCACGCTGCGAATCCGCACGATCGATGAGCTGGCCGACGCGGCCCGCGCGGGGCGGCTCCGCGGTCTCAAAGGGCTGGGGACGAAGAAGGAGGCCCTGATTCTTCGAGCGATCGACACCCGCGCGCACGACGAAGGGCGCCATCTTCTGGTCGACACTGCATCGGCCGCGGCGGACCTCTTGGCGTATCTTCAGCAGCGGGCGCCGGCCGTGGAATTCGTTCCGGTCGGCAGCCTGCGGCGCGGGTGCGAGACGTGCGGCGACATCGACATCCTCGCCGTTGGCGGCTCCGCTCGGCTCATGGAGATCTTCGCCGACTATCCCCAGGTCGAGCGGGTGCTCGGCCAGGGGGACACGAAGAGCAGCGTCCGCCTGCGAGGCGGCTATCAGGCGGATCTCCGCCTCGTCCCGCACGACAGCCGCGGCGCGGCTCTGCAGTACTTCACGGGGTCGAAGGCGCACAACATTGCCGTCCGCGAGCGCGCCGTGCAGCGCGGGCTCACGCTGAATGAATACGGCCTCTTCACGGCGCAGGACCACGCCCGTGTGGCCGGGACGACGGAGGAAGGCATCTACGAGGCGCTCGGAATGACCTGGGTGCCCCCCGAGCTCCGGGAGCACCTCGGCGAGATCGAAGCCGCAGTGGCCGGAACCCTTCCGCGGCTCGTCTCGCTTTCGGATGTGCGTGGCGACCTCCACATGCATACCTCGGCGACCGACGGTCGAGATGACCTCGAAAGCATGGCAGCCGCTGCCAACCGACTCGGACATCGGTACATCGCGATTACCGATCACAGCAAAGCTCTTGCAATGGCCAACGGGCTGGACGAGCATCGAGCCCTGGAGCACGCCGCGCGTGTCCGCGCTCTCAATGGCCGCTTCGACGGGCTCACGATCCTCGCGGGCATCGAGTGCGACATCCTGGCGGACGGCCGACTCGACCTTGCCGACGAGTGCCTCGCGCAACTCGACGTTGTCGTGGCCTCGGTTCACTCGCACTTCAGCCAGGAGCAGGATCGGATGTCGGATCGCGTGCTGCGCGCGCTCGAGTGCCCGTGGGTGGACATCCTGGGGCATCCCACGGGCCGCCTGCTCCTCCAGCGCGAACCGGTGAGGCTCGACATCGACGCGGTCATCACGTCAGCCGCCAGCCATGGCGTGGCGCTCGAGATCAACTGCCAGGCCGATCGGCTGGATTTGAGCGACCGGCATGCCCGATTGGCGCGCGAGCGCGGTGCACGGGTCGTCATCTCGACCGACGCGCACGCGGTAGCCGCTCTCGCCACCCTCCGCTGGGGCGTTCAGATGGCGCGACGGGCATGGCTGGAGCCTGCGGACGTGCTGAACACACGCCCGCCGAGCGAGTTACGGGCACTTCTGCGACGCAATATCGGGCGACGCGCATGAAGAGCAAACCGGGTACCGGCTTCATCTCGATCGACACGGTCAGACGCACACCCCGGGATCCGGCCCAGACGCTGGCGCTCATCCGGCGGATCTACTTCACGACCACGCGGCGGACCATCGAGCACGATCTCGCTCATGCCATCGAGCTGCTGGCGGGCCTGCCCACCGAGGAACAGCGCGAGAAGGCCTCCGTCTACATGGAAGGTCTCAACGAGATGCGCAAGCAGTGGCAGAGAGCGGTACGGGAGCGGGCACGCACGCCGCAGAAACAGGTCTCACCCACTCCAAAGCGCCGGCCGTGAGCTACTTGTTCAGCACCATCTTCTTGCGAGCGGCGATGCGCAGCACGTCCGGCACGTTGCGATCGGTCGAGAGCGCGCGGAGGTCCCTCTCGCTGAGCCGCGCAATCAGGTTCATCGACAGCGCAACCGGCGTCTTCGGATTACGGGTGAGAGCGGCAACCACCGCATAGTTCTTCACCCATGCCCGCGTGTGCGCAATGATGCGAAGGATTTCCTCGGACACGTTGGCCATCCGGGCGACGTTCTCCACCTCGGTATCGGTGAGCTTGGGGCTACCGAGCACGGAAGCCGCCACGATCTTGTTGGGATCGCGAATCAGGATTGCCCGTTCCTCGCGGGACCCTTTCATCGCCAGCGCGATTCGCTGGGCGATATTCATCGCGGCTATCCGCTGCAGCGCCGAACGGTCACGGGTCGTGTCTTCCGCCTGGGCCTCCTGCATCGTCCCGATGTCGATGAGCGGGGCATCGGCGTCCTCGGCCGGCACACCAGCACCCTCCACCCCACGTGCCGCGAAAAAGCTCCGAACGTCGGCCGGAACATCTGTTCGCGCGAGAAACGCCCCGAGCGCGTCCCGCGGAATCGCCTGAAGCGTGGCCTCGGCCGCCGACGCAATGTCCGCATCGCCGTCAGCAACGAGGAGAATCAGCAGCGCGACCTGCTCGTGGGCGCGGGGCGCGAGCGCTCCCTGCGCTGCGAGCAGCTTGAGATCGCGGGGGGCCTCGCCGCGGCGGAAGACATCAAGAAGCGGAGTGGCTGCCACGATTGAACCTGACTACAGCACTCACCGGTCCGACCGATGCCCTATCCCCGCCGACGAACCGAACGCCTCGACCGACCGCGACAGGACGAGCGGCAGCGCCTCCGGCGGCGTGTCGAACAATCCGATCGCAGCGAAGCCCGCCGCGCCGGCGTGTCGCACCTGAGCCAGCCGTTCCAGCGTCACGCCCCCGACGGCCAGAACCGGGAAGAGCGTGGCGATGACGATCTCCGCGAGCGCCGCCACCCCTGCCGCGTCGCGCCCGGGCTTGGACGCACTGGGAAAGCACGACCCGAACATCAGGTAATCGACGCCGCCATCGGCCGTCGCCCTCCGGGCCTCCGCCTTTCCGTGGACGGACCGCCCGATCACGAAGCCCGGCGGCACGATCGTCCGTACGCGTGAAGCGGGCGGCGAATCGGAACGGAGATGCACGCCGTGGGCACCCGCGGCCAGCGCCACATCAACGCGATCGTTGACGAGCACGCGGGCGCCGGTCCGCGCGACGGCCTGCAGACAGCGCGTGACCAGCCGCAACAAGGGTCGGGCATCGAGGTCCCGCTCCCGCACCTGGATCAGGTGCGCGCCGGCGCGTGCGGCAGCGTGCACCCGCTCGACCAATGCGTCCTCGCCACCCCGTGTTCTGTCCGTGATCACGCACACAACCGGGCCCACTACTCCTGCTCCCGGGTCGACCGCTGCACGATCGACGGCATCGTCGGGCCCGACGTGCTGCGCGAGACGATCAGCGCGACGAGCTCGCTGATTCCGGCCGCCACATTCACGACTCCCAGGCCGGACACGGCGCCTCGAACGAAGTTGTTCGTGATGACGGCGTGGACGACGGGCAGTACTTGCGCGAAGTAGTTGCGGTCCCAGTACTGGGACCACGGCGCCAGAATCAGCACCAATCCCACTTCGAGAAAGAACACCACGAGCAGCAGCCGAATCATGTGTCGTGGCTCCGAGGCCTTTCCCGTGTAAGCCGGTCGATGCGGGCCGGAACGTCTCGGTACCCGCCGGCCACGGCATCGAGCTCCATCAACACCGCAAGCGCCCGCTCCAGCTCGCCAGTACGCTCGAGTGCGTCGGCGAGATCGTACAGCGTGGCGCACGCGTCTTCCGTCGTCGGCGCCGTGGCTTCGGCGGCACGTTCCAGCCATTCGATTCCGGCCGTTAGTGCCTGCCGGTCGATGTGCAGGCGGCCGAGACGGGCCGCGGCCGCGAACCGGACCGACGGGCTGCGCGCGGCCCGCTCCAGATCGGCGAACGCCTCGGCAATCCTGCCCGCCTGCAGGTGCTCCAGCCCCCGCTCGTACATATCGCGGGCCGCCGTCCGCCGGGCGTCGTCCTCCATGCCGGTACCCGCCTCGCAGTCCCTCCCCCGAGCTCCGGCGGGTTCCACGACGGATGCGCCACCATCGGCTGAGATCGGGTGGATGCCCCCGTCAAGGGGGACGGGGTCACTCGCGGCGATGTCCAGGAAGTCGAGAGCCACCGGCAGGCGCTCGTCCTCGAACCAATACGCGGTGACCTCCGGCGCGTCGGGAAGAGAGTCGATCAGGAACGGCTCCGCCGCAATGTCGAGCAACGGCGCGTCGTCCTCATGGGCGGTGACAGACTCGGGGGCGTGGCGAATGCCGAGCATGTCCAGCGCACGTTGAAGACGGTGGTGGTGATGCGGACTCACGGGATCGTGCTCGACGAGCGCCTCGGCGAGTACGCGGGCCTCCTGTCCACGGCGCGCGTCGAGGTACGCATCCGCCAGACGGGCCTGGGCGGCGCACCTCATCTCGACCGCTCCGGCATCGGATGCCACCTCCACGAACTTCTCGAGCGCAGGAAGATGGGCGCCATGCTGCAAGAACGTCTCGAGTGCGCCGATCGCCCGCTCCCACGACCCGTCCAGCAGGGCAGCGTCCACGACGATCTCGAGGCAGCCGTACGCGCGCTCGAGCTGCCCCCCTGCGGCAAGATCGGCCGAGATACCCAGCAGGTCAGCCTCACGATTGGGGGCCAGGGCCACAACGCGGGAGAGCGCCGCGAGCCCTTCGGCATCATGGCCCGCCGCGAGTGCGGTCCGGCCGAGCGCGAACAGCACATCCGGATCGTCGCCGCTCGTCTCCGCAGCGAGGACGTGCCGGATCCGATCGTCGCGTCCCGACGCCACGAGCCCGCGGGCGAGCCGCATCCGCATCCCGGTGTCCTCGGGGAGGAGTCGCGCCGCCTCCTCGAGGCTGTCCAGCATCTCGTCGACACGGGTTTCCCGCTCCAGTTCGTCCGCGATCTGACTGAACAGCGCCGCGGCCTGCCGCGACTCGCCCAGCTCCACGGCCGCACGCGCGGCGTCCAACCGCGCCTCGAGCGTGGCGTCTTCGAGCATCCCAAGGCTCATCCGGCACGCGGCAACGCCTGCGGTGTCCCCTCTCGATTCCCGCTGCGCGGTCAATTGCCGCAGATACATCCGGGCGTCGGCCAGGAGTCCCTGGCGCGACGCGATATCCGACAGCCGCTGCAGCGTATGTTCGTGATCGTTCCTCACTTTGAGGGACTTCTTGTAGAGGGCGGCCGCACGTGGCAGGAACCCCTCTTCGTAAAGGTGGTCGGCAACGCGAGTGAACTGCGCGACAGCCGCGTCCGCATCCCCAGCCCGGACATACACATCACCCAAGGTATTGATGGCGCCCCAATCGTTGGGCTGTGCCTCGACCAGGCGCAGGTATTCCGCGACGGCTTCGTCCAGCCGTCCCTGACGGAGCAGTTTCTCCGCCCGTCTCAGCGCTGCGTCTCGATCGATGGACACGCGGGCATTTCAGCTAGCGAGGCTCCGCCTCGGACCAGGGAGCATGTCGGCGGCGGCTCCGCCTCGCTCGCTGGCAGTATCTCCTGCCCGCACTCCGTGCGGGCGAGACGCCTTGAACGGTCGGTCGACAAGCGTGACTCGTGTGCATGAACGTGGGCCGTTCGAGCCGTCTACGGAACGCTGCGGGGCCGCGGCATTACAGGATTTCGCATGAAGCCGCATCGCGGTCCAGGGTTGACAGTTCTTCACACTCCAGGGTCGCCAGACCGATCGATCGTATCAAAGAGCGACGGCGGCCTGAACGAACGACGGTGAAGGGACGAATAGCCATAGCGGACCACGGCCGCCAGGTGGTCCGCGGTCGCATAGCCCTTGTGTCGGTCGTAGCCGTATCGTGGGTCAGCCGCGTGGTGCACTGCCATCTGACGGTCGCGCGTGACCTTCGCGACGATCGATGCGGCGGCAATGGCGCTGCACCGCCGGTCGCCATGGGGCACACCGCGCTGTGGAATGAAGAGGTCCGGAATACGGAACGCATCCACGAGCACCAGATCCGGCAGCGGCACGAGTGCCAGCACCGCGCGCCGCATGGCCTCGAGCGAGGCGCGATGGATGTTCGTTTCGTCTATCTCGGTGGGTGGAACCGCGGCGACGGACCAGGCGAGCGCTCTCCGGGCGATGAGATCGTAGAGCCGCTCCCGCTCGGCTGCTGTCATCGTCTTGGAGTCTGCCAGTCCTGGAATGTGGCGGGCAGGATCCAGAACGACGACTCCGGCCACGACAGGTCCGGCAAGACAGCCACGTCCGACCTCGTCACACCCGGCGACACGGTAGAAGCCCCAACGCCGGATGGCGTTCTCCAGGGTTCTCATCGCGCGGATTCTGACCATGGACCAGAACGGACGAGCGTTTCTACCGCGACAGATCGAGGCCGTGCCGCCCGTCTCAGGCGCGGCGCACTTCTTTCATACGCGCCGCCTTGCCCTTCAACGCCCGCAGGAAGTACAGTTTGGCGCGACGCACGCGAGCCGAACGCACGATGTCCACTCTGGCAATCGTGGGTGAATGCAGCGGAAAGATGCGCTCCACGCCCTGACCGAACGATACCTTGCGCACGGTGAACGAGGCGCGCGCACCTCCGCGATGCATCCCGATGACGATGCCTTCGAAGATCTGGATGCGTTCCTTGTCGCCCTCGCGCACCTTGACGTGCACGCGAACAGTGTCACCGGATTTCATCTGCGGCCGTTCCGTCAACTGTGACTTCTCGACCAGATCGATCGCACTCATTGGCCCTCTCCCTTGTATCGCCGCGGCGTGACTGCCGCGCTCCCCCGCACGAGCACTCTGACGCCTACGCGCCGGCTCACGCTCCTTCGGATCGCTCCTTCACAATCGCCTCGAGCAGCGTGCGCTCCTCCTCGTCCAGCGCAACGCCCGCCAACAGGTCGGGGCGACGGTCGAGCGTGCGTTCCAGCGCGGCCTTCTTCCTCCAGCGCCGCACCTCCGCGTGATGTCCCGACAGCAATACGTCGGGCACCTTCAACCCGGCGAACTCCGCAGGTCGCGTGTAATGCGGGTAGTCGAGCAGACCGCGGGAGAAGGAGTCCTGCTCGATGGATTGCTCGTCTCCCACGACGCCCCGCACCAGTCGACCTACCGCATCCACAATCACTGCTGCCGCCAACTCACCACCGCTCAGTACGTAGTCGCCGATAGACAGCTCCTCGGTGGCCGCCAGCGTACGGACGCGCTCGTCCATCCCTTCGTATCGTCCGCACAACAACACGACGTGACCAAGCAGTACGAGCCGCCTTGCCTCGGCCTGCCGGAACGGACGGCCCTGTGGAGACAGCAGCACGACAGTGTCGGCGCTGCCCCGTTCCACGCGAATGGCTTCGACGGCCCGCACGAAGGGCTCAGGCTTCATCACCATGCCCGGCCCCCCCCCGTACGGCACATCGTCCACGCTTCGATGCCGATCGGTCGTGAAATCGCGGAGATCGTGCACGCCAATCTGGAGCGCGCCGCATTCGATCCCGCGCCGGATAACACCGTCAGCAACGCACGCGCGAATCATCTGCGGGAAGATCGTGACGATGTCGAATGTCATGTGCCGGTTCGGCCGACGCCGGACATCAACGGTCTCCCCCCTTCCGCCACCCCTGCTACACGCGAACGGCGCCCCGCCCGCGACGCGATCGACTGAGGGGCCGCGGGATTCGCGGCTTCCCGGGCCGCGCCGGCTCGTTCAGCTCGATCAGTCCGTCCGGCGGCGCGATCACGATTCGTCGCGCCGCCACGTCCACGTCGATACAGATGTCCGCGGCCAGCGGAACGAGCACCTCGCCCTTGGTGGCCGTCACCGTGAGCAGACTGCCACCAGGACCACCGGTGACACGCTCGACGTGCCCGACCCGTTCGCCCGAGACCGTCTCGACCGCACAGCCGACGAGCTGATGATGGTAGTAGGTTCCGCCCGTCAGAGGATGCAACTGCTCCTCCGGAACCCTCAGCTCGCGGCCCGACAGGGGCTCGGCATCCTCCACCGACGCACAGCCAGACAATCCCACCACGAGGCGCCCACCGCCCACGTGCATGGTGTTCACGGTCAGCACCTGATGTCCCTCGGGCGTTCGCGTCCAGAGTGTGCGGCCGATTGCAAACCGTTCCTCGACGAAATCCGTCTCGGGATGGACGATGACGTGGCCGCGAAGCCCGTGCGGCCTGGCGATGACTCCCACCAGCACCATGTCGTCCCAGTCGGCCATCCTGCTCCGCCGTGTCATCAGTCACCAAGCTCCGCCTCGAACCGACGAGTGGCGGCGGACCGCCGTAACTGAACCCGCGGTCCGCTCATGCGGCCGCGGCCAAACCGTGGTTGCACGGCGAATTCGACACGTTCGCAGACATTCGGGCCGTGCACGCACGGCCGTGCACGCCGACTCCCGCGTCAGTCCCGGATATCCAGCTGCACGCGCGCACCCTGCCGTTCGGCCGTCACTGCCACGAGCGTCCGCAACGCCGCCGCCGTCCGCCCCTGTCGCCCGATGATCTTGCCCATGTCGCCGGGAGCCGTCGTGAGCTCCAGGATGGTGACGCCCCGGCGCTGCACCTCCCCGACACGGACGGCCTCCGGATGGTCCACCAGCGCACGCACCACGACTTCGATGACGGCACGCATCGGGCTGCCGGACGTTCCCGCTGCGTCGGACTGCTGCTCGGGCATTACGGCTCCGCCGGCGCTTCGGCGGGCACCGAGAGATCGCGCGTGACGTGTTTCGCGAAGAGCGTCCTCACCGACTCGGACGGCCTCGCTCCGCGGCTCAGCCAATGCTCGACCCGCTCTTTGCTGATCTGGACCTGTGCGGGATTCGCGCGAGGATTGTACGTGCCGAGATTCTCCACGAACCGGCTCTCGCGCGGCGTTCTGGCTTCCGTGACCACGACACGGAAGTACGGCTTCTTCTTCGAGCCTACCCGTGTCAATCGAATCGATAGCATCTGTGCTCCATATTCCGGGCTGGCCCCCGTCTCCGGCGGCGTCACCTCGTCTTGATCAACCCCCACGGGCCACCCTTCTTCCGCTTTCTCCCGCCGACCGCCAGGCCGCCCGGCCCCGGGGAGGCGTGGCGAAGCGCGGACGGTGGCATCTTGGGGACACCCTTCATGCCTTTCATGCCCGGCAACCCTCCCTGGCCGATCGCCTGCAGGACCTTCTTCATCTCGGCGAACTGCTTCAGCAGACGGTTCACCTCCTCCACGGAGGTCCCGCTGCCCGCGGCAATCCGTCTGCGGCGGCTCCCGTTGATGATCTTTTCGTTCTGCCGTTCTCCCGGCGTCATCGAGCAGACAATCGCTTCGACGCGGTTCATCTGCTTCTCGTCCGGCTGCTGGCCGGCCACCTGCTTGAGATTCCCAAGGCCAGGAATCATGCCCAGGATGCTCTCGAGCGGCCCCATCCGCCGGATGGTCTTCAGCTGCTTCCTGAAGTCATCGAGTGTGAAGGCGTTCCGGCGGAGCTTCTCTTCGAGCTCTTCGGCTTCGTCCTGGTCGAGTGCCTGCTCGGCTTTCTCGATGAGCGACAACACATCGCCCATGCCGAGCATCCGCGACACGATCCGATCCGGATGAAACAACTCGAGGTCTTCGAGCCGCTCACCGCTGCCCACGAACGCGATGGGCACGCCGACGACCGAGACGACGGAGAGCGCGGCACCGCCGCGCGCGTCACCATCCAGCTTCGTCAGCACGATCCCGGTGACACCCACCCGGCGGTTGAACTCGCCCGCGCTCTTGATGGCGTCCTGCCCCGTCATGGCGTCGGCCACGAAGAGCAGATCCGCAGGCCGCACGGCCTCCTTGATCGCCTGCAACTCGTTCATCAGATCGTCATCGATGTGCAGACGCCCGGCCGTGTCGACGATCACGGTGTCGAAGCCCTTGACCTTGGCTTCGGTCAACGCGCTCGTCGCCCGCGTCACGGGATCCATCGTCTCGGGGGCATGGACGCGCACGCCGGCCTTCGTGCCGACCACGGCGAGCTGCTCGATCGCTGCAGGCCGCCGCACGTCGGTCGACACCAACAGCGGATGCCGGCCCTGCCGCTTCAGCCACATCCCCAACTTGGCCGAGGTCGTAGTCTTCCCTGAGCCCTGCAAGCCCAGGAGCAGCACGACGCGCGGCGTGGGCGGGTGCTTGGTCAGGCCGCCCTCGGCCTCGCCAAAGAGCGCCAGCAGTTCGTCACGAACGATCTTGATGACCTGCTGCCCCGGCGTGAGGCTCTGCAGAACCTCCTGGTCCATCGCCCGGTCGCGGACGCGATCGATGAACGCCTTGACGACCTTGAAATTGACGTCGGCCTCGAGCAGCGCCAGGCGGATCTCCCGCAGCGCCGTCTCGACGTGCTCCTCCGTCAGCCGCACCTCGCCACGCAACGACGTGAACGCGTCCTGGATGCGGGTGCTCAGGGTCTCGAACATGGGACCACCGACCTTCGCGCACGTCGCCGCCATAGCTGGCACTAAGCCCAACGGGCGCAAACGCTTATCTTATGGCACCTTCTCCGATCGGGCAAGTAAACCGGGCTCGGAACGCGGGCCACCTGCCCGAGCCACCCGGACCTCGCGAAAAGTGTCGTGCCACGCCGCCTCTCGGCACAAGCACGCGGGAACGGTAGAATCCAGACTGGGCTCCGCTCCTCGATATCCGGCGAGCCCCGCGGCTGACTGCAGTGTGTCTTTCCGCGCGTGGCGCGGCTAGAGGACCGCCATGCGGTTGGATGCAACGAGTACGAAATTCACGTCTGGAGCCGCATAGCGGTCCAACTTCGATATGTCGACATCTCAAGCTACGATTGCAGTGACGATCGGCGTGCTCGATGCGCGCCGGCACATCCTCCTCTGCTGCGACCAGACCACGCCCAAGTGCTGCGACAAGGAGCGGGGAATCGCCGCCTGGGACTTCCTCAAGAAGCGGCTGAAGGAGCTGGGGCTGTCCGAACACGGAGGCATCCTTCGGACAAAGGCCAACTGCCTTCGGATCTGTGAGAGCGGCCCAATCTCGGTGGTGTATCCGGAGGGCGCGTGGTACCGCGAGTGCGACCCTCCTGCACTCGAGCGGATTATCCAGGAGCATCTCATCGGCGGCCGCGTGGTGACGGATCTGCTGATCGTGACGCACCCGCTGGGCGACGGCGTCCCAGCACAACAGACCGACCAGCCACACGGTTCCGCCCTCTCTCCCTCGACTGTCCCTCAGGACACTTCGACCACAGTCGAGGGGTGAGGCTCGCAGAGCCGTTCACACTGGCGCAGACGCCGCGTCGCCTGCCGTTACACGGACGACAACTTGTGACCCAGCTTGTCTTTCTTCGTCTTGAGATAGCGCCGGGTACTGTCGTTGGCCGGAATCTCGAGCGGCACGACCGCTGACACGGAGAGTCCGTACCCCTGCAATCCGATGAACTTGCGCGGATTGTTCGTCAGGAGCCTCATTGTTCTCACGCCCAGGTCGCTCAAGATCTGGGCGCCGATTCCGTAGTCGCGCTGATCCGGCTTGAAGCCGAGCCGCTCGTTGGCCTCGACCGTGTCGAGACCCTGATCCTGCAGCTCATACGCACGGACCTTGTTCGACAGACCGATCCCGCGCCCCTCCTGATTGAGGTACAGCAGGATTCCACGGCCTTCTTCGGCGATGCGCATCATGGCGGCATCGAGCTGCGGCCCACAGTCGCACCGTCCCGAGTGGAACACATCGCCCGTGAGGCACTTCGAGTGGACCCGCACCAGCACGTCCTGCCCGTCACCGATGTCACCGCGAACGAGGGCCACGTGTGTCTCACCATCGATCACCGTCGAGTACGCCGCGATGCGAAACAGCCCGTGCCGCGTCGGCAGATCGGCCGTTGCCGCGTGCTTGACCAATCGTTCCGTCTGCATCCGGTACTGGATGAGATCGGCAATCGTGATCATCAGCAGGCCATGTCGCTTTGCGAATCTCGTGAGTTGCGGCACGCGCGCCATCGTGCCGTCGTCGTTCATGATTTCGCAGATGACGCCGGCGGGATACAACCCGGCCATGCGGGCCAGATCGACCGCAGCCTCCGTCTGTCCCGCGCGAACCAGCACACCGCCGTCACGCGCGCGAAGCGGGGAGATATGGCCCGGGCGAGCGAGATCGGACGGCCTGGTCGCCGGGTCGACCGCCGCCAGCACGGTCGCCGCCCGGTCGGCGGCCGAGATTCCTGTGGTGACCCGATGTTTCGCGTCGATTGGCACGCAGAAGGCCGTGCTGAACGGTGTCGTGTTGCTGCTGACCGCCAGCGGAATGTCCAACTCATCGAGACGCTCGGCCGTCATCGGAAGACAGATCTGGCCTCTCCCGAGCCTGGCCATGAAATTAATCGCGTCGGGTGTCACCTTCTCCGCGGCAATCGTCAGGTCCCCTTCGTTCTCGCGATCCTCGTCGTCGACGACAATGATCATCCGTCCGTGTCGAATGGCCTCCACGGCGTCTTCGATTCGGGCAAACGCGCTGCGCGAACGCTCCCCCTTGCCCATGCGATTTCCCATTCGCTTGCTCATATCCGTGTCACGTCGCTCCGGGTGCAGGGGCAGTGCGACGGCCTCGGGGCGTCTCGCTCGGAACACCCGCTGCCTCCCACGTGCAGGCCTCGTTCCGCGACCACCGGTAGCCACTGCCTCCCTCGTCCTCAAGAATGCCTGTCGATCACCGCTCCTGCGGTCCCTGTCCCCCACACCTCCACCGATCGCGCGACGTACTTGCCAATCACATCGCACTCCAGGTTCACCAGGCTGCCGACGTGCAGCGAAGACAGCTGGGTATGCGACCACGTAAACGGCACGATCATGACGGTGAACTCACGCTCTCGAAGGCGAGCTACCGTCAGGCTGATGCCGTCCACGGCCACCGAACCCTTCTCCACGAGGAATCGCGCCAGGTCCGCCGGATATCCAATCGTCAACCACCGCGAGTCACCGTCGGTCTCGATGAGATCCACGCGCCCGATGCCGTCCACATGTCCCTGCACGAGGTGCCCGCCCAGCCGACTGTCAGCGCGCAGCGCGCGCTCGAGGTTGACGGGTTGCCCCTGTACGAGCGCCCCGAGTGTGGTGACGCGAACGGTCTCCGGGCCGATGTACGCGTGCATCTCGCCGTCCGATGTGGCCATGACCGTCACGCAGACTCCGTTGACGGACACGCTCTCGCCGGGCTCGAGGTCCGGCGCCAGATCCGTACGGATGCGCAGACGCAGTTCGGTGGCCGACGCGTCGAGCCCGGAGACGTATCCAACGGTTTCAACGAGGCCGGTGAACATACCCTTCTATCAGCACATCGTCCCCGAGCCATTCCACGCGGCAATCGAACAGACACGCCGGCGAAAACGCGCGGCCCTCGAGCAGGGAGACGCCGGAGGAGCCAATCCAGCGTGGCGCGACATACAACTGCACGTAGTCCACCACTCCTTCGTCCCACGCCGCGCCGTAGATGCCTGCCCCGCCCTCGATGACGAGGCTCTGAATGTCGTAGACCAGCAGTGCCCGCAAGGCGGCCCCCATGGACTCCGTCTCCGTCGTCACGAGCGTGGCACCCACCGCCTCGAGACTGGAGGCGCGATCCTCGCGGCCCACGAGTGCTGCCCTGGATGTGACTATTATGACGGCCCCCGCCGCGAGCGTGCTGAACACACGAGCCGTCGGTGGAGTGCGCAGCCGCCGGTCGAGCACGACCCGTGTCAGCGGCCGCTGGCGGTAGACCTCCCGAACGGTCAGGAGGGGATCGTCTACCAGGATCGTCGTGGATCCCACGGCAATCGCGTCGATCTGCGCCCTGACGCAGTGCGCATGCCGCAGGGCCGCTGCGGATGTCAGGGGCGTCCGGACGCCCGGGGCCGCTGCGATCCGGCCGTCGAGACTGGTCGCGGCCTTCATGGTCACGAACGGGCGGCCTTCCCGCACCGCCGTCAGGAAGGGCTGGTTCAGTCGCAGTGCCGCCTCGCGTTCGACGCCCACATCCACCTGGATCCCACTTGCGCGCAGTGTCGCGAATCCACGCCCGCTGACCCGCGGAAATGGATCCTCCATTGCCGCCACCACGCGCCGGATGCCGGCGCTCACGATCCGCTCGGTGCACGGTCCCGTCCGACCCGTATGTGCGCACGGTTCGAGCGTGCAGTAGAGCGTGGCACCGCGGGCCGACGCCCCGGCTTCGTCGAGCGCGTGCACCTCCGCGTGGGGCTCGCCGGCGCACTCGTGGGCGCCGTCTCCAAGAACCACGCCTTCGTCGGAGACCACACACGCCCCGACGACGGGATTCGGCGTCGTGCGCCCGAGACCCCGACGCGCGTGCTCCAACGCCCTCCGCATCCAGCGTCCGTCGTCTACCACTTGTGTTGGAAGAGAGCGTCGACGTATTCGCGGGCCGAGAACGGCACGAGGTCATCGATTGCCTCACCGACGCCAATGTAACGAATGGGCAGCTTCAGGTCGTGCGCGATTGCCACCGCGATTCCACCCTTGGCGGTGCCGTCGAGTTTCGTGAGCACGACGCCCGTGACCCCGGCTACGGCCGTGAACTCGCGGGCCTGCTGCAACCCGTTCTGGCCGACGGTTGCATCGAGCACCAGGAGGACCTCGTGGGGAGCGCCCTCTGCCGCACGGCCGGCGACGCGGCGGATCTTCTCCAGTTCGCCCATGAGATTCACACGTGTATGCAGCCGCCCCGCGGTGTCGACGAGGATTGGATCGCGACCGCGAGCCCTGCCGGACTGAATGGCGTCGTACACCACCGCGGCCGGGTCGGCCCCTTCCGCGGCCCGGACGATATCCACGCCGGCGCGCCTGGCCCAGATCTCGAGCTGCTCCACCGCAGCCGCGCGGAACGTATCGGCGGCGCAGACGAGTGGCTGCTTCCCTTCCGCTTTCAGCAGATTCGCGAGCTTGCCGATCGTCGTTGTCTTGCCTGTCCCGTTGACGCCAACGATCAAGGTCACGTGCGGGTGATGGCCGTCGGGAGGTGTCGCCGGTTGTACACCCTCGAAGATGCCGAGAATTTCCTCCGTGACCAGGTCCCGCAGGCTCTCGCCGCGCCGCGCCCGCCGCTTGACGGCCGCGACGATTCGCTCGGTCGCCGCCACGCCCACGTCGGCAGAAATCAGCAGTTCCTCCAGCGCCTCGATCGTGTCGACATCGATCGGACGTTGCTGCCGCTCCGGCGCGTCGGCCCGCTCCACGATCTCATCGAACCGGCCGACGATGTGTTCCTTCGTCCTGGTCAGACTCTGACGAAGGCGGTCCAAAAATCCCACGCCCTACTCCCACGTGAACCGCGAATGCATCACGGACTACCCGACTTCGGCCCGCTGCGGCCGCAACATCAACTCGTACAGCGCCGTACGGGCCTCTTTGCGACCCGCCAGCAGTTCGGCGACCTGCGAGGCAATCGGCATCTCGACACCATGACGGCGCGCCAGCGCCAGCGCCGCCTCCGTCGTCCGAACGCCTTCGGCCACCATCTTCATACTCGCCAGGATGTCCCGAAGGGATCGTCCGCGGGCCAGCTCCACACCGACGTGTCGATTCCGGCTCAGCGCGCCCGTGCAGGTCAGGACGAGGTCTCCGAGACCCGTCAGCCCGGCCAGCGTGTCGCGTGTCGCACCTGCCGCGCAAGCGAGACGGGATATCTCCGCCAACCCCCGCGTGATGAGTCCAGCCCGCGCATTGTGCCCGAGCCCAAGTCCCTCGGCCACGCCGGCGGCAATGGCGATCACGTTCTTGAGCGCCCCCCCGATCTCCACTCCAACGACGTCGGCCGTCCCGTACAGCCGGAGGTAGGGTGCGCGGAACTCGGCCTGGACTCGTGCCACCACCGACGCATCACTCGATGCCACCGACGCCGCGGTTGGCAGTTCGCGCGCCAGCTCCGCCGCAAAGGTGGGACCCGACAGCACGGCCACATGGACTCCGGTGGCCAACTCCTGGGCCAGAATCTCCGAGACACGGAAGAGCGTGTCCTGTTCGAGCCCTTTCGTCGCGCTCACGACCACCGAACCGGGTCGAATGCACGGCGCCGCACGCCGGACGATGGCCCGCGTTCCATGCGACGGGACGGCCGAGACGATGAGCTCCGCTCCTTCGAGTGCCGCTTCGAGATCCGCCGTCGTCTGCAGGCCTTCAGGGAAGCGAACGTCGGGGAGATAGACCGCGTTCGCATGCCGGGCCTGCATATCATCGACGAGCCCCGCGTCGCGAGCCCACAGACAGGCTCGATGCCCTGCGCGCGCCAGGTGCACTGCAAGGGCCGTCCCCCAGCCGCCTGCTCCAAGTATCGCAATCCGATGAATGGGATCCTCCTATGGAGTCGTCTCCTCGAAGGGCCGCTGACCCACACGCCGTTCCGTACCGGCGACGAGCCGAGCCAGGTTCGCCCGATGGCAATGCACGATGAGGACAGCCGCCAGCGCTGCCCCGATGGCGACTTCCGATGTCGCGTCATGACCGAGGGCGACGAGGGCCACGGTAATCGCACCCGCCATCGAGCCCACGGAGATGTATCGTGTGATCCAAATCGCGAATACGAAGACCACGGCAGCCAGCGCCAGGGCCAGGGGTGTCAGCACGGCGAAGACGCCTGCCGCCGTGGCCACCCCTTTGCCTCCGTGGAAGCGCAGCCACACCGGGTACACGTGGCCAAGCACCGAAGCCAGACCAGGGGCGATGGGCGTGGCAGGTGCCACACCCATTCGCTCGGCCAGCACGACAGCGGCCGCGCCCTTGACGCCGTCGAGGCACAAGGCCAGGACTGCGATGCTGACTCCGCTCGTACGCAGCACGTTCGACGCCCCGACATTGCCACTCCCGACCCGGCGCAGATCGATACCACGCGGGCGGGACAACAGAAACGCGAAGGGAATCGTCCCAATGAGGTACGCAGCGGCGACGATGAGGACTTCTTCCATAAGGTGGCCGGGCGTTTCGGCGGCCTATGCCGGCAGCGGAGTACGCTGAAGCGCGGTGTGCGTCGGCCCCTGAGGCGACAACCGGCTCTCGAACAGTGTAATCGCCTCCACCTCCATCCTGCCGATCTCCGTCTCCGCCAGCCCCTCGAGCAGCGCCGGCACCTCGAGGCCCGTCGCGTCCCTGACGCGGGCGAGTGTCAGATGCGGGTCGTACGCGATCGCGGAGGTCACGCGTCAGGGCGTCCAGGTTCCTCCGTGCCCTGCACCGATATCGACCGCCACGAACAGCCGCATATGGCAGGGTTCACAACCCACACCGCAGGCCGGCGGCACGCGCTCGTCGTCAACTGGTCTCGGAACGCCCTGCCGCAGGAGTTCCCGGGGCGGGTTGTTCGAGCACGAGTCGCCTGACCATGTCGAGTGCCGCCAGCGCCGCTTGAATCTTCACGGGTTCCCGCCCCCCGATGAACCGAAACACACGCACGCGGGTGACGTCTGGCGCGACGACCGCTACAACGACCGTGCCGACCGGCTTCGCCGCCGATCCTCCTTCCGGTCCTGCGATGCCCGTCACCCCAACCGCGACGTCGATCGTCCCGGACGCCAGAATTCCGCGTGCCATGGCGAGTGCGACCGGTTCGCTGACGGCGCCGTGCTCCGCGATGAGGTCCGCGGGCACACCGAGGAGTGCCGACTTCGCCTGGTTCGCATACGCGACCACGGAGTGTTGAACGTAGCGAGAGCTTCCTGCCACATCCGTGAGCCTCGAGGTCAGCAACCCCCCCGTGCACGACTCGGCGGCACCAATTCGCAGACCGCGCTCGGCCAGGAGATCTCCGACAACCTGCTCCAGGGGGCGTCCATCCGTGCTGTACACATCCATCCCCAGCACATCCGCGACCTGCCTCGCCGCATCGTCCAGCGCTGCCTCCACGGCATCGACCGCGTCGCCGCGCGCCGACAGGTGCAGCTCGATCTGTCCCAGGCCAGACAGGATCGTCGCGGACACGGGGATGCCCCTCCGCGTCCATGCACGATACAAAGGCTGAAGGGCTTCGTCGGCCTGGGATTCCGTGCGGCCGGTCACACGAACGACGCGACGCCTCAACGAGACGCGTGGAGCCCGTTCCGCGAGGCCCCCGTGCACGAGCCCCCTCAACATCGGCTCGAGCTCGCGCCGAGGACCGGGCAACAGCAGGACCACGCGCGACCCATCCTCGATCCACAGTCCGGGTGCGCTGCCGTGCGCGTTCTCGATGACCGTCGCACCCGCCGGAACCATGGCCTGGCGCCTGTTGATCTCCGGCATCGGCGTCGGAAACCCGCGCGCGGCGAAGCGCCGCCGAATGGCGACGGTAATCCTCTCGTCTTCCGTCAGCGGTCGATCCAGGACGGCCGCGACGGCTTCGCGGGTGACATCATCATCCGTTGGGCCCAGTCCTCCACTGAAGACAACCAGGTCCGCCCGGTCCAACGCCTGCCTCACCGCATGCGAGAGTTCCTCGCGGTCGTCGCCCACGACCATCTTCATCACGACATCGATGCCGAGTCGGTTCAGCTGCTCGGTAATGAAAAGCGAGTTGGTATCGACCCGTGACGGCGTCAACAACTCACTTCCCACGGCCACGATGGCGGCCCGGGTCAGGAGTGTCACACTAGCCATCCCACGGGTGCCACGGCTATCAGGCCGCGCATGAGGATATTGCCGTAGATGGCCGCCATCCCATCGTCCGCCATGACACCAAGCCCCCCGGGGAGTGCTTCGAGCCGGGCCGACGGCCAGGGCTTGAGAACGTCGAGAATCCGGAACACCACGAAGCCGACAAGGGCACCAGTCACGTTGACGGGCAACAAGGCGAGCGTGACGAGCATTCCCACGACCTCGTCCACGACGATTGGTGCAGGATCGGTCGCGCCGAAGTGACGCTCCGCGACGGTTCCGGCCCAGACGCCGACGGTGAAGAGCGCGGCGATCACGGCGACTTCGACACCGGCCGACTCCGCGTGGCGCACCACGTAGAAGACGGCAAGTCCGGCAGCCGACCCGAACGTCCCAGGCGCAATCGGCACGTATCCGAGATAGCCACACGTGGCAACGAACAGCCCGACGCGACGCAGGATCTGGGCCGCCACTCGGTCCGTACGTCAGGCCGTTGGCATCGGTACCACGCGCGTCCCGGCGACACGGTCGTGGAGCGCCCGCCGGTCGACCCCTGCGAGGGCAGGCAGGAAACCGACGCCGAGCGTCGTCAACGAGACGCATCCGGCGAGCGTCCGCTGCAACGCGCGCGCGAGGCCGACACGTCCGTCATCCGCCGTCACGACCCGGATACGCGTGGCCATCTTGCCGATCGTCTGCCCTCCTGCGGCAGTGAACGTCCAGAAATACGCGAGTTTGACGAGGGCAAGGAATGTCAGCAACGGCAACGGCGGCAGCGCCCGCCAATCGTGCACGGCCACCGGAGCCATTTGCAGCGTCAGGTAGACCACGACGAAGTCGATGAGCAGCAGGATCGCATGGTCCAGCAACGCCGCCGATACGCGGCGTGCACTGCTCACGCAGACCGGGTGGCCTTGGGCACTGGACTGGTGGGTGTTTTCTGCCGCCGCCGCGCTACCGACCGCCGAGGACGCGTCATCAGTGAATGCCAGTCGGGGCGCCGTGGCCCGGCTCGACGGCTGTCCTGTCGCGCGGCTGCGCGTCGTCTCCGGCGTGCGGCGCACCGCGAGCGGGGGCCGGGGCGCCGGTGGAAGTCTGACAAGTGGTTCGTCAGGCAGCTCTGCCTCGCGGACGAAAAGGGGCATCCGTCCTGCAGCCGGACGAACGACCGGCAGGGCCCTGCGAGCCGCTGCGCCGACTTCAGGTCGTGCGGCTGTCCTGTCGGAGACCTGGCTGCCGGCATCTCTGACGCGCAGCAACGAGAAGTCGTAGCCGCAGTTCCTGCACCGGTCGCCCGTCTCGAATCCCAGATAGTCGCACTTCGGGCACTTCATGACTCGTTCGGGGGCCGCATGACGACCACAGGGGCCCGAGGACCGGACCCGCGCGCCTGCCAGACGCGTGTCGCGCCCGCCCAGGATGTGAAGTGCGCGTTGGATTCAGAGTCGGACTCTCTGCATCGACGTGGCTCGCGCACACGCGATTATCGAGCAAACGCCGCGACCGGGTCAATGAATCCACCATCCCGAGTCGCTGTGTCGGTGACGCACGTACGCTCGCATGGCTCATGCTCGCGGCGTCCCGTGATAAAAGCGACGCATGGCGATCATCGAGTGCATCCCGAACATCAGCGAGGGGCGGCGACCGCAGGTCGTCGAGGAGATCGCGGACGCCGTGGGGCGAATCCGGGGCGTCCGCCTGCTCGACCGTTCCAGCGACACCACCCACAACCGCACGGTCCTGACATTCGCCGGCGAAGCAGACCCGCTGAGGGACGCGGTGCTCGCGCTCTTCGAGGTCGCCGTCAGCAGAATCGATGTGCGGACGCATCGAGGGGCGCACCCCCGCATCGGCGCCGTGGACGTCGTGCCGTTCGTTCCGATCGAGGGCGTAACGATGGCCGACTGCGTGGCGCTCGCGCGGCAGACGGCGGCCGACGTGTCGGATCGGTTTTCGATCCCGGTGTTCTTGTACGAAGACGCCGCAACCCGTCCCGCCCGTCGACACCTGGAGGACATCCGTCGCGGACAGTTCGAAGGCCTGGCTGGCCGGATGCGCACGGCCGAGTGGGCGCCCGACTTCGGACCACCTCAGCCGCACCCCAGTGCGGGGGCATCGGCCATCGGTGCGAGGATGCCGCTCATCGCGTACAACATCAACCTTGCGACGGATCGCCTGGACGTCGCGACGGCCATCGCGGCGGCCGTTCGTCACAGCAGCGGCGGCTTCCGCTTCGTCAAGGCCCTTGGATTGCGACTGGAGGCTCACGGCATCGTCCAGGTCTCGATGAACCTCACCAATTTCGAACGGACACCCCTGTTCCGCGTCTTCCAGACGGTCCAGCACGAAGCGGCCCGCCACGGTGTCGCAGTCCTGGAAAGCGAGGTGGTCGGCCTGGTACCGGCGGCCGCCCTGGTCGCCGTCGCCGAACACTTTTTACAGCTCAGGAGCTTTCGAGCGGATCAGGTGCTCGAGACACGGCTGCGGAAACTGGACGCCATCGACACCGGAGGGACCGGCGGCCCCCCGGACGCACCACGGTGACGCCAGGTCTTTCAGGTGTCCGCGTTTTCGTGTAGTCTCCCGCCGGAAGGCAGGTGTAGACATGACAGTGCGTCGAATGCGTCGGTGCGTGACGGTTGCGGCGATCGTGTTGCCCTTGGCGGTATCCGCACATGCGCAGGGTGACCCGGGCGGGTCCGTGCGTCTGTACAACACGGTCAAACAGAAGCTCCAGGACGGCAGGCAGGTTGTCGGCGGCACAGTCTACCTTTCCGACCCCGACACCTACTGTGCCATGGCGACGTCCGGCTTCGACTTCACGTGGATTGAGATGCAACACAGCCCGCTGACGTACCAGGACGTCGCCCGGATGATCATGGCCTGCAAGGATGCGCCCGCCGTCCCCTTCATCCGCGTTCCCGATGCCACCGAGGGCGACATCCAGAAGGCCACCGACGTCGGGGCACTCGGGATCATCGTTCCCATGGTCGACACGGTCGAGAAGGCTGAAGCCGCAGTCAGGTTCGCCAAGTACCCGCCCCTCGGGCGGCGCAGCCAGGGCGGCGGTCAGTACGGGGCCCTCTGGGGTGCCGACTATCGGCGGACTGCCAACGACAACATCATGATCGTGGCCATGATCGAGAATCCCGAGGGCGTCGCGATCGTGGACCGGATCGCCGGGGTCCCCGGCATCGACGCAATCTTCGTGGCGAGCACGGACCTCAGCAGCTTCTCGGGGCTGCGCCAGGGCGATGCCCAGTACGAGGCGCTCGTCACCCGCGTTTTCGACGCCACGCGACAGGCCGGTCTCACGCTCGGGGGCCCACTCGCCTGGAAGGACACGCGAGAGGGCTACCGCCTGTTCCAGGGGCCTGGCGAAACGCAGCTGCTACGGTCCGGTGCTCGGTCGGCACTTGGCGGCCAACCAGCACCCGGAACCCCGAGAGGCGTGGCGCCCATCGAAGGGAGCGAGCCGAGATAGTCCCGCGAACGGCCGTCACTCCTTCGCGTTCAGCAGCTCCTTGAGCTCGGTCATGAACTCGCTGATATCGCGGAAGTGCCGGTAGACGGACGCGAACCGGACGTAGGCGACCTTGTCGAGCCGCTTGAGCTCTTCCATCACGAGACTGCCGACTTCTTCCGTCAGCATCTCCTTTTCGGGGCGGTCCTGCAACGTCGCCTCCACCTTGTCCGCCACGGCCTCGATGGCCGCAATGCTGACCGGCCTCTTCTCGCACGCCTTCAGCAAGCCGGCGATGAGCTTCTGCCGCTCGAACCGCTCACGTGTGCCGTCCTTCTTGATCACCATGTACGGGATCTCGTCGATGCGCTCATAGCTCGTGAAACGCCGGCCGCAATCCAGACATTCCCTCCGTCGGCGGATCACCTCCCCCTCTTTGCTCTCGCGCGAGTCGACGACCTTATCGCCCAGATGACCGCAGAATGGGCACTTCATCGGTGGAAGCCAACTCCTTGTGACGGGCCGCCCCGGCGAACTCCTGGAGGCGGCCGAAGCTGAGGCCGTCCTGGGCCATGAGCACGATCCCGATCAGCACAACCGGTATGTACGCCAGCGCATGCACGACAATGCCGGCGGCTACCGCCTGATCGTTCGCTGCACCGAAGAACGTGGTGACGCCGATTCGATAGGCTTCGTGAAACCCGCCTACCGCGGCCGGCGTGGGTACGGCGACGCCAATCACGAGGAGCGCCTGCAGTAGGAAGCTGCCCGTGAACGGCATGTCGATGCCAAACGCCACCGTGACCACCCAGGCCTCGGCCGCGATGACGACCCAGAGCGGAACGGACCACAGCACCGACCAGAGCAACGCCTTCGGCTTGCGTGTGACCGCGAATCCCATGACGAACGTGCTGACCAGCCGCACGAGCCGCTGCGTCACGCGTTGCGGCAGCACCCGGGACGCCATCAGCACCAGCGTGCCCACGCGTTCCGGATGGGCGGCCAGCAGCCACATCACAACCAGCAGCGTGAGCGCAACGGTCCCGGCCACTGCCGCCGACGCCTCGATGGGCCTGAGCAGGCTCGGCGGCAGCGAGTGCGGATCCGCAAAGCCCCACACGTACACCGCCAGAAGACCAAGCACCGCCATCAGGTCGAGCACGCGTTCGATCACGATCGTCGCGAACACAGCCGATGCCCGCAGCCCTTCGCGGCGCGCGAGCAGATACGGTCGCAGCACGTCGCCGGCTCGTGCCGGCAGCAAGCCGAGCGCGGCGAACCCAATAAGGGTGGTTCGAAGCACGGTACGAAATCGCGCAGGCCCGATGGGCGACAGCAGGTGCCGCCAGCGCATGGCACGCATCCAATAAGAGAGCCCGACGCAGATAGCGGCAACGAGCAGGTAGTCGACCCGTGCGCTCTTGACGTGTCCCCACACCTCCGCGAGGTCGGCGTGTTGCAGGAACCATGCGAGCAGGGCAATCGCCAGAAGCAATACGACGGCTGTGCGAATACGCATGCAAGCTCGAGGAGGCGCACCGGACGTGGCCGCGATCCGTGAATAGCAGATCTCGGTGCGCCCACAATATATCAGGGTCTCTCGAATCGGAGGCCGGTACTGTTGCGTACGGTTGCCACGATGTCGCCGAGTCGGTAAGATCCGCCCTTCCCAAAGGACGTTCGTGCCAGTCACTGCCGCCCTGCTCGAGACACGCTTCGATGGACTGGCTTCCCCCGTCCGCGGCAAGGTTCGGGACTTGTACGAATTGGGCGACACGATCGTCATGGTCGCCACCGACCGCATCTCGGCGTTCGATTACGTGCTCGGTTCCGGGATCCCGGACAAGGGCCGCGTGCTCACCCAGCTCTCCGCGTTCTGGTTCGAGCGCACGCAGACGATGGTCCCGAATCATTTCTTGACGATGCACGTTGCCGAGTATCCACCGGCCGTGCAGCCTTTCGCCGAGATTCTGCGCGGCCGCTCGATGCTCGTCCGCAAGGCGACTCCCCTTCCGCTGGAGTGTGTCGCGCGCGGGTACCTCGCCGGCTCGGGTTGGAAGGAGTACAGGGAGACGGGCCGGATATGCGGAATCGAGCTGCCTGCCGGCTTGCAGGAATCGGATCGTCTGCCCAAACCGGTGTTCACGCCGGCCACCAAGGCCACCACGGGCCATGACATCAACATCAGCGAAGCCGAGGCCGCGCGGCTGGTCGGGTCGGACCTCGTCGGCCGATTGCGCGAGCTGACGCTCGCCCTCTATGGAAGTGGCGCCGCGCACGCCGAAGCCTGCGGGATCCTCCTTGCAGATACGAAGTTCGAGTTCGGCCTGATGCCCACCGGGGAGATCGTGCTGATTGACGAAGCGTTGACACCGGACTCGTCACGCTACTGGCCTCGTGATGCATACCATCCCGGCGGGCCGCAGCCAAGCTTCGACAAGCAGTACGTGCGCGACTACCTCGAGCGGATTCACTGGAATAAGCAGCCGCCCGTGCCCGCACTTCCCGACGAGGTGGTGATGCACACGCAACAAAAGTATCTGGACGCGTTTCGACGCCTCACCGGACGATCACTCGAGTGACTGCCACCTGCTGTCTCAGGCCCTGTGGAGACCACGGGGTCCTCGGCCGTCGCCATCCTCCAGCCGGTGTCCGCCCGGGCGCCGTTCGCGGCATCACCTCTTTCGCGCGGTGCTGACGGCCATGGCGATACGGGAACAACTAGACCGCCTGGTGGACGAAATGGTCAGCAAGGGCATCCGGTACGAGGACGCACAGCGGGAGTTCGAGAAGCGATTCATCGCCCACGTGCTGACCCGGTCGGACGGCAACCTCGGCAAGGCTGCCGACCTGCTGGGCATGCACCGGAACACGCTGAGTCGCAAGGTCGCCGAATACCGGCTGCACCGGCCCTGACGGCGTTGCCCTTGACACACTTTTTCTATCGCCACTAGAATTAGCAGTCGTGCACGGTGAGTGCTAGCACTCAGTGCCTGTGCGCGCCAATCCCCGGACCCGCCCTCGCCGGCTGGCGAGTCCGGCAATATCGAGGGGCCCTCGCCCCGCCGCTCACTACCAGACTGCTGGAGTCGACGACACATGAAAGTCAGACCGCTACACGACCGCATCATCGTACAGCGCCTCGAGGAAGGCGAACAGAAGATCGGCGGAATCATCATTCCCGACACGGCGAAGGAAAAGCCGCAGCAGGGGAAGGTCATCGCCGCCGGTCAGGGAAAGGTCAAGGACGACGGCAAACGCCAACCGCTCGACGTGAAAGACGGTGACACGATCCTCTTCGGAAAGTATTCCGGACAGGAGATCAAGATCGATGGTGAGGAATACCTCATCATGCGCGAGGACGAAGTTCTCGCCGTGCTCGATTCGAAGTAACAGCTGAAGTGCGCGGCGTGTCACGCGCCGACACGGCTCCTCCCGGAGCCGATCGGCGACCAGCTGCGCGACGGATGGAGTCTAGGACATGGCAAAGCAGATCATTTACGGTGAGCAGTCGCGTCAGGCCATTCTGCGCGGCGTCAACCAGCTCGCAGACGCAGTAAAGGTTACTCTGGGCCCGAAGGGGCGCAACGTCGTGCTCGACAAGAAGTTCGGCTCGCCGACGATCACCAAGGACGGCGTCACGGTTGCCAAGGAGATCGAACTCAAGGATCCCCTCGAGAACATGGGCGCGCAGATGGTGCGCGAAGTCGCCAGCAAGACCTCGGATACGGCAGGCGATGGCACGACGACGGCGACCGTGCTGGCGCAGGCCATCTATCGCGAAGGCGCCAAGAACGTCGTGGCCGGCGCCAATCCCATGGATCTCAAGCGCGGCATCGAGCAGGCCGTCGAAGTCGTCGTGCAGGAGATCAAGAACATGTCCCGGCCGGTGTCGGGGAACATGGTGGCCCAGGTGGGCACGATCTCGGCCAACAGCGACGCCACGATCGGGAAAATCATCGCCGAGGCGATGGACAAGGTCGGCAAGGACGGCGTCATCACCGTTGAAGAAGCCAAGACGCTGGAGACCTCAATGGACGTGGTCGAAGGCATGCAGTTCGACCGCGGGTA